>DATINJ010000129.1:0-9446 GCA_035474375.1 Kineosporiaceae bacterium | reverse complement strand
TGAGCCAGATCCCGACCGAGGCCATCACCAGGCCGAGCAGGACTTGACCCACTCGACCCGCGAGCGTCGTCGGCCACGTCCTCATGAGTCTCCCTGCGTGTTTCGCTCCAACCGCCGTGATCATGCACGGTTGCCCGTCTCTGGTCCGTGATCATGCACGGTTGCCCGTCTCTGGTCCGTGATCATGCACGGTTGCCCGTCTCTGGTCCGTGATCATGCACGCTTGCCCACCCTCATGGCGGGCAACCGTGCATGATCACCGCAGTGCCGGTGAGTTAAGCGACCACGGGACCCCTGACCAACAACCGTGATCATGCACGCTTGCTCGTCAGGCCAGGGCACGCCGGCGCTGACGCGCCTCCCAAGTGACGCTTCTATGTCCTGTCAAGGCATGATCACGGGTAGAAGCGGAGCAGATGCGACCTCAGGCAACCTCACCCCCAGTTACTCCAGCGCTTAACTCACTGGCATTGATGATCACCGCGGAGTTTGGACAGGGCCGCCGCGTCGAGCAGCGGCCCGCGTCTGAACGCGGCCACACGAGCGCCAGCCTGATCCTGCGTCGATGGGCGGGCGCGAGATTGTCAGACCGTGCACGATTGCTTGTTCCTGGGCGCACATTCGCGACGTCGGGGGACGGCGTCGGGGGCCGCCGTCTTGCCCGGGTCAGTGCAGGCGGGCGGCGAGGGCGCCGGCCGCCGTGATGACGCGGACAGCGAGCCGGCTGAGGTCGTCGGTGCCGGCGTAGACGACGCACACCGCTGTCGCCGGGCCGCGGTGCGAGGGTACGGGTGCGGCGACGGCGGACAGCCCGGGCAGCACCTCGGCGTGCGACCTGGCCCAACCGGAGCTTCTCGCGGTGGTGACCTCCGGCCGCTCGCCGGGTTGCTCGGGTCCGGCGGCCAGCAGGGCGATGCCCGGGGCCCCACGGTCCACGGCGTGCCGGGTACCCGGTCGGTAAGTGACGTGTGCGGTGGAACCGACGGGTTCGACGGACATCAGCGTGACGGCCTCGTCGCCGTCCCGGACCACGACGAACGCCGTCATCGCGAGGTCGTCGGCCAGTCCCGGCAGGATTGCGGTCGCGGCGGAGCGCAGGTCGCCCGCGACCCCGCGGCCCAGCACGAGCAGGCCGAGGCCGGCGACGTATCGGTCGTCCGCCGTCCGCTCGACCAGCCGGTGGTCCTCCAGGGTGCGCAGCAGTCGGTAGGCGACCGATCGGTGCAGGCCGCTGGTGCGGACAAGATCGGGCAGGGACGGCGGTGCCGGCGCTTCGGTGACAAGTTCCAGCAGGGACAAGCCTCGGTGCAGGGTCTGGGACCGCGTCCCCTCCACCGCGTCGCTGATGGCGGAGCCCGTGACGTTCGGCTCAGGATGAACTACAGGCATCGACGGCCTCTCATGTTGTCAAACCCTTTACGAAAGGCCTCGCCGAGGCTTACCGTCCTTTCAGGCGCTCAGATAGCGAACGCAGCATTCTATTATAGAACGGAGCAATTCGTGGTGGTCAAGCCCTTCGCATCATCCGCGGACCTGGATGAGAAGACGGAGACCCTCGAGGTCCTTGCGGACGGCGTCTACGCCCTCACCGCGCAGGGCGACCCGAACGTGGGTGCCATCGAGGGGGAGGACTTCGTTGTCGCGTTCGAGGCGCGGGCCACGCCGGTGGCGGCCGGGGACTGGCTCAAGCAGCTGCGCAAGCACACGGACAAGCCGGTGAAGTACCTGGTCCTGAGCCATTACCACGCGGTGCGGGTGCTCGGTGCGAGCGCGTTCGAGGCGCAGACGATCATCGCGCACGAGCAGACTCGGCGGCTGATCGCCGAGCGAGGCCAGCAGGACTGGGAAAGCGAGTTCGGGCGGATGCCAAGGCTGTTCAAGGAGCCGGCCTCGATTCCCGGGCTCACCTGGCCGGACGTCACCTTCACCGACCGACTGTCGATCGATCTCGGGGGCGATCGTGGCGAGCTCGTCCTGCAGCACTGCGGGCGCGGTCACACGGCCGGCGACATCGTCGCGTGGTTGCCGAAGGACCGCATCCTCTTCGCCGGTGACCTCGTCGAGGCACGGGCTGCGCTCTACACCGGTGACGCGTTCCACCGGGACTGGTCGGCTGGAACTCTTGACGCTGTCAAGGCTTTCGAGGCGGAGGTGCTGGTCGGCGGCCGAGGGGCGGTGGCCCGCGGTCGGGACGCCGTCGACGCGGCCGTCGAGCAGACCCGCGGCTTCTTGACGACGATGCTGAGCGAGGTCGGCGCCGTCCATGCCCGTGGTGGTTCGCTGCCGGAGGCCTTCGCGGCCGCACACGGCGCGCTCGTGGAGGATTTCGGCGGCTGGCCGATCTTCGAGCATTGTCTGCCCTTCGATGTCGCCCGGTTGTGGGACGAATTCGAGGGAATTGACTGGCCCCGGATCTGGACTGCTGAGCGTGACCGCGAGGTCTGGGCCGAACTGCAGGCCTGATTGCGGTTCCAGCGGGCGAATATCCAGCGGACGAAAGAGGACAGATCGTGGACCAGCAACCGGCCCAGCGCGAGGAAACCAGCACAGCCATGTCCCAGGTGTTTCCGATCGAGCCGGTACTCGTCATCGGAGCCGGTCCCGTCGGTCAGACGGCTGCGCTGCTGCTGGCTCGGTGGGGATTGCCGGTCATCGTCGTTGACACCCGCCCCGAGCGTGATCTGGTCGGGAGCAAGGCCCTGGTGCAGCAGCGTGACGTGATCGATGTCTGGTGTGCCGTCGGTGCCGGTGACGAGATCGCCGCTGAGGGCGTGACCTGGACGACGGGCCGCACGATGTACCGCGACCGCGAGCTGTTCGCGACCCAGTGGGTCGACCGGGGGGCCTCGCCGCTGCCGGCGTTCGTGAACCTCTCCCAGTCGCGCACGGAGGCCTTGCTCGACGAGCAGATCGCCCGGCAGCCGCTGATCGAGGTGCGGTGGGATCACGAAGTGATCGACGTCCGCCAGGACGACCACGGTGTAACGCTCACCTGCCTGAATGGCAACGCGGAGGTGTTGCTGCGCGGCAGCCACGCGATCGCCTGTGGTGGTGCCCGGGCCGAGCGGCTGCGCACGGTGCTCGGCGTCACCTTCGAGGGCGAATCGTTCACCGATCCCTTCCTGATCTGTGACCTCCGCGCCGATCTGGGGGCCTGGTCTCGCGAGCGTCGGTTCTACTTCGATCCGGAGTGGAATCCGGGCCGGCAGGTGCTCGTGCACCCGTGCCCGGACTCGACATACCGGATCGACTGGCAGGTACCGCCCGGGTACGACCTGGCTGCGGAGGAGGCCTCCGGCGCGCTGGAGCACCGGATCCGCCAGATCGTGGGCGAGCGGGACTACGAGATCGTGTGGAAGTCCGTCTACCGCTTTCATGCCCGCTGCGCCGACCGCTTCCGGGTCGGGCGGGTGCTGCTCGCCGGCGACGTCGCGCACCTGGTCTCGCCGTTCGGCGCCCGGGGGCTGAACTCCGGCGTCCAGGACGCCGAGAACGCGGCCTGGAAGATCGCGTTCGCCCGCAACGGCTGGGGCGAGGAGGAGGTGCTTCTGGACAGTTATCACGTCGAGCGTCTGGCGGCCGCGCGGGAGAACCTCGCGGTCTCCACGGCGACGATGAACTTCCTGGCCCCCCGGGACCCGGCCGCCTGGCAACACCGCAGGGACCTTCTCGAGCAAGCCGTTGACGACTCGTCGGTTCACCCGCTCGTCGACTCCGGCCGGCTCGCCGAGCCCTACTGGTACGTGAATTCACCCCTGGTGACCCCGGATCCGACCCGAGCCGCCCCGGCGCGCCCGCCCAAGGGGCAGTATCCGGATCCCGCACCCGGTGTCCTGGTTCCGGACTTCCCGGTGACGATCCCTGATCAGCCGACGATCACCCGGTTACGACAACTGGTCCGAGACGGTCTTCTGGTCCTGGTGGCCGGGACGGCGAGCGAGCAGCGGGCGCGGGAGGCCCTGACCTCGGTCGCGGCGCCGGTCGCGGTGCTGGACGTCGACGCGGTGGCCGGAAACGGTCTGGGTCGACGCTGTCTGGGGCTGGCTGAGGGTGAGTATTGGCTGGTGCGCCCCGATGGCCACATCGCGGCGGTCACCAGGGATGCGCGGGCCCTGATCGACGCCGCGCACCGTGCCGTCGGACTGGCCGCAGCTCCGGCCCAGGCCGCGGCTGTCCCGGTTTCGTCGTCCTCTTAGCCCGCTGCGGCAGGCATCCGCATGGCTGACCCGCACACCTCCACCCCGCACCCGTCCCAGTTCCCAGCGCTGGCAACGTCGCCAGGAGGCACGATGACCGCAATGCTCGCATCAGCGCGAACCACAAGGCTCAGCACGTCTGCGGTCGACGACCGAGACGGGTTCGAGTACTGGAAGAACGCCGTCTCCTCGACGTTCGTGCCACTGGAGTGTCGGACGGACGTGACCGGCGTCTTTCGGGGCGAACTGGCCAACGTCACGCTCGGAGACATTCAGCTGACCCGGATCGCGGCCGCCTCGCATCAGGTCCAGCGAACCCGCCGCACCATCGGGAGCAACGATCCAGGGCTACTCAAGGTGGCTCTGCAGATCCGCGGGACCGGGCGGATCAGCCAGGACGGCCACGAGGCGAAGCTGGGCCCGGGGGACCTCGCGCTGTACGACACAACCCGGCCCTATACCTTGCGTTACGACGACAATGCGAGTTTCGAGACCTTCGTGCTGATGTTTCCCGCTCAGCTTCTCGGGCTGCCACGGGACTCGGTGCGGGCGGTCACCGCCCTGCGCATCAGCGGTCAGGACGGAGTTGGCGCGCTGGTTTCCCCGTTCCTCGCCGGCTTGGCCGAATTGACGAGCCAGGACAATCCGGTCCTCAGCTCGCGGCTTGCGCACAATGTCATCGCCCTGCTCGAGACGCTGTACCTGGATCGGCTCGACCTCGCGACCACCGAGCCGGAGCGGGTCAGCACCGTGCGGCTGCTGGCGATCCAGGGCTGGCTCGACCGGCACCTGGATGATCCTGAGCTGACGCCGGAGACGATCGCCACCGCGCACCACATCTCCCTGCGCTACCTGCATCGGCTCTTTGCCGCCGAAGAGACGAGCGTCTCGCGGTGGGTGAAGGAGCGCCGCCTGGAAGGGTGCCGTCGCGACCTTGCCGACCCTTCGCTCGTGCGCTTCTCCGTGGCCGCTCTGGCCGCGCGATGGGGTCTGCTGGACGCTGCGGGGTTCAGCCGTTCCTTCCGGTCCGCCTACGGCTTGAGCCCGCGCGAGTACCGGATGCGCGCGCTCTCCCCGAGATCGATGCCCACCGGCTTGGTGCCGCGCAGCTGAGGACGCGCCCTAGCTACCCTGCCCAGCGAGGTAGGCGTCGTGGACGAGCTCTGGCCGCTCTCGCAGCACCTGCGCGCTCTCCAGCAGCCGTAACCGCCCGCGCACCAGGACTCCCGCCGTGGTCGCGATGGACAAGGCCACGGCGGTGAACTGCTCGATCAACAGCACGCCGACGCCGGACGCGGCGATCTCGGTCAGTGTCGGGACGAGTCGGCGCACCACCACCGGCGCCAGGCCCAGCGAGAGCTCGTCGATGACCAGGAAATCGGGAGGGTCGATGACCGACTGCGCGAGCGCGACCATCTGCTGCTGACCGCCCGAGAGCTTGCCCGCGGGGCGGTCCATCAGGTCACGTAACTCCGGCAGGAGCGCCAGCACTCGCTCGCGGCCGGCTGCTTCCTCGTCCCGAGCCATCCGTCCGGCTGCCACCCGAAGGTTGTCCGCGACGCTGAGGCTGCCCAGTACGCGATGCCCCTCGGGCACGACGGCGACCCCGTGCCCTCGCACCCGGTCGGATGACAGACCCAGCAGCGACGTCGCCCCGATCCGCACCGAGCCGGCCCGGGACGGCAGAACACCGGCCAAAGCCAGGACGAGGCTGGACTTGCCCGCACCGTTCGGCCCGAGCAAGGCGGTGATCTCGCCACGAGGAACCGTCAGGTCCACTCCACGTACCACGTCGCGCCCGCCCCGGGCCACCGTGAGGCCCTCGATGAGAAGTGCGTCGCCGGTCGGCAGGGTCGCCGTCCTGGTGGTCCCTTGGCGGGTACGGCCGGTCATGCGACCTCCTCAGTTCCCAGATAGGCTTTAGCGACAACCGGATTCGCGAGCACCTGCGCGGCCGGACCGGTCGCGATCAGCTGGCCGAAGTCGAGCACGGCCAAGTCGCGACAGACGTTCTGCACCAGGTCCATGTCGTGGTCGATGAGCAGGACGACGGTGCCCGGGGGGTCGGCCAGCTCGTGGATCAGCGGCTCGAGTTGGCGGGCGTCTGCCTCAGCCAGACCCGCTCCGGGCTCGTCGAGCAGGACGACTCGGGGGTGTCCGACCATCGCCCGGGCCAGCTCGAGCAGGCGTCGCTCGAGCATGCTGAGCACGCCGGCGCGCCGGTCCGGCTCGGTGAGACCGACCGCGTCGAGCACGCGCTCGACATCGCTTCCCGGCGCACCGATGTTCTCCACGACGAGCCGCACGTTGTCGCGCACGCTCAGGGTGAGCACCAGTTGCTCAGCCTGGAACGAGCGTCGCAAACCCCACTGTGCGCGGCGGTGTGGCGCCATCGCATCCAAGCGCTCGCCGTGGCTGCTCACCGTGCCCGCAACCGGGCGGACAAAGCCGGAGAGCACGTTCAGTAGCGTCGTCTTTCCGGCGCCGTTAGGACCGATGAGCCCGGTGACCCCCGGCGAGACCGTCAGCGTGACGTCGTTGAGCGGTCGAACACCGCCGAACTGGACTGTCACGCCCTGGATTTCAAGCACTACTGCTCCCTTCGGTCAGTGCGGGGCCGGTGCTTCCGCCGGTCCGGCGGCGCGCTCGCCGGCTTTCGGCCGCGTGGTGGAGCTGGCCGGCGATACCCTGCGGCGAGGTGATCAGTGAATGCACCAGCCCGGCACCGAAGACCACCAGGATGAGGTTGCCTTGGACGCCGAACTGATCGAGGACGGCAGGTAGCCCGGCATAGAACAGTCCGGCGATGGCCGCACCGAGCAGGCTGTACGCGCCACCGATGAGCACCACGGCGAAGAGCACGATCGACTGCTGGGCGGGGAAACTGACCGGGTCCAGGCGGCCGTCGCCGGTTGCCAGCAGGCCGCCGGCCACGCCGCTGACGAAGGACGTCGAGGCCAACGCCACCAGTCGGTAGCGGGTGACGTCGACCCCGGTGGCCAGAGCTCCGGGGACGGACTGGCCGATCGCCATCCAGGCCCGGCCGGCCCGGCCGCGCACGAGCCACCAGAGGAGGGTGAAACACATTGCGGCGACTGCTGTCGTGTACACGAACAAGGTTGCGTCGGAATCCAGCCAGCCCGGTCGCGGCAGGGCCGCGGACAGCTGACCGCCGGTGGCCTTGCCGAGCGCGCCGGAGCCACCGTCGGGAAAGCCGACGGCAGTGAACACGATCTCGAAGGCTCCGGCGGCCATCAGGGTGACCAGGGCGAGGGCGAGTCCGCTCAGCCGCAAGCTGGTCAGGCCGATCAGCACGCCGACCACCATGGTGACGAGCCCGGCGAGTACGAGCAGCAGGGGGTGCGGCAGGGTGATCGCGTGACCGGCCCGCAGGAACGTCCACCCGCCGACACCGACGAGCGCGACCTGGTTGAGGGAGACGAAGCCGAGCCGCCCATAGAGCACCTGGGCGCCGGCCGCAGCCACGGCGTAGATCACGCACAGGGTGAGCACTTTCGTCCAGTACGCGCCGACCGCTGTCGGTACCATCACGGTCACGATCAGGCCGCAGGCCAGCGCGAGGACGGTGCGGCCGTGGAGTCGGCCACGGCCGAGGGTGGACGGCTTCGAAGCCGACGTCGAGGGCTGGATCGGGGCGCCGACGGGCCTGGGTGGTGCGGGGGCCGGCGCTGCCGGGTCCACGGGTCTGGGGATGCTCATGTGACGGCCGTCCTGGTCGTGTAGGTGACGTGCCTGCTCAGCCACAGCGTCACGGCGACGGCACAGACAAACGGAACGACGTTGCGGTAGGGCGCCAACACGGCGACCGGAGTCACGACGGCCTGGAGCACCCCGATCACCAACCCCCCGATCAGCGTCCCCCAGAGCGAGACCAGCCCACCCATGAGGGCGGCGGCCAGGGCCGGGATGACGAGGAACGTGAGGTTGCTCGCGGAGAGCACGGTCAGGTCAGCCAGCGGGATTGCGCTGGCGCCCGCGAGGACTCCGGAGATTGCCCACGCCAGGGTCTCCACCCGTCGGACCCGGACGCCGAGCAGGCTCGACAGCTCCCGGTCGTCGGCCAGCGCCCGCATCGAGGTTCCGGCGCGGGTGGTCCGAAGCAAGAAGGTGGCGACCGCAGTGACCGTGACGGCCAGCAGCAGCGCCGCGAGCTGGGTGATCGAGACCCGCACCCCGGCGATGGCGAAGCCTTGGAGATCGGTCGGCAGCCGGAGGGTGCGCGCCTTGTCGTTCCAATACCAGTTCGCCAGGCCCAGCAACCCCAGGGCGGGCCCGAGGGTCGCGGTCGCCTGGACAACCGGATCGCGCCCGGCCAGTCTCGAGCCGATCAGCAGTCCCCAGAGCACCGACATCACCGGCGCCAGAAGCAGACCGAGCGCGAGGGCGGCCTCGATCGGGAGACCGTGGTTCTGGTGGAGCTCCCAGGCAATCAGCACGCAGACAGCGCCGACTGCACCTTGGGCGAGGTTGAGAGTGCCGGAGGCGCGATAGAGCAGCACCAGGCCGGTACCCGAAAGGGCATAGAGGGAGCCGAGCGCCAGCCCGGCGACGAGGAAGGGGAGCATGCTGGCCTTCCGAGTAGGAGCGAAGTGGTGCGAGGACGGCGACACGATGAGTACGGCGCCAGGCCGGAAAGCCCGGCCGGCCTGGCGCCGCGTTCGGCGGATCCCGCCGTCAGCTACCCAGGAGGGAGGGGTCCGACTTCTCCCCGGCGAGGATGTCGGCGAGCGCCGGGTCCTCGGTCTCGAAGCAGTCGGCCGCGGCGACGTACTTACCATTCGCGTCCAGCTTGACGTTGCGCAGCTGATGGTTGGCGTTGTTGTGGCCGCCCGGTCCGGTGAAGTACCAGGGCGTGCAGAGCATGTCGCTCTTGAACCCCTTGACGCCCTGGATGGCGGTGCTCACCGTGGCCCGGTCGATTGTGGCCGGATCGAGCTTGAGGAGCGTGTCGGTGAGGACGCGGGCGGCAAGATATCCACCCTGGGAGAAGGAGTCCCGTGGCTGGTCAGAAGTGCCGTACTGCTTGAGCACCGCGCGCCAGTTGGCATTGTCGGCTTCGGTCGAGTTCAGCAGCGCGAACTCGGAGTTGGAGTAGAACTTGCCGTTCCAGTAGGGCCCGATCTGATCGGGGAAGGTCGTGTCGTAGGACGGCGTGAGCGAGGAGAACTTGACGGAATCGCCGATGGCCTGCTGCTCGGCCGCCTTGAGGTAGGTCGCGTTGTCCGAGGC
>DATINJ010000128.1:0-85465 GCA_035474375.1 Kineosporiaceae bacterium | reverse complement strand
GTCTGCCGGATCCGGTCGGCGCGCTGCTGCTCGCCGCCATCCCGGCGTTACTCAGCTTCTCCGTCATCGAAGGGCCGTCCTGGGGCTGGGACGACCCGTGGGTGGTGGCCGGATTCGGGCTTGCCGCACTGCTGCTGCCGGCACTCGGCTGGCGCAGCACCACCGCCCGCTACCCGGTGCTGGACCTTACCCTGTTGCGCAACCGCCAGTTTCGACTCGTCAACGCGGCCAGCTTGCTGTTCGCCA
Source organism: Kineosporiaceae bacterium (assembly GCA_035474375.1). Taxonomy (GTDB): domain Bacteria; phylum Actinomycetota; class Actinomycetes; order Actinomycetales; family Kineosporiaceae; genus JANNPJ01. The sequence continues at coordinate 85,219 of DATINJ010000128.1, read as the reverse complement.
CCGCGTTCTACGGCATGCTGCTGGCCAACATCGTGTTCCTGCAGGCGGTGTGGCACTACTCGGTGCTGCAGGCGGCGCTGGCCAGTGCACCCGGACCGCTCATGGTCGCCGTGCTCGCCCGGTTCGCGGGCCGGCTCGCCGGCCGGATCGGTTTCCGGAAGGTGCTGCTCGCCGGGGCGGCCTGCTGGGCCCTGGCCAGCGCCGCGTTCGCGCTCACGATCGGCCCGTCCGCGCAGTGGACCACGCACTGGCTTCCCCCGGCGCTTCTCACCGGCGTAGCCATCGGGCTGACCCTTCCCGTGCAGTCCGGCGCCGCGGTCGCCGCGCTGCCGGCCGCCCGCTTCGGTCTCGGCTCCGCGATCAACGCCAGTTTCCGCCAGTTCGGCGCCGTGCTCGGCGTCAGCCTGTTCGTCGCGCTGGTCGGCGACACCCGCACCGCCACCCCCACCGACTACCACCGCATCTGGTGGGTCCTCGGCGCCATCGGTCTGGCCAGCGGCCTGGTCCTGCTGACCCCCCGGCTCGCCCGGCGCCCGGGCCGGATCCCGAACACCGAGCGCCTCCGGCCGCACGACCCGCTCTCCGAACTCGCCGCCGAGCCCTCTGCCTAGGGCCTGTCCTAGGTGTACTGACCACGGAACCGAGCCCCTTGCGCGTGTCGCGCGAGGGGCTCGACCCATAGTCCTCAGGGTTAGGACGCGCAGAACGCGTAGCCGGTTACGCTCCATTGGTCTGCGGGGGTAACGAGCCCTTCCGCGCGAGCGATCACCTGAACCCGGGTCGCGGTCGGGTTCACCACCTCGACGACGCCGCTCGTGAACGCCGCGCCACCGGTGACGTTCATACCGGCAGGGCAATCGACATTGAAGATCTTCCGGGCGGTGGTGTCGGAGGGCGTCTGGACACTGACAACTTGGACGTCGCCGAATGTCAGGCTGGCGCAGACCGCGAATGCGGTCACGCTCCAGAGACCGCTGAATCCGTCGCGGTCTTCAAAGCCGCCTGCCCCGGTGCGCTGTGGACCCACGCCTTGGGTACTGAGGGCCACCTGGCCGGCCCCGTTGTTGATTCGGCCACCGACACCGAGGGCGAACTTACCCGGACTGCAGTCCGCGCCCTGGCCTTGGAAGCCGAAAGAACCTGCCGGACCAGTGGCGCTGACGATCTCCAGGCCGGGCAACGGGGTGGAGCAGATCGCGGTGGCTTGGACGGCCCAACTCTGCGCCGTGCCGACCTGGTCTTCGACTGCGCTCACGACGAACGTGTCAGGTGAACCCTGGACGGGTTGCTGACGGGTGATCACAACGTGCTGTCCGCCGTTCACCCGGGCGCCGCCGCCGATGATGCGGGTGCCTACCGGGCACTTCGCTCTTGCCGTCTTCGGCTCGGGTTTCGAGTCGAACTGGGACAGGGCATCCCTGATCACCGGGCGCGGCACGGCCGCCGATGCGCCGCTTGAGCCGACAATCTGTGCTACCAGCGCGATCGCGACAGCGATCACCATCGTCAAGGCCATCTGGGAACGGGTTTTCGTCATCGTCATAGTTCTCCCTCTGAGGCTGCGGCCAGGATTGGACGCCGAACCGAGCCTCACACCCAGGGCTGAAATGGCACTGACGTGGCCCTGAAAAGAAGGCCATCGATTCCCGTTGTCAGCAGGTGCGCATCGGATCTCTGCTCTGGGTTCCGCTCACTTCGTCGTTCGGCCGGCGTGGCGCCGAGCCCTGACCGGCTTTTCGACGGAGGGTGCGAGGCCGGTGAACGCGAGATCGAGGATGTGGTCCACCTGTTGGGCAGTGAGCGGGCGGGTGTGCAACAACATCCGGTAGTAGAGGGGCGCATAGAGCAGTTCCACGACATCGTTCAGGTCGACGTCGTCCCGCAGTTGGCCCTGCTTGACCGCGATCTCTAGGCGCTCCCGGCAGGCCCGCGTCCGGGGCTCAATGATGTTGGCTACGAGCGAGCGAGCGATATCGGAATCGCTCTGCGCGGCGACGATGAGCCCGCGCGTGTAAGGGCTCAAGGTCTCGCTGGTGAGCAGGCCGACCACCATGGCCATCTGGCTACGAAGGTCGGCCACGATGTCGCCCGTGTCGGGAAAGTCGGTCGCGGCGCCGACATTCTCGTTCACCGCTTCCTGGAGCACCGCCGCCTTCGATGGCCACCAGCGGTAGATCGTCTGTTTGCCGACCCCAGCGCGTTTGGCGATGGCCTCCATCGTCGTGGCCGGATACCCGTGCTCCTGGCACAGCGCAAGGGCGGCTTCGAGGATGGCGACGCGGGCCCGTTCGCTGCGTCGTTCTGGGTTCGGTGGCACGGAGTCATTCTAACAGCTAGACGAAACGTACCGTCTTGTTGGTCACGAGACGAGACGAAGCGTCTTGACTGGATCGAAGGGACGATTTACCGTAAATGACACAAGACGAGACGTCTCGCCTTACGGGTTGATCGCCGATCGGTGTACCGGCGGAAGTGTCATCGCGGGTGGTCCAGCGGAGTAGACCCAATATCCATCGCGAAATCGGGAGGGAACCCATCGTGTCCGAAACCACGATCCGCAAGTACACCGGTCTTTTCGGCCTGATCGCCAGCCTTTTCATCATCGTGCAGGTCCCGCTGTACTTCGTCTACGAGACCCCACCGGACTGGAACATCCTGACCCGCAGCCTCCTGGGCATCACCGGCTGCACGCTCTACCTCGTCTACTTCATCGGGCTGCGCCAACTCATCCGCCAGGTCAACCCGGCCTACGACTGGATCGCGAGCATCGTCCAACTCGCCGGCCTGCTGTGGGTGGCGATGGTGTTCGTCCCCCAGTCCATGGAGGTGGGCGCGGCGATCTCGGTGGATCGCGACATCGATACCACCACGGAAGGACCCTTCGCCGCAGCCCAGTACCTCATGCAAGGCGGCATCTCCCGCCTCCTGATGGCCCTGTTCCTGATCGCCCTGGGAATCGCGGTTTCCCGGCTCGGGCTGCTGCCGCGCTGGGTAGGACGCTCTGCCTACCTGCTCGCCGCGATCAACCTCGCCTTCCTGCCGGCCGTGTACTTCGGTGACGACGCCGCTGACTTCTACAGCGCGCAGGGCTGGGGTACCACCGCCAGCATGGGCGCCCTGTGGAGTTGGTGGACCCTGGCCGTCAGCATCAGCCTCCTGCGCAGCGCCCGCCACACCGCCCCGGCAACTGCCCACACCAGGACGACCGCGGCGGAAGCTATTCGATAGGCAGACGGAAACCGGCTGGTCGAGGAGGACAAGTCACGATCCGCCGGGCTCATCAGCCTGGGCAGGAAGCCGGAAAAGGGGCCGGTAGAGGAAGTAGGCGAACACCGCGCCCGCGCCGGCGAGTGCGGTCAGGCCGATCGCCAAGGGCAGGGACGCGTCCGGGTCATTGCTGAGCAGCATGCTCCAGCCCATCCCAGCGACCGACCAGCCCAGCAGTACGTAGCCGCCGAGGATCGCGTACGCGGGCTTGCGCGCCCACGGCCGCCGTCGCAGCAGGCCGCTGCCGACGGTGAGCGCGGCAGGTACGACGATGCCCAGGTCGTAGAACTTGACGACCCAGAAAGTCGTCGGTGTGGCCAGGTAGGCGGCGCCCTTCGGGTGGTCACGGAGGGCGTCGACGAGGTTCGGCAGGTGGATTCCGAGAACAACGAACACCGCGATGACGATCAGGAGGATGCCGCTGCCGTGCTCGAGTCGGGACGAGGTGGAGGGCAGCTTCTCGGGTTGCGCGAGGTGCCAGCAGCGCAGTGTGATCGCCGTGGCGACGAGGAAGATCGTCAGCAGCAGGGGGAAGAACCGCTCCACGTTCCCCGGCAGGTGCAGGAATTCGTTGCCCAGAATGAGCTGAGAGTAGGTGTACATCGCGAAGATCGCCGGGGCGAGGGCGAGCGTGGGCGCCGCCGGGTTTCCGCGCCAGGCGAGCCATCCGATCGTCAGGCAGACCGGGGCGACGACGACGAGCGCTGCCAGGTCGCCGCCGCGGATCTGGTTCAGGCCCGAGGCCGACGTCCGAAAATGGATCACGTCCAGGACAAGCGGGCCCAAGAGAACGTAGACGATGACGAGCCCACCTAGCGAGGCGAGCCCGGCGCCGAGTAAGCGGTCGGTTCTCATGATCTCTCCTGGGATCCTCTCGATCAGGCTCGGTCCGGCGACCGGCGCCGATCATCGACGCTCGGATGGTGACGGAAAGGCAAGCGTGGTCTCGAACGCCTTGGTTCGCCAGAGCACAAAGTCCCTGGACCGAGAAGTTCCTTGTCACCATCGTCCTTTGAGGCAGGGCGCTCGGCAGGTCGGCTACTGTCGAACAGGTCGACCCATTTCCCGAGCCGGTGTTCTGCGGGATGGGATCGGCCCCCTCGTTCTCGCGGAAGCCTCAATTGATAGCGAAAGGCATTGATATGCAACCGCTCTCCTTGATCGCTCTAGCCGACCAACAACTCGAAGTCGCCCGGCAGGCGGCCAGCGGCAGGAGCGCCCATACCGTGCGCGGCGGGCGCGGGCATGCGCTGCATCAGACGCTGCTCGCGCTGGTCGCGGGCCGGCGTCTGGACGATCATGAGAGCCCGGGAGAGGCGACCCTGCAGGTCCTCCAGGGCCGCGTCCGGCTTGCCACTGCCGAGGACAGTTGGGAAGGGGCCGCTGGTTCCTATTTCGACATCCCGCCCCAGGTGCACAATCTGAGTGCGATCGAGGACTCCGCCGTCCTCCTCACGGTGCTCACGCAGCGAGCATCCAGCCCAGAGCACTGAGGGTGGCGCGGACTTCGGCCACACGATGGCCGTGGTGTCGTCGGTGACCGCATCGAGCGCGCCACCGCCTTACGCCGACAACGGGTTTGCACCCCAAGGTTCCAGCCAGTCGTAGTGGATTTCCTGGTCTCCGCAGCGCCACCGCGAGGGGGAGGTGGTCTGCAGCCAGTCCAGTGGCTCGACGCCTCCGGGTTGTCCGCCGTCCAGCGCCCGGCGTAGGGCCACCGACAGGTCGGCGTCCACGGCGTCGGTTCGGGTCGCCGGGTCAACTGAGACGAACAATGCGGTCCCGGAGCGGGAAATCAGGTCGAGGAAGCGGCGGTTGAGCGTCCAGTCGGTCATCGGAGTGGACGGCACGCAGTCCGCATCCACCGTGAAGAAGGCACCGTGCTGGGCGCGGCGAAATGCCAGAGTGTTGACGCCGGTCCGCCGGGTGCGCCCCCAGGCCAAACCGGACACGTCGTCCCCGGTCCGTTGCACCTCGACCAGCCCGGCTGCCAAGTGACCGACGACGTTGCAGCCGATGATGACCGCACCACCGGCGGCCTGGTGCACGGTGGTGTAGAAATCGACCAGCACTTCTGCCGTGGTCCGGGTCGGGTCGGCAAGCCGCAGGCCGTCCGGTGCGGGGGAGCCGGCGAAGGCTGGGCCCCAGCGGCCGAGCAGGTCATACGTGGAGAAGTCGTGCTTGATCAGCTCGAATCCCCAGGCCCGCAGGCGTGCGACGTCTTCGGCGACGGTCCGCAAGGTGGCCGGATGGCTGGGGTCGAGCCCAAAAGCGCCGTCTCTTGGCCCGACCGATCCGGCCGGTGGCTCATGCCGGGTCAGCAGCGGGCGGAACCAGATGCCCGGGCGGACGCCCTGCCCGGCGATCGCCGCCGCCACCTCGGGCAGATCGGGAAAGGTTCCGGGCCGCCCGGCGTCCCACGGACCGCCGGATGCCAGGCGCCCGTCGGCCATGCCGTCGGGCGACCAGCCGTCATCGATGACACCGAAGGGGCGCACCGGGTGATCACCCACTAGCTCGGCGACCACCCGCGCGTCCCGCAGGACCGCTGAGGCATCGAAATCGCGACCGTAGGCGTAATACCAGTTGTTGCAGCCGACAATCGGGCCGACGGGTAGCGGGTCGCGGCAGAGCAGCCGAGAGAGCGCGACCTGCGCCGCGAACGGGGTCTGGTCGTGGTGGACCGCCCGGACGACGGCCGCCGGGACGGCACGATCCCCAGGGCGCACCGCCTGACCACCGCTGCGCAGATCGAGCCAGAGCGAGAGGCCCTGCTCGTCCACGGTCCAGAAGGCGAGGGACGCCCCCCGCACCTCGACCCCGAACCCCCAGGTGCTTCCGGTCGCCGGGGCGTGAACCAGCATCGACCAGGGCAGTACCCGCTCCGGCTGGTGGCCCCGCCACTGAAGATCCCCGTAGGACCGCTCCCAAGCGTCCCCGAGCACCAGAACACCCGGCTCGATGCTCCGCCGCCAGCGCAGCAGGACCCGACTGACCTGCTCGAGGGCGGCAACCTCGACCCGCAGACCGAGGCCCGCCGTCGACGTCCGGACGTCAACACCGATCGAACTCGGGGTGCTGAAGCGATCCGTCGGCTCGCGCTGTGCCAGCACCAAATCAGGCGCGGAAATGGATATTTCGCCGATCGGTGGAATGGTGTTCCTCCATGGTGATCGCTGGTCGGATGCTGGGCGGGCGCTGCGGGCTAGGTCGGAAGGACGTGCGCGATCGGGCCGGTCGTGCCGCGGATGACCAGCGTGGGCGGGATGACCACCTGATGTCCACCAGCGTCGGAGAGTGGGGTGTCTGCCTGATGGGTGAGGCGCTGGATGGCACGGTCCACCGCCAGTTCGGCCATCACCGAGGCGTCCTGTCGCACGGTCGTGAGGTTGATGTGGGAGAAGCCGGCCAGGTGACTGTCATCGAAGCCGACCACGGAGACCTGGCCTGGGATCGCCACGCCGGCTCGAAGGAGGATGTCGAGAACGCCGGTGGCGCACCGGTCGTTGAAAGCCAGGATGCCAGTCGGAAGGGTCTTTTGGGCCAGTAGCGTGTTGGTGGCGCGGGCGGCACTGTCTTCGGCCAGGCCTCCGGGGACGATCTGTACGTGCGCGTCGAGTCCATGGCGGTGCATGGCTGATCGGTAGCCGCGACGGCGCTGGGTCGCACCGGGTGCGTCGCCGCCGTCGATGTGCGTGATTCGCGTGTGCCCGAGACCGACCAGGTGGTCGACGGCAAGCTGGATGCCCTCGGCGTCCGCGGTTCGCACGACGTCGATTGCGGGGTCCTTCAGGGTGCGAGCGACGACGACGACCGGGATCCGGGCGGCGAGGGTGGCCAGCCAGCGTTTGGGGGCCTTCGGACCGAGCAGGATGAGGGCTTCACACCGGTCGGCCAGCAGGGTGTTCACGGCTCGCTCTTCGCTGCGGGTGGCGGCCACGGCGCTGAGGACGACGTCGTAGCCGGCCGGCTCGGCCGCGGCATAGATTCCCTCCAGGAGATCCGCGTGAAAGGGATGCTGAACGTCGAACATGACGCCCAGTAGTTGTGAACGACCCTGTCGCAGAACCCGGGCGCGGGAGTCCGGCACGTAGCCGAGATCGTTGGCGGCCTGCTGGATCCGGTCCCGAGTGGCGGGACTCGCGCCCGGCACACCGCGCATCACGATGGAGACCAGGGCGGTGGAGACCCCGACCTCCCGGGCGACGTCCGCCAAGGTGACACGGCGCGACTTGCTGTGGGGCGTTTCGCTCACAATCGCCCAAATCCTCTGAGGTCGCCAGGTCGAGGCCTGGCGACGAAACGGCAACGCTATTGAACCTGCTCGTTCCAGGATCTTGACGTCCATGTGACGACCTACCATAGTTCACTTCACTAGAACGTTCTAGTGAAGACTAGAACGTTCTAGTGAAGACTAGAACGTTCTAGATGGCGATGGATTGAACCCGGGTTTCCGCACCTCACACCAGGTCGTTCCTGCCCACATTCAGTGCCCCGCAGTATTTTCGGGGTTCAGCAGTCTCGTCGGGATCGGCGAATCAGTAGCTCGTCCAATGACGGCTGAGCGGAGAGGACACCCAGTGTCCAAGCGGTTGAAGTTCTTCACCATCGAGTCGGTGCGAAGCCGGCGCCCCGTCCAGCTCAGCGAGGTCGACCCGAAATGACGACGGACACCACGTACGGGTTCACCCTGGCGGCCTCCTCGGAGATGCTCTTCCTTGACCTGCCCCACCTCGAGCGGGTCCGTCGGCTGGATGAGCTCGGCTTCGCTGTGGAGATCTGGGACTGGACCACGAAAGACATCGACGCGCTGATCGGGACCGGCGCTCGGTTCACGTCCATGACCGGCTACGTCACCGGACGTCTCGCCGACACCGACGGCGCAGACGAGTTGCTCCGAACCGCCGCGCTGTCCATCCCGATTGCCCACCGGTTGGGTAACCCGGTGTTGAACCTGCATGGCACCGGTCTCGACAGCCGAGGCCTGCCGGTCCTGCCCTCGTACCACGTCGGTGGAGGCGAGTGGCTGAAGGCCGGAGAGACACTGCACCGCATCGCCGAACTGGGACGCGCGGAAGGAGTCACCTTCGTCCTGGAGAACCTCAATCTCGCCGTCGACCACCCGAACACCCCGTTCGCCCGTGCTGCTGACGTCCTGGCTCTGGTCACGGCTGTGAACAGCCCTCACCTGCGGATGATGCTCGACGTTTACCACGCCCAGATCGGCGAAGGGAATCTCATCGAACTCCTGCGCCAAGCTGCCGATTTCATCGGCGAAGTCCAAGTCGCCGACGTTCCCGGCCGATGCGAACCCGGCACCGGCGAGATCAACTACCCGGCGATCGCTAGGACGCTCGCTCAGATCGGTTACACCGGAACAGTCGCCCTCGAAGGCTGGGCCAGCGGCGATCCCGTCGTGGCCCTCGAGCGATTCCGGGCGGCCTTCAGTGCGCCCTTGCCCGTCACCAGGAGCCTCTGACACCTTCCGCGAGGCAGACCACAGCTCACCTCATTCCCGAAGGAGCGGGCGACGGATCAGGAAGGAGCTGTCGGCGCGGAAGGCGGGGCTGCCGTCGAACTGGTCGACCCAGAGCTCATTGCCGACGTGGCGGAGGAAGTAGCCCGGGTAATTGGACGATTCCAGCGATATCGAGTCGGCGGTGGAGCCCGCCCGGACGCAGAAGGTGGCGTCTGCGCGGAACAGGGCCGTTTTCTCGTTCCGGCTCGGCCGCAATCGCCAGGACAAATGGCGGAGTAATTGTCCGTCCGAGGTGCGCAACGAGAAGCAGCCTGCGTCTGCGAGGCCGGGAACTACCTCGAAGGTGGCCCGCCGACGAACGGTGCGGTCGCTGTCCGCACCGGCGGTGGCGAGAACGCCGGCATTGGCGGCGGTCGCGACGAAGTGCCCGCGGTCATTCGTTGACTCCAGCGACGCGGCGCCGACCTTCAGGGTGGGCAGCGCGGAGATCGGTGTCGGGGTGGGTGTCGGGGCGATGATCACCACGGGGGGTGGAGTCGGGAGTGCGGACCACCCGGTGGTGCTGACCGTGACCCCGACGGCCAGCGCCCCGGCCGTGACGGCTGCGGTGACCGGGTGGGCTCCGGCAGCTCGGACGAACCGACTGAGGAACCAGGCCTTGGCTCCCGCTCCGGCGGAGACTCCCGTCCCACCCGACAGGGCTGCGGTGGAGGTGAGGCCAGCCGTAGCCCCGGCGAGGGCGCCCTTGCCGATGAAGACGGCGGTGAGCGCTGCGGGAACGGGCAGCAGGGCGAGCCCGGCGAGCAACCGGTCCGTCGCCACGATGTCGTCGGCGGCCCGGGCACAGGTGACACACGAGCGGGTATGGCGGGCGATGCGCTTGCGCCAGAACGGGCTCGGCACCTCGTCCCAGTCCGCGAGCACGGCGTCGAGCCGGTCGCATCCGGGTACGGCATCCAGCGCCGCGACGATCGACCGGCTCAGGTCGAGCTGGCTGCGCATCCGCTGCAGCCGTACGCCGGCGTGGGCCGGGCTCACTCCCACTGCCGCTGACACCTCGGCGCGGGTGAGCTCGCCCACGGTCTCCAACCACCACAGCGGCAACAAGACCCGATCTTCGGGAGCAAGCCACCGGCCGGCGTCCATCACCTGTCGGCGCTGGCCGCTCAGTTCCACCCGGAGCAAGCTGGCCGCTTCGAACTCGGCGCCGACATCGGGTGTCCCGGCGACCTCCGTCAGGTCGGCGGTGCGTCGGGCGGCCAGCTTCTCGCGCTCCAGGTGCGTGCTGATCTGATGCACGGCGATCGCGGTCAGCCAGGGCCGGAAGCTCTCCGGAGCCCGCAACTGCGGCAGCTGCTGCACGGCCCGCAGCATGATGTCCTGCACGACATCGTCCACATCCGGGGGCTCGCTGAGCGCGCGCCGCGCGAGGTTGTACACCATCGGAAGGTGGACTCTGGTCAGTTCGTCCAGCGCGCCGCGGTCACCGGCGCGCGCCGCGACGATCAAAGCAGTGTCGTTCACCTGGGTTCGTCGAGCTCGCATATCCCATCCCTGACGTTGGGCCACCACCGGGCCATCACACTGTCGTGGGCGTATTGGTGACTCTGAACGACGCGGGCGATCGAGTCAAGAAGGTCCCGGCCCGGAGTTGCTGACGCACCAGCGGCGCCGGGCAGGGATCGACCGACCCAGACCGCGATCGACTGTTCGACGAGAGCCTCAACATCGCGCTCGAAAGCGCTCGGTAACCGTTTGTCGCTAGCTCGATTCCGCTCGGATAATAGGCAATCAAAAAATGTTACGCGCGGTGGGTATCGCTGGTCGCGCATTCGCGAATGAAACACTTTCAGCGTTGTTCGGGTTGGTGAGTGCGCCGGGAAACCGTCGTTGACCTGCATCTATAGCGGTTCGGAGAGATCGAGTCCGAGTAATTCGAAACAGCGCTTCGGTATCACTTGAACGGCCCGAAACGATCTGGCAATATTGCCGAATCTGAAGGAATCGCTGCAGGTGATTCTCCAGCATCACAGACCTCCCCAGGTGAAATGCCATGATCAATGAAGTTCATGTTAGCGCTAACAGAGGAATCTGTCGCCCGTGGGCTGGAGCCCGGCTGTTCGCCGCCCGGCGCCGGCTGCGGGCCGTCATCGCGGTAGTTGCGATGTCGGCGAGCGCGGTCGCGATCGGCGTGCCCGAGGTGAGCGTGGCGTCCGTCCACACCGCAGCCGCCGGGTCGTTCAGTAATCCGGTGGTGTGGCAGGACTTTGCCGATGGCGACATGATCCGGGTGGGGGAGGCGTACTACTACTCGGCCTCGACAATGCATTACTCACCGGGCGCGCCGATCTTGCGTTCCTATGACCTGGTGAACTGGGAGTACGCCGGTCATTCGGTGCCCAGCCTGGACTTTGACTCGAGTGCCTACAACCTCAGCGGTGGACGCGCCTACGTGAAGGGGATCTGGGCCTCGGCCTTCAACTACCGCCCGAGCAACAGCACGTACTACTGGCTGGGATGCGTGGAGTTCAACCGGTCCTACGTGTACACGGCGTCGGCGGTGGACGGGACCTGGTCGAAGCGAGCCCGGATCAACAAATGCTATTACGACGCCGGGTTATTGATCGACAGCAACGACACGATGTACGTCGCGTACGGCAACAGCACGATCAATGTGGCCCAGTTGTCAGCCGATGGGCTCAGTGAGACCCGGTCCCAGCAGGTGTTCAGCACGCCGTCCAGTGTCGGGACGCTGGAGGGTGCGCGGTTCTACAAGCGCAACGGGTACTACTACATCTGGCTGACCCGCCCGGCCAACGGCCAGTACGTGCTTCGCTCGACCAGCCCGTTCGGCCCGTACGAAATGCGCCAGGTGCTGCTGAACCTGCCCGGTCCGATCTCCGGTGGCGGCGTCCCGCATCAGGGCGGGCTGGTGCAGACGCAGAACGGCGACTGGTACTACATGGCTTTCGTCGACGCCTTTCCCGGCGGGCGGGTTCCGGCGCTGGCCCCGATCAGTTGGTCCGGTGACGGCTGGCCGAGCGTGCAGACCGTCAATGGTGCCTGGGGTAGCTCGTACCCGAAGCCGAACATCACCACCACCCGGACTGTCCGGCCGATGGCCGGCGCGGATAACTTCACCGGCTCGGCCCTCGGCCCGCGCTGGGAGTGGAATCACAACCCGGACAACACCAAATGGACTGTGGGTAGCGGATTACGGCTGCAGACCGCGACGGTCACCTCCGACCTGTATGCCGCCCGCAACACCCTGACCCATCGGATCCAGGGACCGACCTCGACGGCCACGATCGAGCTCGACTACAGCGGGATGCGGGATGGCGACCGGGCCGGGCTGGCGATGCTGCGCGACTCCTCGGCCTGGATCGGTCTCAAACGCGACAACGGCAGCACTCGGGTGGTGAGGGTCAACGGGCTGAGTATGGACGGCAGTTGGAACACCACCGGCACCGGCACCGAAGCCGCGTCCGCCGCTATCTCCGGCACCCGGATCTGGTTGCGCGCCCAGGCCGACATTCGACCCGGGTCCGGACGCCAGGCCACGTTCTCGTACAGCACCGACGGCACCACCTTCACCGCCCTCGGCGCAGGGTTCACCTTGAACAACGCCTGGCAGTTCTTCATGGGATACCGGTACGGGATCTTCAACTACGCCACCCAAGCCCTCGGCGGTGTCGTCACCGTGAAGCGGTTTGAAATGACCACTCCATGAAGCTATTCCGTCGAAACGTTCGCGACCAGCCCGTTGGGGAGACAATGCAAACACGGATGAAATGGTTGACCGCCGCAGCTGGCTTCGTGCTGGCGGTGGGCGGCCTGGTGCTGAACCCCGGCACCGCCAACGCGGAGTCGAACGGGGGCGTGCGGATCATGCCTTTGGGCGACTCGATCACCGCTGGGGTCGGCGCACCGGGCGGCTATCGAGTCGGGCTGTGGCAGCGCCTGGCCGCAGCTCGCTACCGAAATGACTACGTCGGCTCGCAATTCAACGGCCCCGCCAGCCTGTGGGACCACGATCACGAGGGCCACCCGGGCTGGCGCATCGACCAGATCGATGCGAACGTCGTCGGCTGGCTGCGGACCTACCAGCCACGCTCTGTGCTGCTGCATATCGGCACCAATGACGTGACGCAGAACTACAACCTGCCCGGGGCTCCCGCCCGGCTTTCCGCCTTGGTCGACCACATCACCGCGACCGCGCCGAATGCCGACGTGTTCGTCGCGACCATCATCCCGCTCGGATGGTCCGGCGGGGACGCAGCCGTGCGATCGTTCAACGCCACGATCCCGGCAATGGTGCAGAGCAAGGCGAACAGCGGCAAGCACGTTCACCTGGTGAACATGTACAGCGCGGTGGCGACATCTGACCTGTTCGACAGCGTCCATCCCAACGCCGCAGGCTACGACAAGATGGCAGCGGCCTGGTACAGCGCGCTGCGCTCGGTACCCGGAAGCATCGGCAATCCTGGCCAAGCCGTCGTGCCGGCCGGGGCACCGCTGGCCGTCGCGGCCGCACGATGAATCATTGGCAGAAAAGGACTTTTCTGGTGAAACGAACCCTGCGCACCCTGCTAGCCGCGGCGTTGCTGGTGACTGGATCCGTGCTGCTACCGACACAGCCCGCGACAGCTGCCTCGCTCACCCAGGTGACCAACTTCGGCACCAACCCCACCAACCTGAACATGTACGTGCACGTGCCGGACAACCGGGCCGCCCGCCCGGCGCTACTGGTGCTGGTGCACTACTGCGGCGGTTCAGCCAGCGGCGTGTACAACGGCAACGGGCGTGACTACGTCACCGCGGCCGACCGTTACGGGTACGTCATTGTGCTTCCCGAGGCCACCCGAAGCGGGCACTGTTTCGATGTGTCCACGGCCGCAGCGCTGCGGCGCAACGGGGGCGGCGACTCGACCGGCATCATGTCGATGGTCAGCTATGCCCGCTCGCACTACAACGTGGACCCCGCCCGCATCGTGGTCTCGGGATTCTCCTCCGGGGCGATGATGACCAACGTGCTGGCCGCGCAGTACCCGGATGTGTTCACTGCCGCGGCGGCCTTCTCCGGAGTCCCCGCCGGATGCTTCGCGACCACCAACGGGTCGCTGTGGAACAACCAGTGCTCGGGTGGCCAGATCACCAAAACCGCACAGCAGTGGGGAGATCTGGCCCGATCCAGTTACCCCGGATACACCGGACGGTATCCGCGAATGCAGTTGTGGCACGGAACCACTGATACGACGCTCTCGTACGTCAATTTCGGTGAAGCGATCAAGCAATGGACCAACCTCAACCGAGTCAGCCAGAGCCCGGTCTCCACGGACTACCCGCAGTCGAGCTGGACGCGTACCCGATATGGCACCACCGGCACCACAGCCACGGTGGAGGGGATCAGTGTCAACGGCACCGGGCACACACTGCCGCAGAGCGGCATGCTCGCCTACGCCATCGCCTTCCTCGGCCTCAACCGGTAGCCATCACCCCGCTCCTGAAAGTCGGCCGGCCGATCAGCCAATCCCCTTCGCCCAGTGCATCATTAGATTCCCGGAGGACGACGTGAAACCAGTCCAGAACCGACGCCGCGTCTTGCTGGCGGTGGCCACCGCAGCGTTGACCACGCTGGCCGCCAGCCTGTTCGTGAACATTTCTCCCGCCTCGGCCGCGACCATCGACACCAGCGCCTCGTACGTCCTGGTCAACCGCAACAGCGGCAAGGCGTTGGACGTGTACAACCTGGTCACCACCGACGGTGCTCGGATCACCCAGTGGACCCGCAACAACGGCAACCAGCAGCAGTGGCAGTTCGTCGACTCCGGTGGTGGCTACTACCGGCTGAAGTCTCGTCTCTCCGGCAAGGTCCTGGACGTGACCGGTAAGTCCACCGCCGATGGTGCCGCGATTACCCAGTGGACCGACAACAATGGCACCAACCAGCAATTCAGCATCCAGGACATCGACGGCTACATCCAGCTGATCAACCGCAACAGCGCCAAAGCCGTAGAGGTGCAGGGTGCCTCCACCGCCGACGGTGGCAACATCGTCCAGTACGCCGACTGGAACGGCACCAACCAGCAATGGCAACTGAACAAGGTCGGCAGCGGAACCACCCCCACGACCCCGCCACCGTCCGGAACGTGCACCCTGCCGTCGTCCTACCGCTGGAGCTCGACCGGCTCGCTGGCGAATCCGAAGTCGGGCTGGGTCTCGCTGAAGGACTTCACCACGGCCCCGTACAACGGCAAGCAGCTCGTCTACGCCACGACGCACGACACCGGGACAAGCTGGGGATCGATGAATTTCAGCCCAGTCACGAACTTTTCCGACCTGGGCGCGGCTAGCCAGAACACCATGAGCTCGGGAACTGTTGCGCCGTCGCTGTTCTACTTCGCCCCCAAGAACATCTGGGTGCTGACCTACCAGTGGGGGCCGACCGCGTTCTCCTACCGGACGTCGTCCGATCCGACCAACGCCAACGGCTGGTCGTCGGCGCAGCCGCTGTTCACGGGTAGCATCACCGGCTCCGGTACCGGACCGATCGACCAGACCGTGATTGGCGACGGCACCAACATGTACCTGTTCTTCGCTGGGGACAACGGCAAGATTTACCGGGCCAGCATGCCGATCGGCAACTTTCCCGGCAGTTTCGGTTCCAGCTACACCACCATCATGAGCGACACCACGAACAACCTGTTCGAAGCCCCCCAGGTCTACAAGGTCCAGGGTCAGAACCAATACCTCATGATCGTTGAGGCGATCGGAGCCAACGGGCGATACTTCCGCTCGTTCACCGCCACCAGTCTGGGCGGAACCTGGACCCCGCAGGCTGCGACCGAGAGCAATCCCTTCGCCGGCAAGGCCAACAGCGGTGCAACCTGGACCAACGACATCAGCCACGGCGAACTGGTCCGCACCAGCGCCGACCAGACCATGACCGTCGATCCGTGCAATCTGCGACTGCTCTACCAAGGGCGCTCGCCCAGCTCAGACGGCCTGGACTATGGCCTCCTGCCCTACCGGCCGGCTCTGCTGACCCTGCAACGCTAGCGGCCGGGGTGCCGAACCGAATTCACTGACGAAGGGCCGACCGGGATCCGTTCCTGGTCGGCCCTTCGGCCGATCAGTACCTTTTACGCCGGAACACTGACTCCGCCCGACAACCAACCCGATAAGTCTTATTGGGCCCTTATCGGTCACGGTTCGGAAGGCGATACCCGCTCTTCTTGCAGGGCGCACCATGACCTATCTTTGGCGGCGATCATCCACTGCCGCCGTGAGCGCATTCAGTAGTGCTGCTGCCGGTGGCCCGCTCAGGACGGCCTCAATGAACGACCACTCAGCTTCGGTGACGGCCGAGGACGCCAGCGAAGACTCCGGTCAGCGCCCTGGCAACGCCACTCCCAGGACGATTGGCGACGTCGAAGCTGACACCGGGTCGCCCGAGGTCTCGGTGTATCGGCCGGACTTTCGAAAATTCCGGCACACGACACTGCTCCTGGTCGCTGTCGGTGCCGTCGTCCAGTTGCTGCTCAGTGCGTACTACCTTTCCATCGGCCACGCTCCCGCCCCGCACAACCTGCCGGTCGCCGTCGTTGCCGCCGCCGAACAGCAACCAGCCTTGCGCCAGCAGATCGAGCGCGGCGGCAACTTCAAGGTCACCTTCGTCGACGACGCGGCCACCATCCGCTCCGACATCCTGCGCAAAGACATTTACGGCGGTCTCGACCTGTCCGCCACGAGGCCGCACCTGTACGTGGCCAGTGCGGCCGGTACCGGCGCGTCGAACATCATCAAGACCACCTTCACCAACGTCATGAACGACCAGGTGGCGCAGAAGGTGAAGGATCTCCAAGCGGCCGGTGACCCAGTTCCTCTCAGCACGGTGCAGCAGCTGACCGCACCGCCCGACGTCACCGACGTTGCCCCGCTGCCCTCCTCCGACACCACCGGCGGTTCCGTGGGTCTGCTCATCCAGGCGCTGGCCCTGGGTGCCACGGTGGCCGCCCTGGGACTCGGTCGACTCGTCGACAAGCGGCGGCGTTCCCTGCGGCGAGGGGCCGGGCACGTCGTGATGATGGTTGTCTACTCGTTCGTCTCCGCGGCTGTGGTGCTGATGGTGGCCGGCTGGTTCGGTGTGCCGGCGTCCGGGTCGAGATGGTCGGTGTTCTTCAGCTTCTTGCTGGTTTCCCTGGCTATCACGGGGTCCACCGCCGCGTTCGTGTCTCTGTTCGGGCCGGCCGGTGCGCTGGTCGGCACCATGTACTTCACGCTGGGTGTCATCATCTCCGGCTCCAGCATCCTGCCTGAGTTCCTGCCCGGGCCCGGCCGCGCGTTCGGTCAGGCCCTCCCCACCGGTGCCGGGGTCGCCGCCATTCGCGACAGCCTCTACTTCCCCGACGCCCCCATCGGCGCCCCGCTCACCGTTCTCGGCCTGTACGCCGGCATTGGATTGGCCGGCGTCCTGATCATCAACACGATTCCCGTCGGACGAAATCGACCCAGCAAAGCGACGTGACCCTGGCGAAGTGGTCTCGGCGGATGACCCCGGGAAGGGGTCAGATCACGAGACCACTTCGCCGGGTCTGAGTGCGATGTCACGCGGGGTTAGGCAGCGCCCGGGTCAGGATCGCCGTGAGGTCGGCAGAGTCGGGAAGGGTGCCGAAGGCGTGCCCCCAGTCGCCCCCGAGCCGGGTGGCGCAGAAGGCATCGGCGACGGCCGGCGACGAATGCCGGACCAGCAGCGAGGCCTGCAGGACCAGTGCCATCAGCTCGACGAGCCGGCGGGCCCCGGCCGGCCTGGCTTCGGCCCCCGGCAGTTGCTGCTTCAGCCGGACGACGGCGGCGTCCAGTCGAGGATCGGCGCCGTGCGCGAGCGCGAGCTCGGCCAGTAGGGCTTCGGCGGTGTCGGGGGAGCGGCCGACGGCTCGTAGGACGTCGAGGGCATTGACGTTGCCCGAGCCTTCCCAGATGGACTGCAACGGAGCCTCGCGGTAGTGCCGGGGCATCCCGGACTCCTCGACGTATCCGTTCCCGCCGAGGCACTCCAGGGCTTCGGCGGTGAAGGCGGGGCCCCGCTTGGTGACCCAGTACTTGCCGATGCCGGTGGCGACCCGGCGGAACGCCGCCTCGTGCTGATCGCCGCGGATCGCCCGGTCGGCTGCCCCGGCCAGCCGTAGCGTGAGCGTGGTGGCAGCTTCGGACTCCAGGGCGAGGTCGGCCAGAACGTTGCGCATCAGCGGCTGGTTGATCAAGGACGCCCCGAAGGCACTGCGGTGCTGCGCGTGATGGCCGGCCTCGACCAGGGTCTTGCGCATCAGCGTCGCGCTCATCATCGTGCAGTCCAGGCGGGTGCAGTTGACCATCTGGAGGATGGTCTTGACGCCGTTTCCCTCGGGGCCGACCAGCCAGCCGATGGTGCCGTCGAATTCCGGTTCGGAGGAGGCGTTGGAGCGGTTGCCCAGCTTGTCCTTGAGTCGCTGGATGCGGAACGGGTTACGGGTGCCGTCGGGCAGGATCCGCGGGACCAGGAAGCAGGAAAGACCGTCCGGCGCCTGAGCCAGGACGAGGAACAGGTCGGACATCGGGGCAGAGGTGAACCACTTGTGCCCGTGCAGCGCGTAGACGCCGGGCTCGGCGGTCGGGGTGGCGGCGGTGGTGTTGGTCCGGACGTCCGACCCGCCTTGCTTCTCGGTCATGCCCATCCCGGCAATCAATCCCGGCTTGCTGGTCGGCACTCGCAGACCAGGGTCGTAGATCCGGCTGACCAGCAACGGTTCGTAGATTCGGGCGAGATCTGGCTGCTCGCGCAGGGCGGGCACCACCGCGTAGGTCATGGCCGTCGGGCAGCCGTGTCCGGCTTCGGTATGCCCCCAGACCAGGCTGCCGGCAATCCGGGCGACATGGGCGCCGGGGCGGGAGTCGGCCCAGGGCGCCGCCCCGAGACCTTCGCCGATCGCGGTCTCCAGCAGGTGGTGCCAGCTGGGATGGAATTCGACCTCGTCGATCCGGTTGCCGTAGCGATCATGGGTACGCAGTTCCGGTTCGTACCGGTTGGCCTGCTCGGCCCACCGCTGCGCGGTTTCGCCGCCGGCCTGGCGCCCGAGCCGCCGAACGTCCTTCTCGGCCCAGCCCGCCCCTTCTCGGATCAGCCCTTCCAGCAGGGCCGCGTCCGCGGCGGCATCGTACGGCGTGAGCGGCGGGACCTGGTTCGTCACCTGGTGTGGGTAGGACTGCTCGGGTGCGAGACTCGGGACCATCTCCCCAGTGTTGCACTAACTCCACAGTCGTGGCCATCATGCAATATGCAAATCCATCATCGGCCGCACTGACCAGGCACACTTCCACTCATGCGGATCGACATCTCAGCGTCGGCGGACCGGGTGCGGCTGCGCCCACTGTCCGCCCGATCGGTCGTCCTGAGCCTGCTGCTCGGCATGCACCCGCCCGAGCTTCCGGTCCGGGATCTGGTCCACACCGTGGCTCCGTTCGGAGTCGCCGGATCGACATTGCGGGCCGCGCTCAGCCGGATGGTGACCGCGGGCGATCTGCACCGAACGGACACGGTCTACCGGCTCAGCGACCGGCTTCTGGAACGCCAACGCCGGGTGGATGCCGCCGTCCACCCCGAAACCCTCGCCTGGGACGGTGATTGGGAGATGGTGGTGGTTACCGCAACCGGACGTGGGTCGGCCGAGCGAGCCGAGCTCCGGGCCCAGTTGGCCGGTCTGCGGCTCGCGGAACTGCGCGAAGGAGTATGGCTGCGGCCGACCAATCTGCTGCGGCCCTGGCCCAGCCAGCTGGCCGACGTCACTCGATACTTCACCGCCCGGCCCGAGCAGCCCGCACCGGCCCTGGCCGCCAGCCTGTGGGCGCTCGAAGAGTGGGCCCAGACCGCCAACCGCCTACTGGCGCACTACGTTACAGTGAAGCGGCCAGCCGATCGGTTCGCCGCCGCCGCCGCCATGGTTCGGCACCTGCTCACCGACCCGGTCCTGCCGGACGAACTTCTGCCCGCCGACTGGCCCGGCCCCGCCCTTCGTACGGCGTACGCCGGATACGAGGACGAGACGGCCGAGAACGTGCGGACTGCACGGCCAGACGGCACCCGGTGACCGGTTCGTCAATTTTGTCCCCATGAACCCGGGATTCTCGTCACCAAATTTCGGTATTTCCGGCGAAGATCGAAACCGTTGCCATATTGTGGTCTTCGGGCATACATTGAATACCGAGTTCGACGCGGGGTCGCGAACTCTTCCCTCTTGGGGTGTGATGCTGATGGCCGAGAACAGCGGAACCGGCACCAGAGTCGTGCGCAGACGCTTCCGGATCGAAAGCGCTCTCAGCGGTATAGCCGGAGTTCTGGCGATAGTCACGGTGATTTCCCGGGAGTGGATCGAATGGCTCACCGGATTTGATCCCGACGGCGGTGACGGTTCGCTCGAATGGGCTTTGGTTGCTGTCCTGGTCGTAATCTCCATCAGCGCAGGAAAGCTTGCGCACCTCGAATGGAATCGGGCGCACCCGGCCACCGACGCCGAGTAAAGCCTTACCTCAAGGAGGCCTGCATTGGCCGACGAAGACGTCCTCGCCCTACTCCGCCAATCAGCGATCAGCTTCATCGGCACCGTCGAGATGCTGGGCGCGTCGACTATGCCCGACCTGCCGGTGGACGAGCGAACCGCAGTGGTGGTGGTCGACCAGGTGCTGCACACACCGGCGGCGTTCACCAACCTGGCCGGCACGCGGGTCACGGTCCAGCTCGATCCAGCGGTTGATCTTCCCCCGGTGGGCACCCGGCTGGCGCTGTTCGCCAATGCGATGGCGTTCGGCGACAGCCTCGCGGTGCGCGAGGTGGGCCGGCTCTCCCCGCAGGAAGTGGAGCCGCAGGGGCAGGGCTTCGCCGCTGGCGATCCGCCGGTTACCCGCCTGCAGGACCAGCTCGAGCGGGCCCGGGCCCAAGATCACGCCGCCGAGGTAGCTGCGGTCGTGGTGGCCCGGGTGACTGGGCTGAGGAAGGCGGGCACGCCGGCGACCAGGGAACACGACCCCGACTGGTGGTGGGCCGATCTGGAGGTCTACCACGTCGAGCGAGGCCCGGTCAGCGAGGGTGCCCTCAGCGTGCTCTACGCCAACAGCCTCGACGTCCGTTGGCGGGCGAAGCCGAAACCGAAGGCCAGCCAGGACGGCTTGTGGTTCCTGCACGCAACCGAAGGCAGCCTGGCTGAGCTCGGCCCCTACTACCTGATGGACGGGGACGACTTCGCGCCGGTCCAGAGCATCGATGCGCTGCAGGCGGACGGCCAGGAGAGAGCTGGGGACCAATGATTCGCGTGGTCAACATGATTCCGAATTCACTGAGCGGCGAGCATTCTCAGGACAGTGAGCCGAATATTGCGGTGAACCCGGAGAACCCGGCGCACATGGTGGCTACCGCATTCACCCCGGCGCCCCTGGGTGGGGCCTTCGCCCCCATCTACGTCTCCACCGACGCGGGTCTCACCTGGTCGCTGCGGACCGTGGTGCCGGGCAACGGCACGTTCGGCACCGGCGACATCACCGTGGGGTTCGCCACCACCGGCGGCGTCCTCTATGCGGGCATCCTGCACGGCACTGACGGCCGGCTGCGCTTGCTGCGGACGGCCAACTTCCTGTCGGGCACGCCGATGACCACCCTGGTCGATCGCGCCTCCGAGGATCAGCCGTGGGTGGTCGCCGGCAGTGTCGTCGCCGCCGGCTCGTCACGCGACCGGGTCTTTGTCGGTAACAACAACTTTGGCCAGCCGGCGGGCGGGACGGCGACCGTCGACGTCTCGCAGGATGCCGCCACTGCCGGGGCTCCGGCCGGGTTCGCCCCGGTCCAGCTCGAGCAGCGCACCACGACCGGTCAAGACGGCCCCCCGATCCGGGTCGGTCTGCACCCGGATGGCACCGTATACACCGCCCACCAGCGCTGGGTCGGCGGCAGCTTTCCGAACCTGACCATGGACATCGTGGTGACTCGCGACGACAACTGGGGTGCCGGCGGTTTCGCCGACCTGAGCGATGCCGGTGACGGCCAGGCCGGGGTCCGAGTGGCCACCGGTCGATTCATCCGATTCAACGACCAGATGGGACAGGAGCGGCTCGGCGGCGACCTGACGATCTGTGTCGATCCGACAGACTCCTCCACCGTCGTCGTCGCCTGGTGCGATCGGGTCGGCGGGGTCAGCGGCTCCGACTGGACCATCCACGTGCGCCGCTCCACCGATCGCGGGATCACCTGGTCAGGTGACATTCGGACGGTGACCAACGCGAAGAACCCGGCCCTGGCCATCAATTCGCTCGGCAAGCTGGGCTTTGCCTGCCAGGCTTTCACCGGGAATCGCTGGGTGACAAGCCTGGAGGTGACGGCCGATGCCTGGGCCACCGCCGCGACCACCTTCGTGCTGCACACGGCACCCTCGACCGCACCCAACCGGACATTCCTGCCCTACCTGGGAGACTACATCCGGCTGATCACGGTGGGCCGGGACTGGTACGGCGTGTTCTCCGGCAACAACACCCCTGACTCGGCGAACTTCCCGAGCGGCGTCACCTACCAGCGCAACGCGGACTGGACCAGCCGGACCCTCCTCGACACCGACAACGTCACCCCGGTGGCAATTTCGATCGATCCCTTCTTCTTCCACCACGACGACAGATTCGACCTGATCCAGCCGATCATCACCCGGATCCCCGTCACGCGGACGCCGATCATCCGGACTCCGATCCTGCGCGAGCCCATCCTGCGCGAACCGATCCGCCGCGAACCGATCATCACCCGGGAACCGATCGTGACCCGGGAACCGGTCATCACCCCCTCACCGATCGACCCTCCGCCGGTAGTCCCCGGCGAGGCGGATCCCTCAGGCGGTGCGGATGGCCCCGAGTTCGATCTCTAAGGAGCGGGTTCTCCTCGTCAGCATGCCCTTCGGGGCGATCGAGCGGCCTTCGCTGGCGCTGGGTCTGCTCGGTGCGCACTGCGCCCGGGACGGCGTTGCGTGCGAGACTCGTTACCTCACCGTGTCGTTCGCTGAGGCGATCGGCCTGGCCGACTACACGTGGGTCTGTAATGAACTTCCCTACACTGCTTTCGCCGGTGAGTGGGTCTTCGCCGAGGCCCTCTACGGCCCGCGCGTGGCGGAGGACCGCCAGTACCTGGACGGCGTGCTGCGCGACATCTGGCAATTAACCCCAGTCGACGTCGTCCGGCTGCGACGGATCCGGGAGCAGGTCGAGCCGTTCCTCGACTCCTGCGTGCGGGAGCTTGCCGGCGCCGGGCACACATTTATCGGCTTCACCTCCGTGTTCCACCAGAACGTGCCGTCCCTGGCCCTGGCCCGGCGGCTCAAGCAGGCCCAATCCGACGTCACCATCGCTTTCGGCGGCGCCAATTGGGAAGAAGAGATGGGCCAGGCGCTGCTCGACCAGTTCGATTTCGTTGATCTGGCCTTCTCCGGCGAGGCGGACCGGTCCTTCCCGGCCGTGCTCGCCGCCCGCCGTGACGGCCGGCTCGTCACGGACGTTCCCGGGGTGATGCATTCGGGCACCAGCCACGCCAGTGCCACCACGGTGCAGGACCTGGACGAAGTGCCCGAACCGGATTACGAGCCGTACTATCAGCAGCTGCGCGCCAGTCCGGTGACCGCAGATGTCACCCCGACCCTGCTCGTCGAGACCTCCCGGGGTTGTTGGTGGGGAGCCCGCTCGCACTGCACCTTCTGCGGGCTGAATGGCGCGACAATGGCGTTCCGCAGCAAGTCGACGGAGCGAGTTCTCGCCGAATTCGCCACGCTGCGGGAGCGTTACGGCGACCGCACGTTCAGCGTGGTCGACGACATCATCGACTCGCGCTACTTCCACTCCGTGCTGCCCGCCCTGGCTGCCGCCCAGCTCGATGTGGAGCTGTTCTGGGAGGTGAAGGCGAACCTTTCGCGCACCCAGGTACAGACTCTGGGCGCAGCCGGGGTGAAGTTCATCCAGCCCGGCATCGAGAGCCTGAGCGATCACGTTCTGACGCTGATGCGCAAGGGCACCACGGGTTTGCGCAACATTGAACTGCTCAAGTGGTGCAAAGAATACGGCGTGGCGCCGATGTGGAACCTGCTGTACGGGTTCCCTGGCGAGACCGAAGACGATTACCTCGAGACGGTTCAGCTGATCCAGGCGATCTGGCATCTCGACCCGCCAACCGGATACGGCCCGGTCCGGCTCGACCGTTTCAGCCCGTATCACGCCGACCCAGCGATGTTCGGCATGACCAACATCCGGCCGATGGCGCCCTTCCTCAACCTCTACCCGTTCGATGACGAGACCGTCAACCGGATCGCCTACTACTTCGACTTCGACTACGCAGACGGGCGCCACGACGACGTCCACGCCCGGCCGGCGGTCGACCTGGCCCTGCTCTGGATGCGGGACGGCGACCGGGGCGAGTTAACTGTCACCCCGGACGGCGACGCCATCCGGATCCTCGACACCAGGCGCGGGCTGGCCGCCCCCCGCCGGGCCACGTTGCGCGACTGGAAGGCGGAGGTCTTCGAGAAGTGCGACCGCAGCCAACGAATCGACACGCTGCTGGCGTTGCCTCTGGTCCGGTCGCAGCGCGTCGACCTCGCCGAGCTAGGGCATTTCCTCGAACGGTGCGCCCGCTACCAGTTGATGGCGCTGAGTGGCGGGCGGTGGCTCAGCCTGGCCGTCCACCACCCGGCTCGGGTCGGCGTCCCCGATGACTCAGCCGCCGGTCTGACCCTCACCCCCGTCAGATAGCCGACGGCTGTCACTCGGTCATGGTCGCGCCGAGCGAGGTGTCCTTGGTATTGACGAGGAACGTGGTCGACGGCAGGGTGCCGTCGGCCTTCCGGGCGCCCTGGGCCACCGTCGGGCTAGTGCTGGAGAATACTGAAATGCCCCAGCCGGTAACGTTCCAGGAGTTATCGGACGCCGAGGCGCTCGAGCCGACGTTGGCGTTCGACCCGTTGGAGATCGCGATGTTCTTCCTCAGCATGGCCTTGGAGTCACGGAAGAAATACCCCGACGCGGTGTTTCGGAAAGCCGTGTTGTTGCTCAGGACGAGCGCGCCCGGGTTGCTGTTCTCGGTGAACCCGTTGGACAGGTTGTCCCAGGAGGCGTTGTTCTTCACCACGTGAGCCACCGCCGGTGCGGGGTTGCCGCCGCCGAGCTTGAAGCCGTTGCCGTTGCCTTCCCAGCCCGAGATGTTCCAGCGGTTGACCCCGTTGCCGTAGGCCCAGTTGCTCGCAATAGTGATCGGCGAAGTGAACATCCACAGGTCGAGGCCGTCGTCCGCGTTGCCGAACAGGCGGTTGCCCTTCATCAGGTTGCCGGAGCCCGAGCCGAACTTCCAGGCCATGCCGTCGGCGTTCTGACCCTTGGTCGCGTCGTCGTGGTTGTAGTACAGGTCGTTGTCGAGCACCTGGTTGTTCACGGTGTTGTCGCCGCGGAAGTTCAGGCCGGTGTCCTGGTTGTCGTGGATCTTCATGCGCCGCACGATCGACCCGGTCGATGAGGTGAAGATCAGCGGCTTGGTCCGGGCATTGCGGATCTCCAGCCCTTGAACGGTGATGAAACTGGCCTGTACGTCGAGGAACCACTGGGCGGCCGGGACCTGGCTTCCGTCGAGGACGACGGCCTCGCTGCCGTAGTTCGAGATCGTGATCCGGGCGCCGGACGTGCCGCTGGTGAGGAGCTTCATCCCAGCGGTCGGCCGGTAGGTGCCGCCGCGCAGCGCGACGGTCTGCCCGGCCTTGACCACGGACAGCGCCTTGGCCAGCGTCGCGAACGGCATGGCCGACGTCCCCGCGTTGCCGTCGCTGCCCGAGGTGGCGACGAACCAGTTCGCCGAGGTGACGCCGGTGGCGGGCGAGGGGGAGGCGGGGGAGGGCGAGGGTGAGCCGGAGCCGACCAGGGTGAGGCTCATCAGCTGCGAGCTGTCGTTGCTGCACCCGTGCTGGACAATCGGGTTCCCGGACGTCGTGAGGCCGTTCTGGTCGGTCAGACACAGGGCGCTGGCAGCGTTCTTGACCGCGTAGTTGCCGGTGCTGCCGTAGAGGCTGAAGGCGAACTGCTGGTTGGCCTTGCCCGAGCCGCAGGCCCACAGGTTCAGTTGCAGGCCCGAGGTGGTCTTGCTGCCCGGCACGTCGATACAGGTGCCGGAGGCGACGTTCTTGAGCTGGAAACCGGCACCGGAGGAGGCCAGCGTCCACTGCTGGCGGCTGGCACCGTTCGCACAAGTCGCCTGGACCAGGCCGACCCCGTTGCTGGTGTTGCCCGAGGGGACCTCCAGGCACAGGGAGCTCACGGCGGGGCGCAGGGTAAAGGTGCTACCGGCGACCGGTTGCGCGGCCTGCGCAGGCAGGGCCAGCACGCCGGTTGCGGTCAGGGCCACGGCGGCGGCCGCACCGAGGCCGGCAGCGCGGGCGCGGCGAGATGAGCGGAGGAAGGACATGCTGCCAAGCCTGGCCGGTTCTGCGGCAACGAGGCGGCCGCACCGGAGTTTCTGTACCGCCAAGGGCGTCCATGCTAACGCAGCGTTACTGAATCGTCACAGCGGCCGTGGCCGGCCATGGCGACACTCTTTCGTCAATGAGAGAGGGTGCCGTTCCCTCACCGTGGCGGGGGTTGGGTCGACCTACGAGGGGTCAGGACCGGCTGCACGAGCCGCCGCCGCTCCACACCGCTGCGGGCGTTGATCACAGCGATCAGCAGATCGACCGCTTCGTTGCTCTGCTGGTCCGGGCGCAGGCTGAGCGTGGTGACGGGCGGGTTCGTCGTCGCGTAATCCGAATCCTCGCTGATGCACGCCACCAGCAGATCCTGCGGCACCCGAAGCCCGTGCCGCTGGGCGGCGGCCAGGATGTTGTATCCGGAGTCGGAGTAGACGCCGATGACGGCGTCCGGTCGCGGATCGTGGTTGAGCAGCCGGCCGACCGCCTCCTGTTCAGCTGTGAAGTAGTCGGGCATGGAGGCGTACTCCTCGACCATGGCGGGCAGGTCGTGCTCGGCGCACCAGGATGCATAGGCGCGTTCGATCAGGTGCGGATACTCGTCGTCGTGCTGTGGCAGCGAGAGCCCGATCCGCCGGGCGCCGGCCCCGGTGAGATGGTCGAGCAGGAGATGCAGGTCTGCGTCGTAGTCGGTGTCGACCCACGCGTCGCACCTGCGTGGTTGGGGCGGTCGGCCGATGCAGACCAGGGGGATGCCACGCTGCTGCAGGAGGGAACGCACCGGGTCGTTGGCACGCGGCTCGACGTGGAGGACGCCGTCCATCGGCGTGTTGAGCCACATCCACGGTGACAGCGAACTCGGCATCACCATGAGCAGGAATCCGCGCTCGTGCGCGGCGGCGATGGCGCTCAGCGCCAGCTGCGCGTAGTACGGGATCTCGGTGTAGGGGACGGGAATCTCGCCGTAGGTCGTCATGGTCAGGCCGAGCACTCCGGTGCTGCCGCGGGCCAGGGCCCGGGCCGTGCTGGCCGGCGTGTACCCGAGTTCGCGGGCTGCGGCGAGCACGCGCTGCCGGGTCGTCTCGGACAGCCGTCCGGTGCCGTTGAGTGCGTTCGACACCGTGGCGGTGGACACCTCGGCCCGGGCGGCCACGGCACCGAGCGTAGGGCGTTGCCAGACACGCGAGCTTGTCATGGGTACCCCAACGGCGCCTGGTGTTCCGCGACAGCCCGGTGAGGGCTTGTGGTTACAACCTTAATCACTCAGCGTACCCGGCGACGGGGGCTGCAAAGGTCGCCGGACGAGGAGTGATCAGATGCCAGATGTTCACGGCGGCACCTCCGCGGCATCCGCGGCCGGCGCGTTGCACCGGCGTACGTTCCTCGCCGGGGCCGGGGTGGGCGCCCTGTTGATGGGCCCGCTCGGGACGGCCGCCCAGGCCGCGACCGGTCGGCCGGTGCGGGTGGCCACCGCGGTGGTGAACGGGCGGGTTTTCACCGCAGCTCCGGGCAGCGCGCCGGCCCAGGCGGTGGCCATCGGCAGCGACGGAAAAGTGCTCGCGGTGGGCACCAACGCGGACATCCGCCGCTGCATCGGCACCCGTACGGTCGTTCTCGACGCCGACGGCGGGACCGTCATGCCGGGCATCCAGGACGGGCACATGCACCCGCTGGGGGCGGCGGCGCAGTCCCTGAACCCGTCGCTGGGCAATGCGGTCACGACGGTTCCGCAGTTCCGCGCCCGGATCCAGGAGATGCTGGACGCGACGGTGGCGCAGGAACCAGACGGCTGGCTCGAGGTTGCTGACTGGAACCCGGTCGGCCTGCTGCCCGCGGGTACCGTGGCAGACAAGTCGCTGCTCGACTCGCTGAATACCAGGCGCCCGATCTACCTGCAGGGTTCCGACTTCCACAACAGCCTCGTCAACAGCAGGGCGCTTGCCCTGGCGGGAGTCGACCGCACCACCGCCGACCCCACGGCCGGACAGATCGTTCGCGACGGCAACGGGGAACCCACCGGCCTGCTGAAGGACGACGCCCAAGGGCTTGTCGCTCAGGTGATCCCGCCGCCGAGACCCGAGCTGATCCTTGCCGCTCAGGTCAGGATGGCCGGCGCGCTCCTGGCCGCGGGCATCACCTCCTTCCTCGATGCCGCCAGCGGTGAGGACACGGTCAAGACCTACGCCGACCTCATCGCCAAAGGCATTCTGCCGCAGCACATCACTCCCGCGCTGGTGATCGACGCCGAACTCGCCAAGCAGCCCGGGGCGGCGGCCGAGTTCCTGCGTGACGTGCGCCGGCGGTTCACCGGACCCGACACGCTGCGGTTGAGCACGGCCAAGGTGTTTCTCGACGGCGTGATCGAGTTCCCGGCGCAGAGCGCTGCCCTGCTGGAACCGTACCTGGACGCCCAGGGCAGACCGACCGACAACCGTGGCCCTCTGTACGTCAGCGATCGGGACTATCGAGCCCTCGTTCGCGCCCTGGACGCGGACGGCTGGCAGATGCACGCCCACGCCATCGGCGACCGTGCCGTCCGCACGGCCCTGAACGCCTACGAGGCCGTTGCCCGCCCAGGTCGCCATGGCCAGCGGCACACCATTACCCACCTCGAACTGGTGCACCCCGACGACTGCCGGCGCTTCGCCCGCGCCGGAGTGGTGGCCAGCATGCAGCTGCAGTGGGCGATGCCCGGCCCGTTCACGGACGACGCGCTGCGGCCCTATCTCGGACCGGAGCGGCACGCGCGGCTGTACCCGGCTCGGAGCCTGGCCAAGGCCGGGGCCAGGCTGGCCGGTGGCTCCGACTGGCCGGTCGACCCGCTGCTGCCGTTCACGCAGATCGCCACCGCTGTCGACCGCAGCAATCCGGAGCAGAACCAGCCGCCCCTCAACGCCCGCGAAGCGCTGACCCGATCCCAGTCGCTGGTCATGCACACCGCAGGCGCGGCGTACCAGCTGCACGACGACGGGAAGTCAGGAACCGTTCGGCCCGGCCGGCGAGCCGATCTGATCGTCCTGGACCGGGACATCACCAGGGTGCCGGTGACGGAGATCCGTGCCACCCGGGTCCGGTACACCCTGATCGCCGGACGGGTGGTCCACGACGCGGGATCGCAGACCGGTCGAGCCCAAGCCGAGGCGGCGCAAAGCATGGGTGCGTTGGGCACCGGCCGGGCACCGGGCGGTTCCTGCTGCCAAGGGCACTAAGAGGCTCCGAACACCGAGTCGTATCAGGTCGGTACGCTCGCGACCTCTGATCTCGCGAGTGCCGGGCATGAACGCATCACATTGGACATCAGAAGGAGAAGCGTGAAGGCGACGAGTACACAGGTACGGACCAGCGCCGTACCTCCGGTCGTTGCGGCGCGCCGGGCGCTGTGGACGTTCGTCATCGGCAACGTGGTGATCGTCGAGGCCTTGTTCCTCACCGCCGGGACCGGCAAGAACGAGGTGCTCACGGTCGCCAAGTTCTTCGGCCTGAACGCCGCCGTACTGCTGCTGTTCCAGCTGCTGCTGGTGGCCCGGCTGCCGTGGCTCGACCGCCGGATCGGGATGGACCGGTTGACGGTGTGGCACCGGTGGGTCGGCTTCACCCTGCTGTGGACCGTCCTCACCCATGCCGTGCTGGTGGTGCTGGGCTACTCGAGGCTCGGTGCCGGTTCGTCGATGACGGCGACGTTCTTCGGACTGGCCGGCGTGACCGCCTCGCTGCTCGGGATGCTGGCCGCGGCGATCATCGTGGTGATCGCCGCGGTGTCCACCCGGGGGATCAGACGGCGGCTTCAGTACGAGACCTGGCACGGCGTGCATCTGCTGCTGTACGTGGCGTTGGGGCTGGCCTTCGTCCACCAGTTGTGGGAAACCACGACATTCAACTCGTCCGCGCCCGCGAAGCTCTACTGGTGGGCCAGCTGGCTGTTCGCCTTCGGTGCCCTGATCACCGGTCGGATCGTGCTGCCGTTGTGGCGCAATGCCTATCACCAATTCCGGGTCGCGGAGGTGGTGCTGGAGTCGGACAACGTGGTGTCGGTGCGCGTCACCGGCCGTCACCTCGACAAGCTGCCGGCCCAGGCCGGTCAGTTCTGCATCTGGCGGTTTCCCGGGCACAACCACTGGTGGCTGGCGAATCCGTTCTCGCTGTCGGCGGCACCCGATGGTCGCTCGTTGCGCCTGACCGCCAAGGCGGCCGGCAACGCCAGCAGCGGTCTGCGGCACCTCCCGGTCGGGAGCCGCGCGTTCGTCGAAGGGCCGTACGGGGCATTCACCGCGTTGCACCGGACGCGGCCCGGTGCGCTCCTGATCGCCGGAGGAGTGGGGATCACGCCGGTCCGGGCTCTGCTGGAGGAGGATTCGGGCGACGACGTGGTCGTGCTCTACCGGGTCCGCAGCGAGAGCGACGCCGTGCTGATCGATGAGCTACGCGCGCTGACCGCGGACCGCGGCAGGCGACTGCACCTGCTCAGCGGCCGAACCGGGGAGATCAGCCCGCCGTTCGAGCCCGACAGCCTCCAGGCCCTGGTTCCCGATATCACCGAACGCGACGTCTACGTCTGTGGCCCGCCCGCGATGACCTCGACCGTGCTCAGCGCCCTGCGCACGCTGAAGGTTCCGCACCAGCAGGTGCACGCCGAGCGGTTCGGCCTGGCCTGACCGCGAGGACGACGGGCGCGGCCGGGGGAACCGTCAGCGTTCCAGCCGGGTCAGCCCGCCGGGGCCATCCCGGCGGGCGAGCCAGGCGTCGGTGATGTGGTTGAACATCGCCTCGGCCGCGCCGTCCGGATCGTGGGCCGCGATCCGTTCGTAGATCCGGCGGTGGCCCTGGTTGGAGGCCACACAGAGACTGCGCTCGGAGTGGCCCATGTAGCGGGCGGAATGGATGACCTGGCTCTCCAGCGCGCGGACGACACCCCGCGCGATGCGGTTGCCGGACGTGCGCATGATCAGGTCGTGGAACGCTCGATCCTCGTGCTCGTAGGCGAGGTGGTCGTCTACCAGCTCGTCCATCCGGTTGACGATCGCGTGCAGCCCGTCAACGTCGTCGGCACTAGCTGTTCGGGCGGCGACGTTCGCCATGTCGGACTCCAGCACCCGGCGAGTGACGACCAGGTCGTCGAGGATGTCCAGGCCTTCGTCCTCGGCGATGCTCGCGGCCAGGACCCGTTCGTCGAGCATGTTCCACATCGATTGCGGGGTCACCGTGGTGCCCGAACCCTGGCGCACTTGAACCAGGCCGTTTTGCTGAAGCATCTTCACGGCCTCGCGCACCACGGTTCGGCTGACCGAGAAGGACTCGCAGAGAGCGGGTTCCGGCGGCAGCGGTGAGTTCACTGGGTGCACGCCGCGGACGATGCGCTGCACCAGCTCTGCGGTCACAGCGCTGGCCAGGTTCGCCGGTCGCCGGGCCCAGGGCGGAGGCGTCGAGGCGCTCCCGGCGGGCTGCTCAGTTGCTGTCATGGTCCCTCCGTTGACCCGGCGCCGGGTCTCCGCCGCTCTGTCGCCAAGTATACGTGAACGGCGACCATTGACGTCATACGTAATACGACTTATGTTTGCCTCAAATCTAGCGGGCGTTTGGCCGGTTTCCGGCCGATCTAGGAGTGAGCAGCGATGATGCAGCGACGACTCTGGCCCGTCGCCCTTGTGGTGGCGGGGTTGGCCTTGGCCGGGTGCGGTAGCGCCGCCGACAAGGGAACCGATAAGGGAACCGACAAAGGTTCTGGGACAGGCAAACTCGTGGTCTGGGACTGGAAGTCCTCGGACAAGACCGCGGTGAATTTCGTGGCGAAGGCCAAGGCTGATTTCGCGAAGAAGCACCCCGACGTGCAGCTGGAATTCGTGGCGCAGCCGTTCGACAACTACTACACGCTGCTGGGTGCCGCCATCCAGGCCGGTAAAGGGCCGGACGTCATGCTGTTCAACGGTGGCGGGCAGATCCGCGATCGGGCGGACGCGCTGATCCCGCTGGACCAGTACCTGGCAGCGGACAAGGATCGTCTGGCTGGCTGGGACGCATTCAGCAAGGACGGCAAAACGTACGCCGCTCCGATCACCCTGCAGGGTCACCCGATCTACTACAACAAGACCATTTACAAGAAGGCCGGCCTCGACCCCGATAATCCACCGGCCACCTGGGACGCGCTGGTGAGCGCGTGCGCCACGATCAAGAAGAAGACCAAGGTGCCCTGCTTCTCGCTGGGCAACAAGGAAGGCTACGGCATTCAGTTCTGGATGTCCGGAATGGGTTCCGGGATTCTCACGTCGGCCGAGT
The DNA here is from genome assembly GCA_035474375.1 of Kineosporiaceae bacterium. GTDB lineage: Bacteria > Actinomycetota > Actinomycetes > Actinomycetales > Kineosporiaceae > JANNPJ01. The sequence goes on along the minus strand of DATINJ010000128.1, from coordinate 52,711 downwards.
ACGACGACTGGATCGCGGGAAAGCGGGACTGGAACAGCCCGGACGTGAAGAAGCTGTTCGCCCTGTGGAAGGAGGCCAATGACCTGGGCATGAACAGCGCAGGCCCCAACTCCACCGCCATGTTCATGGACCAGTACACCAAGTTCGAGGGCGGTGGCGGAGCGAATGTGTTCGGTCTGATGTCAGATGTCGGTGGCTGGCACGAGATGAACCCGATCATCGGTCCCGACAACCTCGGTGTGATGCTCTCCCCGGTCATCACTCCCGGCACCACCCCGAGCCTCGCGTATGACGGCGGGGTCGGATACGGCGTCGCGAAATGGACGAAGGACCCCGCTCTGGCCGCTGACCTGGTCCGGTCTCTGACCAGTACCGACGCTTTGACCGCCTACTCAAGCGATGCCGGGGCGATCGCCGCCGACAAGTCGGTCAAGATCTCCGGCGGCGGTCCTGCCGCGGCGGCGATCAGCGCCGAGATCCCCTCCGGGAAGCCGGCTTTGCACGTGGCCCTGTCGGCCAAGACCCAGGAGGTGATGGGTCGACTGTCACAGAAGCTGCTGTCGAAGGACGTGACGGTGGACGAAGCCATGAAACAGCTGGCTGCCGCGGACCAAAAGGGCTGACTTCGTGCCGATCCGAAACTCATCGTCGTGGGCGCGCCCGGCGCGCGCCGGGCGGGCCCCCGACACGCTGACGATGCCCCCGACACCACTGCGGGACAGCCGGCGAGGCGGCCGCCGGGTGCCTGCCAGGCGCCGGTCGAGTCGCGACGGACTGGCTCCCTACGTGCTGGTCGCTCCTGCGGTCGTGATCCTTGTGGTGCTGCGCTTGTGGCCGTTGCTGCTCGGGGTGAACTTCTCCTTCACCGGCGATGGTGACCGCAACGGCGCAGCGGTCGGTCTCGGCAACTACGTCGAGCTGCTGCACGATCCGCTGTTTCGGACGGCGCTGCGGAACGTCGGAATCCTCGTGCTGCTCCTGCCGGTCGCGGTCGCGATCCCCGGCCTGCTGGCCACGTTCATCTTCTTGCGGGTGCCAGGGCACCAGTTCTTCCGCAGCGTGTACTTCTTTCCTGCCGTGCTGTCACCGGTGATCATCGGAGCGATCTTCAACCTGTTGCTTGCCGTCGATGGCCCGCTCAACACCGTTCTCGGGTCCGTCGGGCTCGAACCGGTTGACTGGCTGGGTGATTCGCGGATCGCCATCTTCACCGTGGTGGCTGTTCACATCTGGGCGACCTTCGGGATGGCGTTGGTGGTCTTCCTGTCCGGCTTTGCGACGCTGGATCAGACGCTCCTGGACGCGGCCCGGGTGGACGGGGCCTCGACGCCACAGGTGATCTGGCATGTGATCATTCCAGGGCTGTCGCGCACCATCCAGTTCGTCTTCGTCACCACGATGATCGGGATGCTGACCTCGATGTTCGGTCTGCTCTTCGTGATGACCAGTGGTGGACCGGGAGGATCCACCTACCTGCCGGAGTACTACATCTGGATTCAGCAAGGTCAAATGAACCGGCCCGCCCTCGCTTCGGCCGCCTCAACCGTGCTTTTCCTGATCATGCTGGCGGTGGGGCTGGCCCAGATCGCGCTACTTCGCCGCGGAACGAGGGAGGAATGATGCCCGGCTTACGGCTGAGCCGATGGGTGGTCGCCCTGCCCATGGCGGCACTCGCGCTCGCGACGATCTACCCCTGGCTGTTCACCGCCAACATCGCGGTAAAGTCGCAGCGCGATTACATTCTCGACCGGTTCGCGGTGAGCCGGTCGGTGAACTGGGAAAACGTCGACACGGCGTGGACGAGTGGCGGCATGGCACGCTATTTCGTCAACTCACTCGTGATCGTGACCGCAGCCGTCCTGCTGCTTCTCCTGATCGGCTCGATGGCCGGATTCGCGCTGAGCCAGGTGCGGTTCCGCGGCTCTCGAATGCTCTTTCTCGGGTTTCTGGCGGCGCTGTTCATCCCCTTTCAGGTGATCATGGTGCCGCTCGCGCGCACGATGGCGGACGTCGGGCTGATCGACACGTATCCGGGCCTGATTCTCGCGTATGTCGCCCAGTTCCTTCCGTTCACCATCTACCTGATGGCGAGTTACTACAGTGCGATCCCGACCGAGATTGTGGACGCCGCCAGGATCGATGGGAACAGCCTGTACGGTGTCTACCGGCGGATCATGTTGCCGCTGGGTACCCCGGCGCTGCTGTCGATCGGCATTCTCGACGCGCTGTTCTGCTGGAACGACGTGCTGATTGCCCTCTTGATGATGCCGTCCTCGGAACATCGGACGCTGATGGTCGGGATCACCTCCCTGCGTGGCCAGTACTCGAACGACATCCCCAGCTTCGCCGCCGGCGTTCTGATTGCTGCGGGCCCGGTACTCGCGATCTACCTCGTATTCCAGCGCCGGATCGGCGAGGCCATCACTGCCGGTTCGATGAAAGGTTGACATGCGCATTACCGGGTACCGCACCCTTACCACCGTGCAGGACTGGGGCAGGCCGGTCGGTGACGCCAATGGCGTTTTCGCGGACGGAGTCACCGCCGTCCCGATCGTCCTGGTTGATACCGACGAGGGCATTGTCGGGGTGGGTCTGGGGCCGCACGTGCAGATTGACGCCATCTTCCCAGCCATTGAGGGCGAAGACCCGCGCGCTACCACCACGCTGTACGACCGCATGCTGCGGCAGACGTTCAAAGCCGGGCACGCCGGCGCCGTGTTCGGAACGATTGGTGCGCTGGATGCCGCACTCTGGGATATCAAGGCCAAGCTGGCAGGCGAGCCGTTGTGGCGGTTGCTGGGTGGGCGCGATCGGCGGTTGCCCGCCTACGCGTCCGGCCTCGACATCGGCCTGGAGGACGAAGAACTCGCTCGGGTCTACCAGGAATATGCCGAAAGAGGTCTTCGGGCAGCCAAACTCAAGGGTGGCCTGGACCTGGAGAGCGACCGGCGCCGGCTGGCGCTCGTCGGCGACATCCTGACCGAGGGAACGAAGGGCGTGCGCCCGGGCCTGATGCTGGACGCCAACGAGTGCTGGACCCGCAAGCAGGCGGTGCGGCACGTGACCGAACTCGAGCGGACGCTGGACCTGACCTGGGTCGAGGAGCCGGTGCGCCGATGGGACGCCGAAGGGATGGCGGCCGTCGGCAACGGGATCCGGGCCTCCGTGGCGAGTGGCGAAAACCTGACCGGACTGGAGCAATTCCGGCCCTTGCTGGCCGCCGGCGCGCTCGACATCGTGCAAACGGCCGCAGTCTGGGGAGTGACTCACTTCCTGCGGGTGGCGGCGCTGGCGCACGCCCACGACCTGCCGGTCAGCCCGATCGGCACCACGCCACTCTCGCTGTTGCACGCCGCTACCGCGATCCCGAACCACCTCGTCAGCGAACTGCAGGACCTGCAGCCGCCGACGGGACTGACCGTCGACGTGACGGTGGAGGACGGCGCCTACGTCCTGGGAGACTCGCCGGGCCTCGGGATCACCGTTGACGAGAGGCTGATCCGTGCGCTCGGCCAGCAGGTCAGGCCCCGAGACGCGGATAGCCCGCACGTACGACCGGAACGTGCCGGGCAACGACTGCTCGCCGGCCCGGTGCCGGCTCCTACCCGTGGATCTTGACCGAGGCGAAGGCGTCGTCGATCCGTCCGATGGCTGTGCGCAGGTGTGTCCGCATGGCCTCAGCGGCGGCGTCGGCGTCCCCGTCCGCGATCGCCTTGGCGATCGCCACATGCTCAGGCTTGGTCGCGGCCGCCTGCTGGGCGTGGTGGTAGAGCCGATACATGTGCAGGTGGCTGCGCAGTCGCGCGAGGGAGTCGCGCAACCACGGGTTGCCGCTCAGTTCGGCGATCATGTCATGGAACTTCGCGTCGTAGATCATGTCCTGGCGGTTCGCGGTGGCATCGCGGCGGCCCGCGCCGCCGCTGCGGGCGAAGGTCACGAGTTCCGCGGCCGCTTCGGCCGAGGCGTTCCGAGCCGCGGCGGCGGCCGCGGCCGGTTCCACAATCAGCCGGAAGTCGATCAGCGCCCGCAGCTCTTCCAAGCCGATCAGGGGCGCCACCATGTAGCTGCGGCGGGGCTCCTTGACGATCAGCCCCTGAGCCTCCAAGCGGGCCAGCGCCTCGCGGACCGGCGTGGGGGAGACCCCGAGAGCGCGGGCGAGCCCGTCGATGTTGAGTCGGGCGCCCGGCCCGACGTCATGGTTCATCAGCATGTCGACGAGCGCCCCGTGGACGTCGTCAACAAGTGGTGCGCGTGCACTCAGGCGCTGGCCGGCCTGGGTGGCTCGAGCCACGTCGCCAAGGTCGAAGGGGTCCACGGAGCTCCTGGGGGTCGTCGCTGCGGTGAGCATACATAACGATTCTGATACTCGTCGATCCTATAGGATATTTACTATTGACTATTGAAAATCTTGTTCATAGGGTTTCGCCAGACCTGAGGAGGTGATGCGGATGTCGGATCACGGTGCAGAAGCGCTGGTGGCAGCCCCGCAGGAGAGGCAGCCCTCCACCGAGTCGAGCCCTCTGCGGGCGCGGCCGGGCGCTCACCGCGGCTTGAAGATCGCTCTCGCTGCCTTGCGGGCGGGACCGCCGACCATCCTCGTGCTGCTGGTCCTGGTGCTGAGCCTGCTCTCCGATGTCTTCCTGTCCCTGGAGAACCTCGGCAACGTGCTCAAGCAGTCGGCCGTCATCTGCGTCCTGGCGCTCGGGCAGCTGCTCGTGGTCGTGACCCGAGGGATCGACCTGTCCGTGGGGTCCAACCTGTCGCTGAGCGCGGTGGTCGGCGCCCTGGTCTGGCGCGATCAGGGGTCGGCCACGCTCGCGGTGACCGCCGCCCTGGTCACCGGAACGCTGGTCGGTCTGGTCAACGGCTTGCTCTACGTCAAGGGCCGGTTGCCGCATCCATTCATCCCGACGCTCGCCATGCTGACCGCGGCGAGCGGTCTTGCCCTGTACCTCTCGCACAGCGAGACCATCCAGGGCGCGCCGCCGGTGGTGAACGAAATCGGTGCGGGCCGGATCGCCGCGATCCCGGGTGGCGGTGAGTTCGGCTGGTTCCCGACCGCGGCGCTGGTCGTGCTCGTGGTGGCGGCGATCATGGTTCTGGTGACCCGCGGTCTGGTCTGGGGGCGCTGGATCTACGCGGTCGGCGGCAACCCGGACGCTGCGGTCCGCAACGGGATCCCGGTCCAGGCGGTCCTGATCTCGGTCTACGTCGTCTGCGGCTTCCTGGCGGGCGTGGCCGCCCTGCTCACCATGGGTAAGGGGGACGCCGGTTCGCCCACCTCCGGTGCCCTGGCGGAGCTGGACGCGATCGCGGCGGTGATCATTGGTGGGGCCAGTTTCCTCGGCGGTCGCGGAACGGTGCTGAACGCCCTCACCGGGGCCCTGGTGATCGCGGTGCTGCGTAACGGGCTGAACCTGCTCGGGATCGACCCGAACTGGCAGTACATGGCGACGGGTGCGGTGATCGTGGTGGCCGTCGAGTTGGACGTGGTCCGGGGATACCTGGAGCGCCGATTCCGCAGCCTGCAGGCGGTGAGCGGGGCATGACCGCGGCCGTCGAGACGGTGCCCGTGCTGCGGGTGCGCGATGCCTGCAAGCGGTTCGGCGCGGTCGTGGCGCTGGACGGGGTGACGTTCGATGTCGCCGCCGGCGAGGTCCTGGCCCTGCTCGGGGACAATGGTGCGGGCAAGTCCACGCTGATCAAGGCGATCAGCGGGGTGCACCGGCTCGACTCGGGATCGGTGACCCTTGACGGCGTCGACATCACCAGCGCCACCGCGATGGCGGTGCGGGCGCACGGGGTGGAGACCGTCTATCAGGACCTCGCGCTCTTCGACAACCTCGACCCGGCGGCGAACTTCTTTGCCGGCCGGGAGCTGGCCCGGCCGACGTGGCTGCCGCACGGGCTCCGGCTGATGCGACACCGCCAGATGGCCGAGCGCACTGCGGAGTTGCTGGACCGGCTGCAGGTCAAGCTGCCCGATCTGGACGCGGCGGTGGCGCTGATGTCCGGCGGCCAGCGCCAGGCGGTCGCCGTAGCCCGGGCGGTCGCCTTCTCCTCGCGGCTGGTGATCCTTGACGAGCCGACCGCAGCCCTCGGACTGCGGGAATCGTCCCGGGTACTCGACCTGGTTCGCCGGCTCAAGGACGACGGCGTCACCGTGATCCTGATCTCCCACAGCATGGACCACGTCATGGCGGTGGCCGACCGGGCCCTGGTGCTGCGACGCGGCCGGACCGTGGGGCAAACCGCGCCCACCGCCGAGAACCACGGGCAACTGGTGTCCTGGATCGTCGGCGCGACCGACGGACGGGCCGTCTGAACCGCCCGCTGATGAGGGCCGGCTGAACCGACCAACCCTCGCTCTACGACTCACGAATCACACGCCAACAAAGGAGTTTGCTGTGAGAGTTCGCTATTTCCTCGTGGCGGGTACCGCCGCACTGTCTCTGACCATCACCGGTTGCGGTGCAGACAGCACCGGCGACACCGGCAGTGCGTCACCGCCGACCGCCGCTGAGGCGACGGACGGCGCCGTGAAAGTCGCTTTCATCACCAAGTTCCCGGTCGCCTTCTTCACCGCGATGGAAGATGCGGCCAAGGCCTACGCCACCCAGAACGGCGGCATCGACATCAGCTACCTGTCCTGCAAGACCCCTTCGGACGTCGCCTGCCAGACCGCGCAGATCGAGGACGCCGTGGCCAAGGGCCAGCAGGCCATCGTCATCACCCCGATGGGCCCCGAGGTGGTGCCGGCGATGAACGCCGCCGCTGAAAAGGGCGTCAAGGTCATCCTGGTGGACAACAACCTGGAGGACTTCACCAAGAAGACGGCGGTGGCGGCCACCGACAACGTGAAGGGCGGTCAGGCCGCGGGCGCGTATCTGAAGTCGGTTCTCAAGCCGGGCGACAGCATCGGGCTGATGGAGGGTGTCCGGGGGGTGCCCGCGCTCGACGCCCGCATCCAGGGGGTCAAGGACGCGCTCAAGGACAGCGGCGTCAAAGTGATCATCGGTGGCGCGGAAACCAAGTGTGACGCCGCGAAGGGCGCAACGGTCGCCGAGGATCTCCTGACCCGCGCGCCCAAACTCACCGCCATCTACTCCGCCTGCGACGACCCGGCGATTGCCGCCGCCAAGGTGGCGAAGCAGAAGGGCAAGCAGGTAATGGTGATGGGGTACGACGGGTTGCCCGACGCGGCCAAGGCGATCGAGGCCGGTGACATGGCGGCCACGATCGCGCAATTCCCCGGCAAGATGGCAACTCTCGGCGTGCAGGCGGCCGTCGATGCGGTACAGGGCAAGACGGTTGAGCCGTTCATCGACACCGGCACCGAACTGGTGACCAAGACCAACGCTGCCGGCTTCCTGAAGTTCCAGTGATGGCCGGGAGCCCGCGCGCTCGGCCGGCCGGTCCGAGTTCCCAGCTGTTCCCAGCTCTGCGTCGAAGGAGGTGAAGACATGAAGGCTGCGGTGTTGAGCGAGCCGGGCCAGATCAACCTGGTCGAGTACCCGGAGGCGCGCGCCCCCGGTCCGGGAGACGTCCTGGTCGCCGTGCGGCGGGTGGGAATCTGCGGGACCGACTACCACGCGTTCGGCGGCCGACAGAACTTCATCTCCTATCCGTGCATCCTGGGCCACGAACTGGCCGTCGAGGTGGTGGCGGTCGGTGCCGGGGTGATCAGGGTTGCGCCGGGCGACCTTTGCGCGGTGCTGCCCTACGTCTCGTGTGGCGTCTGCGCCCCGTGCCGTCATGACCGGACCAACTGCTGCGTGCGGATCGAGGTGCTCGGGGTGACCAGGCCGGGCGGCCTTCGCGAGCGGATGGTGCTGCCGGCGGCGATGCTTTTCAGCGGCGCCGGCCTGACCCTCGACCAGCTGGTACTGGTCGAGACCCTCGGGATCGGTTGGCACGCCGTGGATCGGGGCCGCGCCGGGCCGGAGGACGACGTCCTGGTCCTCGGGGCCGGGCCGATCGGTCTGGCGGTGGCAGAGGCCGCGCGGCATCGGGCGGCCCGGGTGCTGGTGGTGGACGTGTCCGCGACGCGGGTCGCCTTCGCAGCCACCCTTGGTCACGAAAGCATTCTCGTCGCAGAGGATATCGCCGCTTACGTGCAGGACCGGTGGGACGGCGAGCTGCCCTCTCTGGTGATCGACGCCAGTGGCAACCGCGCGTCGATGGAGAGTGCCTTCGATCTGGTCGGGCCGGGCGGCACACTAGTCCTGGTCGGCCACACGACCGGGTCGCTCACCTTCAGCAATCCCGGATTCCACGCCCGCGAGGTGGAGGTACGGGCCTCCCGAAACGCCACGCCCGCCGACTGGCACCAAGTGATCAGCGGCGTCCAGGACGGCTCGCTGGACGCTCTGGGCTGGGTCAACCACCGCAGCACGCTGGAGGCGATCGCCGACGACCTGACCCGGCTGGCAGACAGTCCCGGTGCCGTCGTGAAAGCCGTCGTCGAGATCGGCTCGCCAGCTCGAATCGAGGGTCCATGAGCCCGGCGTTCGGCGGCAGTCCGGCACCGGTCTCGCCGGATCCGCTCGCGGTACAGCTCATTCTGCTCGCCAAGGGCGACGACGTCGTGGTGGCCGCGCGCGACCTGCCGGCCGGGCCGCACCGCACGTCGGCCGGTGAGATCACCGTCGTCCGGGAACCGGTCCGGCTGGGCCACAAAGTTGCTGTTCATGACATCGCCAAGGGAGGACACGTGGTCCGCGCAGGGATGTCGATCGGCTCCGCCACCACCGCCATTCTCGCCGGTGACTGGGTGCACACCCACAACCTGGCGAGCGACTACATCGCCACCTTCGCGCACCGCGGAGGCGAGCGATGACGGCGCGGTCGGAGGTCGTCCGGGGGTACCCGCGCTCCGACGGCCGGGTCGGGATCAGGGACGTCGTCGTGGTCGTCTACCTGGTGGAGTGCGCTCGGCTGGTGGCCGACTCGATCGCGGTCGGCCGGGAGGACGTGCACGTCATCGGGTTCGGGGGGTGCTACCCGAGCGCCTATGCCCAGCGGATGCTCGAGCAGCTGTGCACCCATCCGAACGTCGGAGCCGTCGCCCTGGTTTCCCTGGGGTGCGAGGGCTTCGACCGTGACCACCTGGCCGAGGTGGTCACGGCGTCCGGGCGCCCGGTCACCACCCTGGTGATCCAGCAGGTCGGCGGCACGCGCGCGACCGTGGCCGCCGGCCGGACCTGGATCGACGGTGTCCGTGGTCGCACCCCGCGGACCGCGCCGCTGCGGCTCACCGATCTCGTCATCGGCACCATCTGCGGTGGCTCCGACGGCACCAGCGGAATCACGGCAAACCCTGTGGTGGGAAGGGTTTTCGACAACTTTGTGGCGGCGGGCGGCACCGCCGTGTTCGAGGAGACCGGCGAGTTGATCGGCTGCGAGCAGCACATGGCCGCGCGCGCCGTCACCCCAGACCTGGGCGCTGAGATCGTGACCCGGGTCGAGAAGGCGGCCAGCTACTACACCGCAATGGGGCACGGCAGTTTCGCGCCGGGCAACGCCGAGGGCGGGCTCACCACGCTCGAGGAGAAGTCGCTCGGTGCCTACACCAAGTCGGGCAGCGGGCCGATTCACGGCATCGTCACCCCGGGGCAGCTGATCCCTTCTCCCGGGTTGTACCTGCTCGACGTCGTGCCGGAGGGTTCGCCGCGCTGGGGATTCCCGAACATCAATGACAACGCGGAGATCGCCGAGCTGATCGCGTGCGGGGCACACGTGGTGCTGTTCACCACGGGGCGCGGCTCGGTGGTCGGCTCGGCAATCTCCCCGGTGGTGAAGATCTGTGCCAACCCCGAGACCTACCGGCGAATGAGCGAGGACATGGACGTTGACGCGGGTCGCATCCTCGAGGGCAGAGACAGCATCGAAGGGGTGGCGGCCGAGGTGCTCGACCTGCTGAGCGAGGTCGCCGGGGGAGCCCTGACCGCAAGCGAAGGGCTGGGGCACCAAGAGTTCGTCCTCACCTACAAGTCGAGCGAGCCGACCGGCCCCTCTTGTCTGCCGACGATCCGATGACGCCGCCCGCGTTCACCGCCTACGATCGCCGATCGCTGGTGCCCACGGTGGTGCATCTCGGCCCGGGCGTCTTCCACCGCGCGCATCAGGCGGTCTACGCGGATGCGGTGCTGCGAACGGGAGCGCGATCCGGCGCGGTCTGGGGCGTCTCCCTGCGGTCGCCGCAGACGCGCGACGCCTTGCAGCGCAACGATTTCGCGTACCACGTCGTGGAACGCCGGTCGGGGGTTCCGGACGTCGTTCGCCCGGTCGGCGCACTTCTCGGGATCGACGTCGCGTCGGAAGGCGTCGAGCGCGTGCTGGCGCGGCTGGCGGACCCATCGGTCACCGTGGTCACCGTCACGGTGACCGAGCACGGGTATTGCGCGACGAGCCCCGGCGGATCGCTCGACCCGCGCCGGCCCGAGGTGCTGCACGACCTGGAGCACCCGCAGCAGCCCAAGTCCCTGCCGGGATTGCTGCTGGAGGGTCTGGTCCGTCGGCGCGCCGCGGGCATCGCGCCGTTCACCGTGGTCTCGTGCGACAACCTGCCGGGCAATGGAAAGGCGACGGCGCGGGTCGTCCTCGACCTCGCCGAGTACCGGGAGCCGCGGCTGTCCTCCTGGCTGCGCGGAAACGTCGCCTTCCCGTCGTCCATGGTCGACCGGATGGTCCCGGCCACCACCGATGAGGACCGGCACAGTCTTCTCCAGGCCGGGGTGGACGACGGTTGGCCGGTCGTGGCGGAGCCCTTCTCGCAGTGGGTGCTGGAGGACCTCTTCCCGTTCGGTCGCCCGCGGTGGGAACGGGCGGGCGTTGAGCTGGTCTCCGACGTCAGCCGTCACGAGCAGGCCAAGCTGCGCATCCTCAATGCCGCACACTCGGCGCTGGCCTACTGGGGGCTGCTGGCCGGCTACCGGTTCGTGTGGCAGGCCGCGAACGATCGGGTCCTGCTCGCCGCGACCCGCGACCTGCTCCAGACCGAGGTCATTCCCACTCTTGCCACACCACCCGGCTGGGATCTGCACGCCTACGCAGAGCAGGCGTTACGGCGCTTCTGCGATCCGGCGCTGCCGTACAGCACCGTCAAGGTGGCTACCGACGGTTCCCAGAAGCTGCCCGTGCGGCTGATTCCCACGCTGCGCGCCCGGTTGCTCGAGGGTGCTCCGGCGCCCCGGTGCGCGCAGTTGCTCGCGGCCTGGGCCGCCTGCATGTGCGGCCCTCGCGCGGGCACCTTCGCTGTGGCCGATCCCGCCCTCGGTGCCGCTCTCGGTGGTTCCTCGGGGGTCGCGGCGCTGCCGGGCACGCAGACGACCGTGCCAGGTGGCGCCGTCCGCCGGCTGCTGTCGTTGCCCGGCTTCCTCGACCCGGCTGTGCCCCGAGAGGCGGCCTTCGTCCGAGGGATGGAGCTGGCCGCCCGCGATCTCTGGCACGGGAACGTCCGCACCGCGCTGGCATTTCCGTTTCCGGTTCACCCGCACGCCGCCCGGCTCGGCGAGGTCGGCTTCACGCAGGTGCTCCGATAAGCAGCCCGGTCGGCCGCGTGACGTGGCGGCGGTAGACGACCCCCGGGCCCGGGGGTCGTCATCCCCTGGTAGCACAGCGTCGCTGCAGAGTCGGTCCGTGGGCTGACGAATCCGGCCCTGTTGGTGACTACGTTCGCAGCATGGACACCGCGACCGAGATCGACAGCCCGCTTCCTGCCGCTCACCCGACCCGCAAGCGCCGGTTCTCGTGGCTGTGGGGTGCGGTTGGCGCGATACTCCTGGTCCTCGTCTCCCGCTCTGTCACCAGCGACCTGGTGGTCTTCTCGTCCGTCACCCAGCGTTCCTGCCAGGGCGGGTACTGCGTGGAGCGGGTGCACACCCCGGACTGGCTGTTCGTGCCCGGCACTCGCGAGATCCACCTCCGGCGCGACGCCCACGAGGCCGAACAGGGTCGCTTCTACTCCGCGGACGATCCGTTCGACGCGTCCTCGAACGTGACCATTACCTGGAACAACGGCGGTGTGAGTATCAGCGACGGGGTGGCCACGCTCATCTGGAGCGCCGACACCCTCGCCCGACTGGAGGACTGACCGGGCGAGCAGTCCAGTGCCGGCCGACGAGATGCACCGAAGGAGACGAGATGGCGACAGCGACGAAGGCACCGCAGAGCGATCCGATCGTGGCTGTCGTTCACGACCAGAGCACCACCGACGGCACCGCCGCGACCGCGATCGGTGCCTCGTCCTGGGTGTTCATCGCCGAGTCCGGCGCCACGACCCGGCTCGTTCTGCCCTCTCGCAACCGCCGTGCTCGCTCTGCGCTCAACACGTGGTCCTAAAGATCCCCCGGGTACTTTGCCATGGGTAAACCCGCTATCCGACCCGCTGACGAACCTGCTGGCTAATTTGCTCGGCTTCCCAAGCATCTACCGTGATCATGCAAGGTTGCCCGTCTATCTGCCGTGATCATGCACTTGGGAGGCGCGTCAGCGCCAGCGTGCCCACCTCAAAGCGGGTAGCCGTGCATGATCACGGCAGAAGTTTGGGCGGGGCCGGAATAAGTCTGCAGGGTCTCTGGCGGGGCAAATGGCGTGTCTAGCGCTGGCAAGTACTGGTGGATCACGAACAGCAGGAGGCCCGTGGCACGAGGACCACGGGCAGCACGAGCTTGCGCTTGAGCCGCTTCGTCGGCTGGTCCATCCGCTCGAACAGTCGATTCGCGGCGACCTGCCCGACGGAGTTCGGGTCTTGATCGACAACGCTGAGCGTCGGGTTCAGGGCATCGGCGAGCGGGAAGTCACCGAAGCTGATGAAGGCGATGTCGGTGCGTCCGATGGCCTGGAGCGCTGGGACGACGGCGATGGAGCTTCGGGCGTTGGAGGAGAAGAGAGCTGTGGGTGGCTGCGCCTGGCCCAGTAGGTGCCGCGCCGCGGCCGCTGCTTCGTGGGCTGTGGTGGCGCCGAGCACGATGAGGTCGGGATCCTCGGCGATACCCGCGCCCGCCAGGGCGGCCCGGTACCCCGCCAGCCGTCTCGCGGTCGTGGCCACGGACACGGCATCGCCGATGAAGCCGATCCGCCGGTGGCCGTGCTCGAGCAGGTGCTCGGTCGCGGTGCACGCGCCGCCGTGGTCGTCCTCGACCACGCTGTCGGCCGTGATGTTGGTCGGGCTGCGGTCGATGAAGACCATGGCCGTGCGCGCCTGCCAGCGCTTGAGGTAGGACTGGTCCGCCGAGATGGGGGTCGAGATGAGACCCGCCACCTGCCGGCCGAGCAGAGCCTCGACCCCGGGGCGCTCATCGAGCGGATCATTGCCGAGGCTGGTGACAAAGACCGCCGTCTTGCGAGCCCGGGCGATCCGCTCCACGGCCTGGGTGACGGTGGCGAAGAACGGGTCGGAGATGTCGGGCACAGCTATCCCGATGGCTGCGTCCCGCCCGGACCGGAAGGTGCGGGCCAGGGTGTTGGGGACGTACTGGAGTTCCTGGATCGCTTGCTGGACTCGACGGCGAACGTCGTCCGACACGTAGCGATCGTCATTCATCACGCGGGAGACCGTTTTCGCGCTTACGCCGGCCAGCGCAGCGACCTCTCTCATCGTGCTCATGCGTTGCGCCTCCGAGGGTTTGCGCCCACCGATCGACATCGTCGCGATCGCCGGGGGGTCGGTTGGAGTATGTCACCGTTGACATACGAAGAAAAGGATCTTTCTGTCACCGGTGACAGACGTGGACAACGTGCCTTACTGTCCCGTTAACAGCCCATAGGAGGTTGGCGCGACCCGAGGGTCGCGCGCGGTGGCAATCCCTTCGATGACGAAGGAGGTACACGATGCGAGCCGTCGTCTACGACGCCCCGCGCAGCTATGCCGTGACCGACATCCCTACCCCCGCGGCGGCGGCCGGCGAGGTCAGGATCAAGGTCGACCAGGTCGGCCTCTGCGGGACGGACCTGCACATTCATGAAGGTGACTTCAACGCGGCCTTTCCGCTGATCCCGGGGCACGAGCTGGTCGGCGTCGTCGACCAGCTGGGCGCCGGGGTGAGCCGGTTGAGCCTGGGCGAGGCGGTCAGCGTCAATCCCAACGTCTACTGCGGCTCGTGCCAGTACTGCCTGGCCGGGCGCCTGATCCTGTGCGAGAACCTGAAGGGTTACGGCAGTAACTTTCCCGGGTTCTTCGCCGAGTACGTGACCGTTCCGCAGAATCTGGTCTTCTCCACCGAAGGTCTCCCGCCGGACACGGCCGTCTTCACCGAGCCGGCGTCCTGCGCCATGCACGGGTTGGAGACGCTAGGGGTACGTCCCGGCGCGAGCGCCCTGGTATTCGGCGCCGGCCCGACCGGGCTGCTCCTCGCCCAGTTCATCGCCTCCGGCGGTGCCGCGTCGGTCACGGTCGCCGCTCCGACCCAGTTCAAGCTCGACACGGCGGCCAGGTTGGGGATCGATCGCACGGTCCAGATCGACCGCGACGACGCCGCGGGAAACATCGAAAAGGTGCGCGCGGCAGCTTCTTCCGGTGGCGGCTACGACTTCGTGGTCGAGGCGACCGGGTCCACCGCAGTCGCGGAGATCTGTGTGCCACTGACCCGCAACGGCGGCACGGTGATGATCTACGGTGTCACTCGCGCCGACGAGTTGGTCTCCTTCCATCCCTTTGACGTCTTTCGCCGCGAGATCACGATCAAGGGCTCTTTCGCCGAGATCACTTCATTCCCGGCCGCCATCGCGGCACTTCGCGCCGGCCGGGCCAAGACCGACGGGATCATCACCCACCGCTTCAGCCTTGAGGACTACGGCAAGGCGCTGGATGCCCTGCAGTCGGATCCCACCGTGCACAAGATTGTCATCGTTCCCTGACCGAATGGGTGATTACACCATGAGCTTCTTGCTGGAAGCCCGCGGCCTGTCGCGGAGCTTCGGTCACGTCCGGGCCCTCGATCAGGCGGACTTCGACATCGCGGCGGGCGAAGTGGTCGCTCTGATCGGCGACAACGGTGCCGGGAAGTCGACCATGGTCAAGGCCCTCACCGGAAACCTCGAAATCGATTCCGGTGAGCTGCTGTTCGAGGGCCGGCAGGTGACCATCGCCAACCCGCACCAAGCGTCGGCGATGGGGATGGAGGTGGTGTACCAGGATCTTGCCCTGGCTCCGCATCTCAACCCGGTCCAGAACATGTTCCTCGGTCGGGAGATTCCCCGCCAGGGCCTGCTGGGAGTGCTCGGTTTCATGGACGAGAAGGCGATGCGGATCAAGGCCCAGGCCGGTTTCAAGGACCTCGGCGGCACCGTTCGATCGTTCAGCGCCCAGGTCGGCGCCATGTCCGGCGGTCAACGCCAGCAAATCGCCATCGTTCGTGCCATCACCTGGGCCGACAAGATCGTCTTTCTGGACGAACCCACGGCCGCCTTGGGCGTGGTGCAGACCAAGAACGTGCTCGACACCATCAAACGGGTTCGGGACAAGGGAATCGCTGTCGTCCTGATCTCCCACTCCATGCCGCACGTGCTGGAAGTCGCGGATCGAATCCAGGTGATGCGGCTCGGAACCCGGGTCGCGACGCTGCCCGCCGAAGGAACCACCGTCCAAGACCTCGTCGGTGCCATGACCGGTGCCCTCGACTTCAGCCTCGGCAACGGAAACGGCAACGGCACGACCAGAACCGAGGAGGCGAGATGAGCACCATCACCCCACCGGATCGGACCGAACCTAGCGGCCCGTCCGCGATCGTCGACGAGCACACCGAGTTGCCGATCTGGAAGCGGCTGACCTCGCTGCAATCGGTGTGGATCCTCGGCGTCCTGCTGGTCATTGTCGTCTTCTTCTCCCTCGCCGCCGGCGAGAAGTTCCTGTCCACCAGCAACTTCTCGCTGATCTCGCAGAACATCGCGGTCTGGGCGGTACTTGGGGTGGGGATGACGTTCGTCATCATCACCTCCGGGATCGACCTGTCCATCGGGTCGGTCCTGGTCTTCTCGTCGGTAATCGCCGCCAAGGTGATGGAATCCATCGGCGGTGACGGCTGGGGCGTGGCCGGCGTCGGGATCCTCGCCGCGCTGGTGGCCGGGATGGCCTGGGGGGTTCTCAACGGCTTCCTGGTGGCCAAGGCAAAGATTCCGCCGTTGATCGTCACCTTGGGATCGCTGTCGGTTGCCCTTGGTCTCGCCCAAGTGGTCACCGGCGGCATTGATATCCGATCCGTGCCCGGGGCGATGACCGACTTCAACACCTACATCAAGATCGTCGGCATTCCGGCGCTTCCGTTCGTCGCCCTCGTCACCCTGGTGATCGGCGGAATCATCCTGCACAAGACGAAGTTCGGCCGGTACACGTACGCCATCGGATCGAACGAGGTCGGCGCCCGCCGGGTCGGCATCAACGTCGATCGGCACCTCATCATGATCTATGCCCTGTCCGGCCTGATGGCCGGTCTCGGTGCGGTCCTTGCCCTCGCCCAGTTCGGCACCACCACCATCGCCGGCCAGTCGCTGACCAACCTCAACGTGATCGCGGCGGTGGTCATCGGTGGCACCTCGATCTTCGGCGGAGAGGGGTCCATCTTCGGCACCCTCGTCGGCCTGTTCATTCCCGCCGTCCTGCAGGCCGGCTTCGTGATCATCGGCGTCGAAGCCTTCTGGCAGGGCGTCGCCGTCGGAACAGTCCTGGTCGCGGCCGTGTACGTGGACCAGACCCGCCGCGCCGCGGCGCTGCGCGGAGCGAGATCGGGCAATCCGATCCTCGCGCTCCTCGGACGCAACAAGTGAAGGGAAAACTCATGAACCAGAACACCTTCATCACCGCTGCGGCGATCGTCGTGCTCGTTCCGCTTGCGGCGTGCTCCAGCTCGAAGCCGGAGACGTCGTCCACCGCGTCGGTCGCCGCCAACGCCCCGGTCTCGTCCTCGATGGCGGCACCGGCCAAGGCGACGAAGAACTACAACATCCAGTTCGTGCAGGGGGTGGCGGGCGACGAGTTCTACATCAGCATGCAGTGCGGCGCTCAGGCCGAGGCGGCGAAACTCGGTGTCACGCTGAAGACGCAGGGACCGCAGAAGTTCGACCCGACTCTGCAGAGGCCCCTCCTGGACTCGGTCACGGCAGCCAAGCCGGATGCCATCCTGATCGCCCCCACTGACGTCAAAGCAATGCAGCAGCCACTGGAAGTTGCCGCCCAGAAGGGGAGCAAGGTCGTCCTGGTGGACACCACCGTGACCGATCCCTCGTTCGCCACGTCGGCCATTGCCTCGGACAACGAAGGCGGGGGAAAGGCCGCATTCGAAGCGATCAAGAAGCTCAGTCCGAACGGCGGGAAGGTCATGATCATGTCGGTCGACCCCGGCATCTCCACCACGGACGCCCGGGCGAAGGGTTTCGAGGAAGCGGCCAAGGCGGACTCCAAGTTCAGCTACCTCGGGGTGCAGTACTCGCACAATGACCCCGCCACCGCGTCCAACCTGATGAGCTCTGCCCTGCAGAAGGACCCGGACATCGTCGGGGTCTTCGCCGCCAACCTGTTCGCGGCCGAAGGTACCGCGACCGGCGTCCGGCAGTCGGGCAAGACCGAGCAGGTGAAGGTCGTCGGCTTCGACGCCGGCCCGAACCAGATCAAGGCGTTGAAGGAGGGCACGGTCCAGGCCCTGGTCGCCCAGCAACCGGCGATCATCGGCCAGTACGGCGTCGATGCGGCGGTCGCCGCCCTGGACGGCGGCACTGTCACGCCGAAGGTGCAGACCGGCTTCACGGTCATTGACAAGGACAACGTCGATAGCGCCGAGGGTCAGGCGGCCGCCTACAAGTCGCGCTGCTAGGTGTCGGATCCCGAAGGTCTGCCCGTCGTTGTCATCACCGGTGCGCCGGCCACCGGCAAGAGCACGCTCGGTCGCAGGGTGGCCCGCCGGCTGCACGCGGCCCTGATCGACCAGGACGTGGCGACCCAGCCCTTGGTAGCGGTGATCCAGCGGCTGGTAGGCATCCACGACCTGGATGACGAGCGGCTGGCCCGAGTGACCCGGGAGGCTCGCTACGAGGCGATCGCCGCCCTGGCTGTCGACAACCTCCGGGTGGGCATCCCGGTGGTGCTGGTCGCTCCGTACACCTCGGAACGGGCCGACGAGCAGGCCTGGGCCGACCTCGCCGACCGGTTCGTCTCGGCCGGGGGCACGCCCCTGCTTGTCTGGCTGTCCCTGGAGCCGACCCGCATCCTGCGCCGGCTTCAGGCCCGGGGGGCGCTCAGAGATCAAGCCAAGGTGACCACCGATCGTGCCTACCTCGCCCAGTTGTCTCGGGCCGCTGCCCAGCCGTCGGCGCCGCATCTGGCGCTGCCGGCCGAGCAGGCTTCCGAGGTGCTGGTTCGGCGGGTCCTCGGGGCCCTGAACGGTAGCCCGGCGTAACTCGACGGGCTCTTGGCCCCACGCTTGCCATCGATGGCAACGGCGCGCAGAATTGAGCTTGCCATCGATGGCAATCCACCAGATCAAGGCGGCGCCGTGAGCAGCAAGAGCATCCTGAGGGACGTTGCCCGAACTGCCGGCGTCAGCTTGCGCACGGCATCGCGGGTACTGAACAACGACCCGAACGTGGCCGCCGCCACCCGCGACCGCGTCCAGACGGTGATGCGGGACCTGCGCTACACGCCCGACCTGGTGGCCCGCTCCCTGCGCGCCGGCAAAGACGCGACGATCGGCCTCGTGGTCGAATCTGTGGCCGACCCGTTCTTCTCCGAGGTGGTCGCGGCGATCGAACTGGCCGCTTCGGAATCTTTGAACTCGGTGTTCATCGCCTCCACCCTCGGCGATCCGGCCCGGGAGCGGGATCTGATCGGGCAGTTGTTCCAGCGCCGAGTGTCCGGGCTGCTGCTGACGCCGACCGCCAGTGATCATGGGTGGTTGCAGGGCGCCACCGGGACCACCCCGGTCGTCCTGATCGACCGGCCGGCACCCGGCCTGGACGCCGACCTCGTCGCCATCGACGATCATGCGGCTACCGCCGCCGCGGTCGAGCACCTGCTCGCCTCCGGACATCGACGGATCGCCTACGTCGGCGACTACCCGAATGTTCTGACCTCCCGCGAGCGGCTGGCCGGTTTCCGGGAAACCATGGCCGCGCACGGTATTCCGGTCCCACCCGAGCTGGTCCGGGCGGACTGCCCGAACCCTCGGGCGGCCGCCGAGGCGACCCGTGCCCTGCTGAGCGAGCAGGCCCCGACCGCGTTCATCAGCGCCGCCACCCGATGCTCGCTCGGTGTTGTCCCGGCCCTGCACGCCGGCCACCGGACCGACGTCGCGCTGGTCGGTTTCGGCGACTTCGCCATGGCCGACACCCTGCAACCGGGGATCACGGTGATCGACCATCCGGCCGAAGCGATCGGACGGGCGGCGGTCGAGCGCCTGGTGGCTCGCCTGGCGGACCCCAGCCTGCCGGTGACCACCACCCGCATTCCGGTCGCCCTGATCAAACGCGGATCGGGGGAGTTGCCTGCATGACCTGGGTTGAAGCGGTCGTCGGCGTTGACCTCGGCACCACCTCCACCAAGGTGCTCGTGCAAGACGTGGATGGCCGTCAACTAGCACTGGTCGATGCCTCCACGTCCTGGAGCACCACGGCCACCGGCGGCACCGAAATCACCACGACCAGGCTGGAAGAGCTGCTCCTGGGCACGCTGCGAGCGGCCGTCGAGCAGGCCGAGATGCGAGCCGGCACCCTGCGGATCCTGGGTGTCGCGATCACCGGATTCGCCGAGAGCGGCGTCCTGCTCGACTCCTCCGGTCAGGCCTGCGCCCCGGTGATCGCCTGGTTCGACCGGCGCGGTGAGGAGCAGATCGCGGACCTCACGTCGCGCCGTCCCGACTTCGCCCGGCAGTTCGTCCGCCGGACCGGCCTGCGCTGGAGCAGCCAGGCCAGTCTGGCCAAGCTGTTGTGGTTCGCCGACCAAGGGCTCACCCTCACCTCAGGGCACCGCTGGGCGAGCATTCCGGAGTACCTGGTCCATCTGCTCGGCGGCGACCTGATCAGCGAACCATCGCTGGCCTCACGAACCGGGTTGCTGGATCAGAACACTCAGCAGGTCTGGCGGGATGGCGTGGCCTCGGTCGGCCTGCCGGCGTCCCTGCTTCCCGATCCAGCTCTGGCCGGAACCGCCATCGGCACACTGCGTTTCGCCGGCCTTCCGAAATGCCTGCAAGGCGCGGCGCTGACCGTCGCCGGGCACGATCATCCCGTCGCCGCGATCGGAGTCGGTGCCACCGGCGACGACGAGCTGTTCAACTCGACCGGGACCGCCGACGTCATCGCGCGCTCGCTGAGGGGTCTGGTGACCGACGCCCAGCGGGAGGAACTCGTCGGCCACGGTGTCTCGGTAGGCTCGCACATCCTTCCGGAGACGACCTTGATCCTCGGCGGGGTCCGCGGCGGTCTGCTGCTGCGCCGGGTGCTCACACTGCTCGGCGGTGACGACGACGGCGCGGCCCGCGATCGCCTGGACGCCGCGGCACTCCAGATCGACGCGCTGCCGGCCGGCCTGCGGATCTCGGGTGCCGGCCAGACCGGCGGAGACGTCGTGCTCCAGATCCGCGACGACGCGAACCCCGCCGCGGTGTGGGCCGCGGCCACTCGCTACACCGCTGCCGAGATCCGCAACCTGCTCAGTGCGCTGCACCTGGTCATCCGCCCTCATCGCCGGGCCATCGCCAGCGGTGGCTGGACGCGGATGGCCAGCGTGCGCCAGGCCAAAGCGGCTGCCATCGAGCACCTCGAATTCTCGGCGGTGCCCGAACCCGGCGTCCTCGGCGCCGCCATTCTCGCTCTGGCCGCCGCGACGCAGCAGGCCCGAGCCGATCGCCCAGACCTGCGTTATCACCATCATGTCGAAGGAGTTCCATGACGACGACCACGAAACCCGTTCGCACGCTTGCCGACATCGCCGGACCCGACGGCGTCTTTTCGATCATCGCGATGGATCAGCGAAACACCCTGCGCCGAATGTTTCAGGCCGCCGGAATCGAGGCGACCGATGACGATCTGCGCCAGTCCAAGACGGACGTAGCCCGCGCCCTGACCCCACTGGCGAGCGGCATCCTGTTCGACCCCACGTTCGGCGTCCCGGCCATCACCGGTAACGATGCGCTGGATCGGAACTGTGGCCTCCTGATCGCTTCGGAACCAGCCGAACGCGGAACGTTCGGCTCGGAACCGATCACCCACCGCGACCCAGAACTCGACGCCCGCTGGGTGCTGGGACTGAACGGGGACGCCGACAAATTCTTCGCCCAACTGCGTGCCGACCGTCCAACCGCAGGGCCGGGCGAACCGGACCTCGTCGAGCTCTGCCTGCAGGCCGTGCGCGAGGTGGTGGCCGACTGCGCCGACGCCGGAATCCCTTCGGTGATCGAGAATCTGGTCTATCCGCTGCCGGGCGAGGACTTCACCCCGGACCGGCGGGCAGCCGCGATCATCGAGTCGGCTCGGGCGCTCAACGAGATCGACTGCGACCTGCTCAAGCTGGAGTACCCGGGGTCGCCACAGGCCTGCCGCCGGCTCGCCGCCGTCCTCGATCGTCCGTGGGCCGTGCTGTCCGCAGGGGTTCCCTTCGACGATTTCACCAGGGTGCTGCAGATCGCGTTCGACGAGGGAGGCGCCTCCGGATTCATCGCCGGACGGTCGGTTTGGCGAGAGTCGTTGGCTCTCACCGGTCCGGAACGGCAGGCGTTCCTGTCGGACGTCGCCCGCCCTCGTCTGGTGCGCTTGGTGGACGTCGCATCCGCCAGGGCGCGCCCCTGGACGGCCTGAACCCACCCAGCCGGATCGGGCGACTTCCGTGCGCTCTGGGCGCACTTCCTTCACCCAATCGGGAGGTTGCCGGGACGTGGGGCACAGGTGGCCCTGGGCTGCTTCTCAAGATCGCGGGCGTTGCCCCTGCTGCCGGATCGCCCGGCGGAGGGATGCGAGGGATGCTGCGGGGTCCGAAGCCCAGTCCGTCCACCAGCAGTTGCACGGCCGGCGCCACGCCGGGGATCAGCAGCGTCCAGCCCAACCACGCCCAGCCCAGGTTGAAGTGCTGCAGGACGCGACCGAGCGCGGCGACTCCCTGACTGCGTTCGCAGCCGTCGCCCGACTCGTAGGTGATCCGGCGCAAGCCTGCGGGGTGGCTTTCGGCGGGGACGACCAGCAGGGCCACGGGCGAGTGCCGCTGGATCCACTGGCCGAGCTCGTTGCACACGTCACAGGTGCTGGCCACGTAGACGCGCGCGGGTGGGTGGCCCGGCCAGGGCCGCGTTCGAGGAAGCCAGGCTCGCACCTCGGATCGGTACCGATCCCAGTCGCCGCCGTGCAGCCGGCGCAACTGCTCGTCCTCGTGCCAGCTGGCCAACCCGGCGGAGTAGGCGACCAGGATCACCACCGCCACCAGCGGGCGAGGGTCGAGGGTGACCGCGCTCAGCAACAGGTAAAGCAGGACCATGGACAGCTGCATGGGGTTGCGGACGTACGCGTAGGGCCCGCTGGTGACCAGTCGCCGCGGCGGATCGTAGGGCAGCGCGGTGCCCCGGCCGCGGACGGCGAACTCGCGGACGGCGGCCACGCCGAGCAGGAGGGGCACCGCCAGCAGTTGCAGGGTCATTCCGAGGACAGGGCCGTCGGGCAGTCTCACCCCCGACGCGGCCATCGGGACCGCGAGCATCAGGAGGCCGGCCAGCGCCATCTGAGCAACCGCTCGGATCGTCAATCGCTGGTCGCGTTCGGTCCAGCGGGCCAGCAGCAGTGCCGGGAGCAGGGCCGCGCTCGCGGCGATGGCCTCGCCGTACAACCAGTGCTGGCCGAGCCTCAGGACCGGCTGCAGGAGCGGCATCACGGCCAGATCGAGCCAGACCAGCGCGCACACGGTGACCGCGAGGGAGTTCCACCAGCCGGCGAGGGCGGGCACAGCACCCCAAAGCAGGACCCAGCCGAGCATGACATCGACGGGCAGCCCGGCCACGGTCGCGCCCTCGGCGTGGAAGCTCCACCATCCGAAGTGCACGGCGAGCAGGTTGACGCCGGGCAGGACGGCCAGATTCCAGGCTGACGCCAGGATCGTGGCCGCGATCCTGGCCGCTGACGGCGGCGTCCGGACGGCGAGCAGGACGACCGCGAAGAGCGGCAGGAAGAGGCAGGCCGCACGCACGATGCCCGGATCGATGCCGGGGCCGAGATCGGTTCCTCCCTCGAGCACACCGGTGACGAGGGTGTTCACGTGGTGAACGTGTCGATCAGGTAGCCAGTCGCCTGCCGCATTCCGTACTTCTGGAGCGGGCCGAAGTACCAACTGGGGTCGAACGTGCGCTCGTACGTCAGCTGCCAGGTGACCTCGGTGGTACCTGCCTGGGTCGGCCGCCAGGAAATCCGCGAGGTCTGCCAGTGCAGCCATCGGGCGGTCGCGGTGTCCTGAACCACGTCGAAACGAACATGGTCCGGGCCGCTCTCGGCCAGCCGCAACCGCATTGAGCGCGGTGTCGGGTGCGCGCCGATGCCGAGTGAATGACGTGGCGTGAAGGTGATGACTCGCTCGGCGCCGACGTCCAGGCCGGTCCCGTCGACCTGCACCACGCGCGGGAACGGCAGCCGGCTGAGGAAGGCTGACCGGGGAGGCGCGAAGCGGGGCGTACCCGACAGGGATGCCGCGAACTGCTGCGGGGTGAGCCGGACGGTCCTGGTTACGGTGACGACCTGGTTGTGGGGCGCTGGTGAGCCCGTGACGCCCTGCAGGCTGAACAGGGCCAGTACCGGGACGAGGCCGAGCGCGTGCATCCGTCGGGACCCGTCGCGCCGGTCCCAAATGTCGATCACCATGCCGATCCCGATGGCCACCAGGTAGAACAGGGGAGCAGCCAGGACGAGGCAGACGACGCCCTCGTTCAGCAGCGGGCCGGCCAGTGCAAGACAGATCGTGACGGCGGCGACAGCCATTCCGGTCGCCGAGCGCGGTCGCGCGGTCGCCGCCACGACCAGGGCTATCGTCGCCGGCAACCCGACGTAGAACAGTGCCGTCTGCTCCAGGCCGCCGGCGTGCAGGATCTTGTAGCCGAGCATCGCCACGAACGAGGCGGCCAGGAGGGCGACCAGGGTCACCCGAGCTCGCGACCGGCCCTGGAGATCTGGTGGAGCGGGTGGGTCCGGCCTAGGGACGTCGTCCGGCTCGGGGGTTGGCATACTCATCTCGCAACTCCATTTGATCACTCGGTTTAATCATGTGATTAAACCGTACGATCAACTCATCATGGAAGGAACCGGCCGATGGCTGTGGACAGCGCGGGGCAGACGAAGGACCGGCTCATCAACGCTGCTTCGCAGGTGCTCCGGACCGCCGGATACGGCGGAGCCAGCGCCCGCGTGATCGCCAAGGCGGCCGACGTCAATTCAGCGCTGGTGTTCTACCACTTCGGCGGTGTCGATCAGCTCCTGCTCGCGGCGCTCGATCGGTCGTCCGCCGAGCGGATGGCCCTGCACCGCGCGACCGTGCAGGACGTCCGCACCCTGGAGGCCCTGGTCGACGCGGCCGAACGGATCTACCACGACGACATGGAGGGCGGGCACATCACGCTGTTCACGGAACTGGTGGCGGCGGCCCTGGCCAAGCCCGAACTGCGAGAACCCCTGATGGAACGGACCCAACCTTGGGTCGATTTCATCGAGGCGACCCTTGACCGCGTCCTGGCCGGCAGCGCCCTCGCCCGGCTCATGCCACCGCGTGACCTGGCGAACGCGGCGATCACGTTCTACCTGGGGGCCAACCTGTTCACGGTGCTCGACCCAGACCGTTCCCGGATCCAGTCGGTGTTCTCGATGATGCACACGGTCGCGCCGCGAGCCAAGCTGCTCACCATGAGACTGCCCGGCCGGCGTACCGGTGGCGCGGCCAACAGCCCCCGCTGATCCGGTGTCCGCCACGATCATCGCGCTCGAACGTCCGGGCCGAGCTCCCTGGCATGATGACCGGCATGCGTAGAGCCATGCCGTGGCTGACCGGCCTGGTTCTGTTGATGGCTGGCTGTTCCACGGCCTCGGGGCCGTCATCGGCCACCGGATCACCGGCTCCGAGGCCCACCCCGACGACCTCGTCGACGATGGGTGTCACCGGTACCGCCGCGAGTGTGCCGGGCGCCGTCTCGGCTTTTGAAGAGGAACTCCGGGCGCGGCTGCAAACCCCGGCGTTGCCCTCGTTCGCGATCCCGACCGACCTGCTCAACTCGGCCGAAGGGCGGGACATCTCCCAGCGTCTGCGGCTGACGCCGGGCCTGTACGAGGGCATCGCCGTCCTCGGGGCCAGGTGTGACGCCAAAGGGGTCGAACACAGTATCGACGTCGGCTCCGGCCGCAGGGCGGTCGGCACGGCCGGAAGCTACAAGAAGGGAAACATCAGCGTCACGGTGAAGGCGAACGGGACCGGCGTGTACAACGCACCCGGGGTGCATGTGGCCGTCCTGGACAACGGATCCGGCGTGTACGAGCGAGGTGCTCAGCGCCTGTCCATCGAGTCGGATGGCGAGGGTACGTTCTCGGACGGCGACCGGCGCCTGAATGTTCGGGTTGACGGGTCAGGCTCCTACACCGATTCCACGTCCCGCTTCTGGGTGGGTGCGGACGGGGCGGGCGGTTACCGCGACCAGAACGTTCGGGTCTCGGTGAGCGCGGATGGCGTGGTTGATGGCAACGCCAGCGCCGAGCAACGCGCCGTCATCGCCCGGCTGATCGGTGAGCGCCTGCCGCGATTCCCGCCGGTGCCGACCATCCGGCGGGTCAAGGCCACCGGGCGGGTGTGCGGAACCGTGATTCGGCTCGATGCCAACGCCCTGTTCGCGTTCGGCTCAGCGGATCTGCGGCCGGACGCCCGCACCTTGGTCGACCGCGTGGCACGGCTGCTGACCGTCGTCCGACCGAAGACCGTCCAGGTCAACGGCTATACCGACCACATCGGGACGGCGGCGGCGAACCTCGACCTGTCGGTCCGCCGGGCCACGGCAGTACGCGACGAACTCGCCGGGAAGGGAGTGCCCAGCGGATCGATGACGCTGCGCGGACGAGGCGAGAGCGACCCGATAGCGCGCGAGACCACCAGCGCCGGCGCCGATCTGCCGAGCGCGCGCCAGCTGAACCGGCGAGTGGAGATCATCCTGCCCACCCGCTGACCCGGCCCGACCGATCATCGCGCTCGCACGTCCGGGCGAGTCGATCATTCCGGGTGGACCGACCCGGGGACGGCGCGCATCATCGAGCTATGACTGACGAGATGGACCTGCCGGGCGATGCGAAAGAGCACGATCATCGCGACGAGGACACAGTGATCGATGACAGGGCGAGCCCAGGGGAGGATCAGCTGACCGAGGGCAGGCTCACTGAGGTTGCCGTGATCAGGGTCGACGACTCAGCGGTCGTGCCCTGGCGGAAGGCAGCCCTCGCCGTGCGGGCGGCAGCACCGCAGTTGATCCGCAACCCGGTGGTCGTCGGGGCTTCCGCCGCGGTGGCGACGGTCGCCGTTCGGCTGGCGATCGAGGCCGCTGCGCGGGCCCTCGGTGGATCTGCGCCGTCACAACCGCGCAGCCTGGAGGTCACCGGCTCCATCCTTCACGATGTGCGGGTCGTCCGGCACGTGCACGTGATTCACCACGTAGTGCATCATTACCCTTACAGCCAGCCATTTTACGGATCTCGCCAACCTCGCCCCTGATCAGACCAGACGGCTCCGGCGGGTGTGCTCGCTCTCGTCACCAGGCAGGCGAGAGACTGCACGCACACCGAGGCTGGAGGCGGCATGAGCGGCACGGAGTGGACGGCGCAGCGGGTGCTGGCCGAGCTGACCCCCGGGATGCGGATGAGGGTGCTGTTCGACACGGCCAAGGCGGCTACCGGGATCGCGCCGGCCGAACTGGACGCGCTGTTCGCCGAACCGTCCTACCAGGCTCGGATGGCGGCGTTCTGCATCCTTGATTTTCAAGCCCGCAAACGGCTCGGCGACCTTGGACTTCGTGACATCTATCTGCGCCACCACGACCGGATCGACGACTGGGGCATGGTCGACCGGGCTGCCCCCCGGGTCATCGGCGCCACCTTGACCGGCGGACCTTACGACCTTCTGCACGAGCTCGCCGCCTCCAGCGACCCGTACCGTCGGCGCACGGCGATGACCGCGCCGCTGTGGTTCGTGAAGTACAGCGACCTCACCGACGTGGAGGCAGGCCTGGCGATCGCCGAGGTACTCCACGCCGACCCGGACCCCCTCGTCCACAAGCCGGTCGGTATCTACCTTGCGTACGCCGGTGACCGGCTGCCGGAACGGCTGACCGAGTTCCTCGACCTTCACGGCAAGGCCATGGCGCGCGCGGCGTACCGCATCGCGATCCGCAAACGAAAGCCGGCCTAGGCATACCGTGAGCCCATGTCTCTGCGCGACGATGCTCGCTCCCTGGCCCAGGACGTGGACCGCTGGCGGGCGCAAACGCCCGGCTGCGCGACCGTCGTGCACCTCAACCACGCCGGGGCGTCCCTGTCGCCGGTGCCGGTCACCTCGGCGATCGTCGATCACCTGCACTTGGAGGAACGAATCGGCGGATACGAGGCGGCTGACGCCGCCCACGACCGCCTCGAGGCCGTCTACCGGTCCGTGGCTCGATTGGTGGGGGCCGACCCCACCGAGATCGCACTGGTCGAGAACGCGACCCGGGCCTGGGACATGGCGTTCTACGCCGTCCCGTTCGAGCCCGGCGACCGCATCCTCACCGGAGTAGCCGAGTACGCCAGCAACTACCTCGCCTTCCTCCACCTCAAGGCCACCCGTGGAGTCCAGATCGTGGTCGTCCCGGACGACGCCACCGGCGCTATGGACGTCGAGGCCCTGGAGGCGCTGATCGACGATCGGACCAGGCTGATCGCGGTCACGCACGTGCCGACCAACGGTGGCCTGATCAACCCGGCCGAGCGGGTCGGGGAGGTCGCCCGCCGGTACGGCGTCCTGTACCTGCTCGACGCCTGCCAGTCGGTCGGGCAGTTGGAGGTGGACGTGCGCCGGATCGGGTGTGACTTCCTATCCGTCACCGGCCGCAAGTTCCTGCGGGGCCCGCGCGGCACCGGGTTCCTCTACGCCCGCGCGAGCTCGACCGGTGAGCTGCATCCACCGTTCGTCGATCTCCACGCGGCCACCTGGACCGGCGTCGACCGCTACGAACTGCGCCCCGATGCCCGGCGCTTCGAGAACTGGGAGAGTTACGTCGCCGGACGGCTGGGGCTGGGAGCGGCCGTCGACTACGCCCTGGACATCGGCATGGCCGTGATCGAACATCTGGTCGGTCAGGCCGCCGCCGGCCTCCGGACCCGGCTCGCCGGGCTACCGGCGGTGACCGTGATGGACAAGGGCGCCCACCGCAGCGGCATCGTCACCTTCCAGCACGCTCAGGTCGGCGCCCTGGCGATCCGGGACCAACTGCGTGCCGAGGGCATCAATGTCAGCGTCACCACTGCCACCTCGACCCGCCTCGACTTCGAGCAGCGCGGCCTGCCTGACCTGGTCCGAGCCTCCGTCCATTACCTCACCACCGACGACGAACTCGACCGCCTCGTCGACGCCGTGCGCAAACTGGATGTGCTGCGGTGATCCGGTTGCGACCGCGTCATTCACGTCCCGCGCCCGAATTGGGTGGACATGGGCCTTGTGCCTGATGCGGTCTGGTATTAGGACTACAAGGGTCGGTGAATTCCTCGGATGCCGAACCTGTCCTTTAACGGAGTGCGCGCATGCAGTTTCAGACTGTGTTTGTCCGTCGGTATCGAGGGCTGCTCATCCTTCTTCTCGGTCTAGCGCTGGTGGTGCCGCTCTCGGCCAGTGCCCAGGCGTCCCCGGCACACCACGCTGCTCTGGCGCTCAGAGTGCTTTCCGGCCGTGCCGACACCGTCTCCGGCGGCGACGCGCTGGTTGAGGTCGTGGGTGGCAGCGCCGGGACCGTCGTCCGGCTGAACGGGCGCGACGTCAGTCGGCAGTTCGCCGTCCGGGCCGACGGCCGGTTCGTCGGGCTGGTCACCGGTCTTCGGGTGGGCCGCAACGAGATGCGGGCCCGGGCCCGGCACCGGATCGACGCCCGGCTCGCGCTGACGAACCATCCCCTCGGTGGGCCGGTGTTCTCCGGTCCGCAGGTGCAGCCGTGGGACTGCAACCTGCATCCGGCGCAGACCGGTCTGGGTCTGCCGGTGGACGCGCAGTGCAACACGCCGACCGTGATCAGCTACCGCTACCTGCCGACCGGTGGCGGCGGCTTCCAGCCGTACGATCCGGCTAACCCGCCGTCCGATGTGGCCAGGACGACGACGGATGCCGGCCGCACCGTCCCGTACGTCGTCCGGCTTGAGACGGGCGTCCAGGACCGGGGGATCTACCGGGTTGCTGTGCTCTTCGACCCGGCCCAGGGGTGGACGCCGTTTGCTCCGCAGTCTGGCTGGAACCGCAAGGTGGTCTGGCCGTTCGGGGGTGGCAGCGCCCCGCATCACGTCAGCGAGCTTCCCGTCGACGTGCTGGACGACACCCTGCTGTCGCGCGGCTACCTGGTGGCTTCCTCGGGTCTGAACGTGCACGGCGCCAACGCGAACGAGGTGGTCTCGGCCGAGGCGGTCACGATGCTCAAGGAGCACCTGATCGAGACGTACGGCGAGATCAGGTACACCATTGGGGCGGGATGCTCCGGCGGTGCCATCCAGCAGTACGTGATTGCCGATGCCTACCCCGGCCTGCTCGACGGCATCCTGCCGAACTGCAGTTTCCCCGACACCTGGAGCACGGCCGTGGAGGTCCAGGACTGCGGCCTGCTGGTGCGGTACTTCGCCGCCACGACCGGGTGGACACCGGCCCAGCAGGCCGCCGTCGAGGGGACGAAGGACCCGTCGGTGTGCCAGTACTGGAACCAGACTTTCGTGCCGGTCGGGACCCCGTCCAGGGCCAGCAACTGCGGGTTCCCCACCGGCGACCCTCGGGTCTACGACGCCGTGACCAATCCGGGTGGAGTGCGCTGCGTCGCCCAGGATTACGAAGTGGCTATCTGGGGGCGCCGGCCCGCTCGCCTGTGGACGCCGGCCGAGAAGGCGGCCGGGTACGGATTCGCCCGAAGCGTGAGCGACAACGTCGGCGTTCTCTACGGCCTGGACGCGCTGCGGGCCGGCATCATCAGCGGCGCCCAGTTCGCCGACCTGAACGCTCGGATCGGCGGCTTCGACCAGGACGGCGTCTGGCAGGCCCAGCGGACGGCGGCTGATCCGGGGGCGGTGCGCATCGCCTACCGCACCGGGCAGGTCACCGAAGGTCAGCGGCTGGACAACGTACCGATCATCGACCTGCGCGGTTCGGCGAACAGCCTGGACATCCACAGCGACTACCACTCCTGGGAGATGCGCGCCCGACTCGACGCCAGCAATGGCCAGCACGCCAACCAGGTGATCTGGACCTGGCGCTCGAGCGGCAACTTCGCCGGCATCACCCCGCCACCGGACGTCGCGCTGCAGGCGCTGACCACCATGGACACCTGGCTCGCCGCGATCAAGGCCGACCGGCGACCGATCCGTCCCGCGGCGAAGGTGATCGCCCACAAACCCCGCAGCGCCGTGGACACCTGCTGGCCCGCCAGCACCCCGTCGTCGGGCGGCGCCGAGGTGATCGACCCCGAGTACGCCGGCACCTGCGGGAGTGCCTTCCCGCACTACGGTGATGCCCGGATGGCCGCCGGTGACCGGCTGTCCGGTCTGGCCCTGAAATGCGCGCTGACCCCGCTGCGACGCTCCGAGCTGCCGCAGCTCACCGAGGCGCAGTTCGCCGCCGTCCGAACAGCGGCGCCCCGCGGCCAGTGTGACTTCTCTGCCCGGCCGGTGGGCTACCGCCGCTCCCTGCCGTGGCTGTCCTTCACCGGCGGTCCCGGCGGCGCAGCCTAGGATGCGGCGCATGCGATCGCTCATCACGGCCATTGCCGAACACGACGACGCCGCCGGATTCCTGCTCTGGCCAGGCGATTTTGAGCTCGACCGGAAAGACCATGTGGAGGAAGTGCACCTCAGTTCAGGCGCGGCGCTCGAGGGTTTCGCGGGTGATGGATCCGGGGGCACGTACTTCTTCTGCGGTGACGGTGGCGAGGAACGGCCAGTCCTGTATGCGGATTCTGAAGGCGGCGCGGCTCTGGTCGCGATCGGCTTGGAGCAGTTGCTCCAGCTTCTCCTGGTCGCGCCGTGGTGGCGTGATTGCCGCGCCTTTACGGTGGCGGAGAGCCGCGAGCTGGCTGCCGAGTACCTGGAGGACATGCCCGACCTGGCGGTTCGGCGGGATCGTGCGGCCGCGGCTCTCGACCTTGAACTTCCCCCAGAGGGCGAGGTTTTGACTCGGCTGCGCAGGGTTGCCACCGAGGCGGGCAAGGACTTCATCTTGATCTTCACGCCGGAGGGTACGCCGTACGACCAGCTGATCAAGGATTGAATGGCACCTCCGAGGGTGCGGGTCAGCGCGCGAGTACGTCCGGGAAGCCGAACGTCGCGACGAGGGCCGGATCGTGGAACTTGATCACGCGGGAAATGCCGGTGGCGGTGGGCGCGAGCACGACGGCACCGTCGGCTCGGAGCACGCCGTCCGTGTCTGCATGGTAAACAACGGCGGCGGGTTGGCCGTTGGCGGTGGTCGCGATCATCCGCCAGTCGCCGGGGGTGCCCAGCACGTGCCCGGCCAGCACGTGAATGCATGTTGTCCGGCCTGCCTGCCAGTCGCGGAACGGCGTCGCCTCCAGCGTGGCGTCGGTGCGCAGTACCTGTTCGAGTAGGTGGGCATCGGAACGCTCGAAGGCCGCGATGTAGCCGTCGAGCAGCGCGCGTGCTCGTGGGTCGGTCGGTTCGAGCAGTGCCGCGGGTGCTGGGTCCACGTCGTCCAGTCGGGCCCGGGCGCGCTGCAGTCCGCTCTTGACCGCCGCTGTGGTGGTGCCGAGGATCTGCGCGGTCTCGGTGGCGGAGAATGCCAGTACTTCACGCAGGATGAGGATCGCCCGCTGGCGGGCCGGAAGGTGCTGCAGGCTGGCGATGAGCGCCAGCCGTACCGACTCGCGGGTGATCACCACTGCGGCTGGATCGTCGGCAGGTGCGGCGATCCATCCGTCCGGAAGCGGTTCCAGCCACGAGACCTCTTCCGAGGCAATGGGACTCGGTGGGCGATCTGGTCCGTCATACGGGCCGGTCAGGCCCGACGGTAGGACCCGGATCGCGCGCGGCGTCAACGCTGTCAAGCAGACGTTGGTGGCGATCTTGTAGAGCCACGACCGAATCGACGCCCGGCCCTCGAATCCGGGGTAGGACCGCCACGCCCGCAGATAGGTTTCCTGGACCAGGTCCTCGGCGTCGTGCGCCGAGCCGACCATGCGGTAGCAGTGCGCCAACAGTTCCCGGCGGAATCGCTCGGTCTCGGCAGCGAACCGATCCTGACTCCCGGTTGCCGTCACGGTAGGAGAGCCAGTTTGCCGATGGTCTGCCTGGTTTCGAGTTGCATAAGCGCTTTCGGGCCGTCGGCGAGTTCGTACGCGGTCGGCTGTCTCGGGGTCAAGACACCGGCCGCGATGAGCGCCGACAGCTCGCCCATGACCTCGCCGAAGATCTGCGGCGCGGCTTGGATCAGCACGCCGAGGTTGAACCCGATGATGTGAATCTGGTTCTTGTACACCAGTTCCCAGTTGGTGAGGGCGGCTTCGCCGCCGGCCACGCCGTAGACGACGACACGGCCGGTGACTCGTTTGGCTGCGGCCAGGCTGGTGTCGAAGGTGGTGCCGCCGGCCGATTCCAGCACCAGGTCGGCACCGACACCGGCGGTCAGCCGCCACACTTCGGCGACGATATCGTGGCCGAGAGAATCCAGGACGTGATCGGCGCCCAAGGCCAGGACTGTCTCGTGCTTGCCCGGCGAGGCGGTCGCGATGACCGTGGCACCGTAGTGCTTGGCCATCGTGACGGCGGCCTGGCCGGTTGCGCCCGCCGCCGCGTGGATCAGCACGGTTTGCCCCGCGGTGAGGCCGCCCAGGGGTTTGAGTGCGGCCAGCGCGGTGGGCCAGTTCACGACCAGGCCCAGCGCTTGCTGCTCGGTCCAGCCGGGGGGCACCGGCAGCGCCGCGGCCGCCGGTAGCACCATGTACTCGGCGAAAGCCCCGTTTCCGACGCCGACGACGCGGGCTCCCAGGTGCAGGCCGGTTACCGTCTCGCCCACCGCGACGAGTTCACCGGCGGCCTCGAATCCGGCCAGGTACGGTGGCTGCGGGCCGTCCAGGAACCTGCCGTGGGCCTTCGAGAGGTCGGCGAAGTTGACGCCGGCTGCGGTGACCCGGATCAGAACCTCGCCCTGGCCAGGGCTCGGCACTGGCGCGTCGGTGATCAGACCCAGGTCCTGCGGGCCGTTGAGGGAAGTCTGCTGCAGGGCGCGCATGGTCGCGGGAATGCTCATCGGCGATCAGCCTCTCTCTCGGCGTACCTGATCGAGACCAGCCCGTCTCGCGGACCGTCTCTCACCAGGTAGACCCCGGCCACCACCAAAAGGAATCGACACCGCTGCCATCAGTGCCCGAAGCGGGCAGTGCAGTGCCATACCCGCTTGAGAGTTTGGGGGTCGAAGCGGCCCTCGCGGACGGCTTCGCCAATGATCCGGGCGTCGAGCCAGTCGTCCCGAGCGATGGCGAGGCCTGCCTGTACCACCTGCGGGCCGCGGAAGTTCGGATGTCGGGTGAGGTCGTCGATGTGCAATCTGAAGCCGTGATGCCACTCGACGTGCAAGGGCAGGTCGTGGGCTGCCTCCTCGATATCGGTGCCGCGGTAGCTGGGGTCCAGAACGATGGCCTCGACGTCGTGATCCAGGTGGAGCCGGCCGTGCACGTGCGCTTCGATGTGGTCGTCGAGGATGTCGAGGTGATCGGCTGTGGCGAGGTCCAGCAGTGGCATGTGCTCCATGGTGCCGAAATCGGTTGGTTGAGTGCTGCTGTCGGGGTAGCAGAAGGTCGTGCGGGTGAGCACGTGTCGAGCCAGTCGCAGGTGCGCCGAGCCGAATCGCACGGACCCGCCAGCCTGATGCCGTCGGTAGTTCAACGACCCGTACGTCGGCCGTTGTGAGGGCGCAGCGTCATCGTAGGCGCCGGCGAACATCTGATGTTCCCAGCGCCATCGGTCTCCGCCGGGATACGCCGTCAATCCTCCATTGCTGGTGCCGGTCTCGAATTGAGAGCGGTACACGCCATCGCGCACCAGGTGGCGAAGCAACGGCTCCCCGCCGACCAAGCGGTCAGGATGAAAGTGCACCGTGACGTCCAGGCTCGGATCCAGGGGCGGCCCGGACACCACGCCCTTGACGTGGGCCAGGGCGCGTGCGGACGGTTCGGGCTCGACCGCCGTCATGGGGCAGCGTCGGCGAGTGCTGCCGTCTGGGCCGACCGTGGGGTCACGAGCTGGCGAATTTGCGCCAAACCCAGCTGGCCGCCACCTGGGAGCCGGACACCGCGTAGGCCGCTCCCGCGCGAGAGGTCATCGTCGTTTCCATCGCCCGGCGGCCGGCGCCGGTACCGACAAACAGCACCTCGTCGTTCAGCGACAGGGGCGCCTCGACGCGGGGGCACAGGGTCGTCCGGTCGTCGTGCAGCTGGAGCAAGGGGGTGACCGGCAGGCGCTGGTCCCGGTCTTGTGGGTCGCGCAGCAGGTCACCCAGGGCGGCTTCGCCGGATTCCAGCCAGTCGGTCAGGGCCGGGGCCTCCTCCGGGTTCATCCGGACCTTCCACAACTCCGGCATCCGCTGCCCGCACTGCCTGGTCAAGTGATCAAGCAGGTCGAGGGCCCACTCCTCGCTCTGACCGGGGATCTCCTGCAAGAACCGCCAGAACAGCGGGGTGCTCAATCGGGCGTACGCCTCTCGGGCCACCACCTCGCTCGGTACCAGCAGGAGGTCCAGCGCCATCGCCGCGAACAACGGCGCGTTGGCGGGCTGGTTCTGCCGGGCAGCGGTGTACAGGTTCCGGTTCCGGCGCCGGGCGGCGGCGATCAGCGACAGGTTGGTGGTGTCATTGTTGGTCCCGGCCACGAAGCCGACTGCCGTCTCGACCTCGGCCCGGGCCATCACCGTCGGCTCGGACGCGTCACCGATCACGATCGAGGGATGCTCGTGGTGAGCCGCGTCGGAGTCGATAATCGTCACCTCGTGCCCCTCGGCCCGTAGGTCCGCGTACAGCTCCTGGCCGAACCGACCGTATCCGCAGATCACCCAGCGGCCGTGCGCCGGGGGCGAGCATCGCCCTGGCAGCGGCGAACCCGGCCCGCCTTCGAACCAGCTCAGCAGCTGGTAGCTGGCCGGCGCCTTGACCGCCAGCCGCAGGTGATCGCCGAATCGGTCGAACGGGTTGACCACCGTCGGCGTGCCGAACGCCTGCATCCGCTCCTCGATCGCCGGGGACACCGTCCGGGCGATCACCGGCAGCTCCGGCCGCAGCAGTGCTGCGGCCATCGTCACCGCCAGGTTCGCCTCGTCGTTGTTCGTCAGCGCCACCACCCCCTCGCAGTACGGGTGCTGCAGACCGGCTGCCTCCAGGTGGCTGGGGTTGCAGGCGTCCGCGACCAGGCCCGGCACGTCCGCGTTGTACGGGTCGACGTCAAGGGAGTCGATCCGGTCGGCCGAGATGTCGACCGCGACGAATCCGCGACCGAGCGCGTCCCAGGACCGGCCGAGCAGTTCCCCGGTGTTGCCGTAACCGGCGATCAGCAGGAACGGCTCGCGCAACCGCTGCACCTTGCGGGTGAACCGTTGCATCGCCAGCGCGTTCCGGAAGGCTCTGTCCTGCAGCAGAGTGAGCAGGGTACCGATGGCGTAGGCCCAGCCGATCACCGTCAGGTAGATCGACACCAGCACCCACATCCGCTGGGCATCGGTGAAGGCGTGCGGCAACTCCCCGAACCCGATCGTCGAGGCGGTGTAGCTCATGAAGTAGAACGCGTCGAAAAAGCCCATCCGGTAGGTGTTGCCCTGCGCATCCCGCCCCGGGATCAGTACCAGCCCGAGCACGGTGACAGCGAAGATCAGGATCAGGATGATCAGCGGGGCCCGCATCCGGCGCAACACCAGGAAGATCGTCGCCTCGGCGCGGACCGCCTCGTCGGTGGCCACCCCGGCCCGACGTCGCGGTTCGACGTCCTGCCCGAACAGGTGACGCCAGAACAGCAGCAGCGAGCTCATCGGCGGCGAAAGGACACAGTTTCGACCACCAGCAGCACCACCGACACCAAGTTGGCCAGCAGTGCCCCGCCGGACAGCGAGACGACGCTGGCCGTCGAGTGAGCCGTGACCCCGCTGCCGGAGACGTGTTCGGCCAGCGCCCAGACCACGGCGGCGGCGATCAACTGCAGGTCCGCGACCAGGCTGGTGGCCAGGTGAACGGCGCCGATCTGGGTCCGATCGCCGAACTTGAGCACGGTGGCGATCAGGCTGACCACCACGGCCGCGAACAGCTCGTAGACGTTGTGCAGCGCCGGGTTGGCGATGTCGCCGATGAAGAAGCCGAAGTTCAGCGTCGCGGCGAGCAGGACGAAGAAGCCGAAGACGACTTTCTCGAGGTTCATCGCTCCTCCGTGGGTGGCACAACGGTGTACCGCAGTATGACCGAACGGGCACCGAAGCACCGGGATCTGACCAGTGTCAGGGCGGTTCTGGTTTTCTGCTCCTCGAACAGCGGCCGGCCTTCAGCGATCATGCTCGTCGGCGCCGGTGGATTCGAGATGCGCGCGCAGAGCCCCGGTAACCTCGCTCGCCGCGACAAGTTGCTCCGGGGTGAGGGCATCGATGAAGAGTTCGCGGATGGCGCGCAGATGCGGAACGGACGCACTACGGAACGAATCGGCGCCGGTTGGGCTGAGCACCACCACGGCCCCCCGGTTGTCGGTGGCGCACTCCTCGCGGCGGATCAGCCCGCGTCGCTCCATCCGGCCGAGATGATGGGACAGGCGGCTGCGTTCCCAGCCGATGCTGGTGGCGAGGTCGGAGGACCGCAGCTGCCGCTCGGGTGCCTCGCTGAGGGCGAGCAGGACCGCATAGTCGCCTGTCGACAGCGAGGACTCGCTCTGTAGCCGCGACGCGAGTTCGGAGCGCAGCGCCTCAGTCGTCTCGATGAAGTCCCGCCAGATCCGCAGCTCCTGTGCGGTCGGCGACTGGCGTCTGCGCCGCTGGGGTGCGGTCTCCGTCATCCATCCTCCTAATTGACATTTCAATTACATCATACATAATTGACACGTCAGCTATCCAGGAGATCGCCCCGACGGTGTGAGACACGCTCGGGACAGGTGTAGGAGAAGAAGATGGAACTGCTCGCCAAGGCGCCGTCCCATGTCTGAGGTCGAGTTCGGCCTCGACACCTTCGGCGACGTGCCGGAGGACGACTCCGGTGCGCTGCTCTCCTATGCCGCGGCGATCCGTCAGGTCGTCGACGAGGCGGTGCTGGCGGATGATCTCGGCGTCGACGTCATCGCCCTCGGCGAGCACCACCGACCCGAGTACTCGGTGTCGAGCCCGGAGACCGTGCTCGCCGGGATCGCCACCCGCACCTCGCGCATCCGGCTGGCCTCCGGCGTCACCGTGCTCAGCTCGGACGATCCGGTCCGGGTGTTCCAGCGCTTCGCCACGGTGGACGCGCTGTCGAGCGGTCGCGCCGAGGTCATCCTCGGGCGCGGCTCGTTCACCGAGTCCTTCCCCCTGTTCGGCTATCACCTGCAGGACTACGACCAGCTCTTCGAGGAGAAGCTCGAGCTCTTCGTGAAGCTGCTCGATGAGCAGCCGGTCACCTGGAAGGGCACCCTGCGGGCCCCGCTGGAGAACGCCGACGTCTTCCCGAAGACCGAGTCGGGGCACCTCAACACCTGGGTCGGCGTCGGCGGTTCACCGCAGTCGGTGATCCGCACCGCGCAGTACGGTCTGCCGATGATGCTCGCCATCATCGGCGGCCCACCCCAGCGGTTTGCGTCGTACCTCGATCTGTACCGGCGGGCCGCCGAGCAGTTCGGCACCACTGCGCATCCGATCGGAATGCACTCGCCGGGCTTCATCGCCGACACGGACGAGGAAGCGAAAGAGATCTTCTGGCCGCGATACCGGGTCATCCGCGACCGAATCGGCGCCCTTCGCGGATGGCAGCCGATCCGCCGCGCGGAGTTTGACGACGAGATCGCGCACGGGTCGCTCTACATCGGCTCACCAGAGACGGTGGCCCGCAAGATCGCCAACACGATCAGCAGTCTTGGCGTCGGCCGATTCGACCTGATTTACACCGCAGGATCACAGCCGGTCAGCGCCCGTCTTCGGGCCGTCGAGCTCTACGGCAGCACGGTGATCCCGATGGTCCGCGACATCCTCGCCAACTGACTCGCATCCTTGGGCGAGTCAACGAAATTGGAGTACGGCATGAACGGCAGTGCCCCGAACGGTCCGCAGACCATCGGGATCCTCGGCGCCGGCAAGGTGGGTACCGTGCTCGCCCGGCTGGCCCTGGCCGCCGGGTACCAGGTGCTCATCGCCGGCTCCGGCGACCCGCGCAAGATCGCCCTCACCGTCGACGTCCTTGCCACCGGTGCGGTTGCCACCACCACCGAAGCCGCCGCGGCCGGCGCTGACCTCGCCATCCTCGCTCTTCCGCTCGGCAAGTACCGCAGCATCCCGGCCGAGGCGTTGCGGGGCAAGCTCGTCGTCGACGCGATGAACTACTGGTGGGAGGTCGACGGCATCCGTGCCGACCTCAACGACCCCCGGACTTCTTCGAGCGAGACGGTCCAGGCGTTCCTTCCCGGCTCGCGCGTCGTCAAGGCGTTCAACCACGTGGGCTACCACGACCTCGAGGATCAGGCTCGCCCCGCCACCCCGGCGGGACGCACTGCCATCGCGATCGCGGGTGACAACTCGGCCGACGTCGCGGCGGTAGCCACCCTTGTCGACCGACTGGGCTTCGATCCCGTCATCGCCGGTCCGCTCGCCGAGGGTCTCCGCTTCGAACCGAAGACCGAGCTCTTTGGCGCCGACGTGGACGCCGACGAGGTTCGGGCCATGCTCGATCGCTTTCCGAATTCCGAGCGAGGGCAGGTCATTGCCCGCGCTCGGGCGGAGAACCCTGCTGAGGCGGTCGAGGCCTGAAGCACATCGCCTCCAAACCCTGCCGCGATCATGCACGGTTGCCCGGCCCTGAGGGCAACCGTGCATGATTGCGGCAATGCCGGTGAGTTAAGCGCTGGAGTGACTGGTGTGACGGTCGTCTGCTGTCGCGATCTTTCCCCTTTCGACCCGCGATCATGCACTTGGGAGGCGCGTCAGCGCCGACGTGCCCTCGCCTGGCGAGCAAGCGTGCATGATCACGGTTGTTGGTCAGGGGTGCCGTGATGGCTTAACTCACCGGCATTGATGATCGCGGCTCATGAACGGGCAGGTGCCGTTCGGATCAGCGCGCTCAGAGCAGGATTACGAGGACACCTGCACCAGCGACCACTGTTGCTCGAGCAGGTTCTGGTCCGGCCATTGGATCACTTGCGCACCGTCAGCCGTCGAGCCTTGAGTCACGGTCAACGCCTTGCCCGCATGCCGGTCGATGAGCTTGTAATAGGCGCCGGCCGCCACCAGTTGCCACGATTGGTCATTGCCGTTGTTCTGTACCCACTGCACGGCTCTCGCGGAGTCCGCGGTGCTGGTCTGCCAGATCGACAATGCCCGACCGCTGTTGCGGTTGAGCAGCGTCCGGTAGCCATCACCCAGGTCGGTGACGTGCCACTGCTGGTTGGCGCCGCCGTTGTCGGCCCACTGGATAACATTTGCCCCGTCAACCAGGTCGCTCTGGTAAACATCGAGCGCCTTGCCGCTCTTTCGGTTGATCAGTTTGTAGTACGGGCCCGCCGAGTTGCCGAAGTCGATGTCGGCGTACTGAATCGTGGTGAGACCGCCGATGATCTCGACGCGACCGGTGGTGGGGATGTAGGTCAGGTTGCGGCTGTAGCTCCCAGGCATCGTCGTGCGCACCTGCGACCACGCACCGGTGCTGCTCCCGCTCCCGTTTACCCAGACGTCACCGCTGTTACTGGCGTTGTAGAGGATGCGTCCGTTCGGCAACCGAGTAAGAACCGGGCTGCCGCCCAGCGAGAGTGGGCTGGAGCCGGCGGTCACACCGAGCGAACTCACCCCGGTTCCTGCCGCGCCCCCGACCGAGTAGAAGTTCAGCGGATTGCTGGACACCTTGTAGCGGACGTTGTCACCGCCGGCCCAGTACTCGTACGTCATCAGCCACTGGCCATTACTCGTGGGAACGACGGTCGCCATCCCGGGACGCCCGCCGCCGATCACCGATTGACCTGTCGAGGTCGTTGTCGTACCCGCGACATCAACCACCGGCGCGCTCCAGGCCGTGCTGGAACCGTTCCAGGTCCGGTGGGCAAGGATCTGGCCCAGCGAGTCGGCCCCGGTGCTGTTGTTCGCCGCGAGCGTCGGCACGCCGGTGCTGCTGTTGTAGCCGGTGTAGTCCATCTCGTCCGAGTAGTACGCGACGAGCTGGTTGTTGTAGACCATCAAGTACGGTTCCCACACCGGGTCGACTTGCCGAGAGGTGTTGGCGTTGGCGATGTTCGTGCCGGTGGCGCCCGCGCTGCCACCCTGCCAGCCGCCGGTCGTGATGATGTTGACGACGCTCCAGGTCGCACCCGAATCCGTGCTCTTGTACAGGGCGATCGCATTGTCGCGGCGGTCGCCGTCGTTCGTGGGCGTCCAACTCGAGTTCGCTGCTTTGTGCTCGAGGTAGTACGCGTCGTCACCCGACACAACGGTCGCCATCAGCAGCGTGCCGGCGGCGAGGTTGCCGACCGCCTGCGGGAGGACGTAGAGGTACGGGTTCGTCCAGTTACTGATGTATTTGGCGTACGCGCTGTCGCTCGACAGATACCTGGGCGCCTTCACCTCGGCCAAGGACTGCCACGTCGTCCCGTTGTCATCGCTCTTGTAGACCGGAATCGTCTGGCCATCGGCCGAGCCCGAACTACCGACGGTTGACCGCTCGAAGGCGGCGACCAGGCGGCCGCTGGGTAGGGCGGCGGCCTTCGGATACACGGAGCAGTTGCCGTGGCCCTTCAGGCAGGCAGCGGAATCGGGCAACTGGTAAAGCGTTCCCGGCGTAGGTCTCGCTGCCACCCCGGGCCCAGCCGCTACGGCTACCAATGCCGAGGCAACGAGGGCGCTTGCGGCGGCTGCCCAGCGCCTTCTTCCGACGAAAGTCATCCTTGCTCCTTCTTGAGGGTCTCCATCGACCCTTCGGTGGATCTCTGCGCAGGTTGGCGGACGCAGGAGTTTGGTGCTGGAAGTGGTGATTCGACCCGCTATGACGTCGCGGGGAACCTTGGCCATTGATCATCGCTGCGTGCGTGGTTCATCGCTGTCGAAAGTCCGCGCGCGGCATCGAGTATCCGATGGCGGGTTGCCTCCGCTTTTCATCAAAGCGCCTGTTTGCACACGTCATTGGGATCTCCGCCAGCCTCTCTCGGACGTGCACGGCGACCTCTGACTGCGGTGTCATGATTGCGCAGTCATAGATGATGGGTCAAGAGTTCGGACGCAGCTCATCATCCTTCGACCTGAGGACGGCGGTTAGCACCGGTTTGGACCGTCTTTGGGGTTGCCGTCGACCAGATTTGCCGTCCGAACCGGTGCTGACCAGCAGTCGGCTCGGAATTGGACCGGTTGGTTTAGGTCGGTCTAATTTGGTCGGTAGGCGAGGTTTGGTGAGATCCGAACCCATGGCGCGCCGAGGGCCGGGCCGTCTGCCAAGAAGGCGATCGAACCAGAGCTACGCGAGGAGGTTTCGAACAACGATCCCGATGCCACGCTCGGGCTCACGCACGTGGATTCCGGCTCCGACGCTGCGGATACGGTGATCAGACAGATCAACTCCGAGAGCCTACCCACGGCGGCATAGTGCCGTCCCAGGGCAGACGTGCCGATGTACCGCGTCGATTCCGGTCGGATCGAGCCACGGAACACCTGCGGCGAGATGCGGTCGGTACTTGTCTGGGCTTGTGCCAAAACCGAAACCACCCGCACGGGGTCTGCCGACATCAGGCGACCGGCATCCGGTCCGGGAGCACCACCGTCGACCGCGTGGGCAAAGGTGGCCGAGGCGGCGATGCCGATCACGCCCACGGCGCCGAGCATGACGAGTCGCCGCCATTCTGGTTGCCGGTCGCGAAGGAGGAGCGCACCCGCGGCCGCGTCCGTCATGAGCCTCCACTCGGCCGGCGCGTCCAGAACTTGAGGAATTCTTCGGCTATTTCCTTCCCAATTCAGGTCGCGCGCAACTCCGCATTATTCGCTACTGCGAATGTCCTTCCCGGGAGGTGTGGGGATTCGGACGACCGGAATTCCCCTGCATCCGAGGGTATTCAACGTATCGGTCGGGCCAGCGATGACGTTCACTGTGGACCTGCGCACCAGGCTCTCCAGAAACTGAGTCGGCACCTGGGGCTTCCGGCATGCGCGATCATGGCCGGATGGACGCTCGTTTCCTTGGCATCGCCGAGCTGGTCGAGGCCCCGTCGGTGGCGGTTGTCGTCGATGTCATGCGTGCTTTCACGGTGGCTGCCTGGGCCTTCGCCCGAGGGGCGGACAAGATCGTGCTTGCCGAGTCGCTGGACGAAGCCCTGGCGCTCAAGGCTCGCCGCCCGGATTGGGTGGCGATCAAAGACGGTCCGCCCGCGCCCGGGTTCGACGCCGTCAACTCGCCGGGCCTGCTGCGGAACCTTGACCTTGGCGGACGGACCGTGGTGCAGAAGACCACGGCGGGGACGGTCGGCGCGCTTGCGGTGAAGGAGGCGTCACTGGTGTTGTGCGCCAGCTTCGTGGTGGCGGAGGCAACGGCTCGGATCTTGCGGACGCGTGAGTGTGACGGTGTCACGTTCGTGATCACGGGTGAGGACGGGCGCGCCGATGAAGATCTGGCGTGCGCTCAGTACATCGCTCGGAGGGTCACCGAGGCCGGGACAGATGCGGCTGAGTTTCTCCGCCGCGCTGGTGCGTCGCGCGCCGCTGCCGAGCTGGCGGAGGGTGTGCGTCAGGGAGTCCATCCTGATGACGTCGCACTCTGTTGCGAGCTCGACCGGTTTCCCTTCGCCATGGTGGCGACCGTGGAAGACGCGCTCATGGTTCTTCGTCCGTGCAACCTAGCGTGACGCTTGGTGTTGACCCACGCGGTATTTGAGACCCCCTTATCGTTACCATAGCGTGACACAAGTAGCGGCAACCGTATGTTCTGGACGTCTGCTCACCTGAGCAGATGCCCGGCCGGACGCCGAACTCTGCTACCGCGCCAGGATCGTCACGACCGCATGGCAGAGGCGGGGGAACCACTTACGGGCGCCCGACAACCATCGGGGGTCCTTGGGGTGAAGCCGGACAGCCGCACGTCAGTTGGACGGCCGGGTGTAACTCCCACCCGAACCCGACAGCTCACCTCGTAGGCATCGGGAGAGGCCCCCGTTGTCCGATCGTGAAGTTGCACGCCACCGCAGTCCCCAACGACCCGTCACCTTTCTGACTGACGCCGGAGAGGTCGTCACTGGCCGAATCGCCGTCGTCGGCCGTACCAGCGCCGTCCTCGCGGCATCAACCGGAATGCTCGCCACCGGCGGGCTCCCGATCTCCGGTTCCCAAGTCGCCGCAGCCCCGATCACCTCGGTCGAGGCCTCGGCTACCGGCCTACAGACCACGGTCGGTGGAATGTCGGCCGGCCTGCTGAGCGCCACGTCCGCTCGCTCGAGCACATCGCCGCTGTCGGCTCCGATGACGGCGACCGTGACCTTTGAGTCCAACGCTTTTCGGGCCGTCCCTCGCAGGGTGGTCAGCCCGGTCAAGGTGGCCGCGGTAGTTCGCGCGGTCTCCACCCGCCGCGCCGCCGCCCCGGCGGAGTCCGCGCCGACCCGGCAGGCGGCCAAGGCGGCCAAAGCTGCCGCGGTGCACACGTCGGCCGCGCAGAAGACCGCGTCCGACTCGAGCAAGCCAGCAGCACCGCCGAAGGCACGCAAGCATGTGGCCACGTCGCCGGCGAAGACCAAGCATGTTGAGGCGCCATCGAAGCGCGCCACCGACACTGCGCCACCGAAGAAGAGCAAGCACGTGGCGCCGCCGAAGCAGGTCAAGCACGCTCCCGCACCGAAGCAGCCGCACGCCAAGCAGCCGCAGGCCAAGAAGCCGCAGGTCAAGAAGCCAACTCAGGCTCCAGCCGGCTCCGTCCGCAGCTCGTCGGTGCTGGCCATCGCCGCCCGCTACGTCGGCACTCCGTACATCTACGGTGGCACCACCCCGCGCGGTTTCGACTGCTCGGGCTACGTCGGCTATGTGTACCGGCAGCTCGGCGTCCGGTTGCCGCGCACCGCGAATCAGCAGATGCAGGCGACCCACCGGGTGTCTCGATCCCAGGCCCGCCCGGGTGACCTGGTGTTCTTCGTCTCCGGGTCGCGGGCCTATCACGTCGGCATCTACGCCGGTGGCGGCCAGATGTACGACTCACCACGGACCGGGAAGACCATTCAGAAGCGCGCTATCTGGAGCGCCGCGGTCGTCTTCGGTCGGGTCGCGCGCTGAGCGGCCGATCCGCTTGACGTGACCTCGCGCTCTGCTGCTCGCGGCGGAGCGCGAGGCCGCCGGTGTGGCGCGCAATGGTGAGCGCCTCGGGGGAGGGGAGAGGCGGAGGTATCGACGGCGTGCTGGCCACCACGC
The DNA here is from genome assembly GCA_035474375.1 of Kineosporiaceae bacterium. Taxonomy (GTDB): domain Bacteria; phylum Actinomycetota; class Actinomycetes; order Actinomycetales; family Kineosporiaceae; genus JANNPJ01. The sequence continues at coordinate 7,944 of DATINJ010000128.1, read as the reverse complement.
AGTGATCTTCAGCGAAGTGGAAATTCTCTGGCGAGCGAGATAATTTTCTCGACGCGAGGCACGGTGGAGTCTTTCGTCAACAGAAATGTCCGTTAGAATGCCACTTTGCGATCACCCGGAGGCGAGGCCATGTCGGAGGACTTCGCGGCCGACGTGACCAGGGTCGCCGCGCTCGGCGAGCCAGTGCGTCGAGAGCTCTACCGCTACGTCGTCGCCCAGGATGAACCGGTCAGCCGTGACAGCGCAGCCAGCGGCACCGGCGTCGCCCACCACGTCGCCAAGTTCAACCTCGACCGGCTCGTCGCCGACGGGCTGTTGGACGTCGAGTACCGCCGTCCCGCCGGCCGCACCGGCCCAGGAGCCGGCCGACCCGCGAAGTTCTACCGGCGCGCGGCCCGCGACATCGCGGTCAGCTTGCCGGAGCGCCGATACGACCTGGCCGGCCGCGTCCTGGCCGAGGCGATCACCATTGCCGGCCAGGATCAGGTCGCCCTCGACGACGCCCTCCAGGTGGCGGCCCGGGCAACCGGCCGCCGCCTGGGAGAGAAGGCGGAACTCAACGAGACCGTCCCGGTTCGCGACGCCGTCAGCCGGGTACTGGCCGGCAACGGATACGAGCCTCGTACGGTCGAGGGGGAGATCGTGCTGGCCAACTGCCCGTTCCACAGTCTCGCCGTGGACTACACCGAGCTGATGTGCGGCGTGAACCGGGATCTTGTTCAGGGTGTCCTGGACGTCCTCTGCTCGGGCGTCCTCTCGGCTCGGTTGAATCCTGGACCGGGTCGCTGCTGCGTCACCGTCGGGCAGGCGTGACGGAAGGCCAATCAGTGATCACCCCGGGCCTGGTGGTGATCCTTCCCGAGAACGATTGGATCAGATCCCGCCGTCCGGGACCTGATGGCCGGGTCGTTCACTCTGGACTCGGCTCCGCCTCGGCTACCCCTGACGCCGGTGCCCGCTCCGGGAGATCCTCGTGAGCCGATCCGGCGACGACGACCCGGTCGCGGCCGGCCGCCTTCGCGGTGTAGAGCGCATGATCGGCCGCGCGCAGCAGGCCTGCTGGGTGCCCGGCGTGGTCGGGTAGGACGGCGACCCCGAGGCTGGCGGTCACGCCCCGCTTCAGTTCCGGTACGACGATCATGGAGATGGCCTGCCTGATCTTCTCGGCGACCACGACCGCGCTCGCCCGCGTGGTGTCGGGCAGCAGAACCAGGAACTCCTCACCGCCGAACCGCCCGGCGAAGTCGGCGGTGCGCATGGCGGACCGGAGGCATGTGCCCACCGCAGCCAACACCTCGTCACCTTTGAAGTGCCCGTAATGGTCGTTGATCTGCTTGAAGAAGTCGAGGTCAAGCATGATCACCGACAGTGGCACTATCGAACGGTTGGCCTGGGCGACCATCCGCTTGAGGGTGTCCTCCGCGGTCCGCTTGTTCGGCAGGCCAGTGAGGGAGTCGTTGCTGGCGCGGAACTCGGCCAGCGCGAGGTTGCGCAGGTTGGCCAGCATCGGCGCCGCCTGGGCGACCGTTCGCCGGACTCGCGCGGCGGCGTCGGTGTCCAGTTGCTCGGGGTAGGTGATCAGCATCGAGCCGATGACCTGACCGCCGACCACGAACGGCTCGCAGAGCGCCCCGCTGCAGCCGCCGGAACAGACGTCACAGCGCATCAGCGGCGCGTCGCCGAAACCCTCCCGGTGGGTACGACCCGACCGCAGTGCCAGGCACGAAGGGGGCCGTTCCGGGACCAACCGCGGTGCCGGGTCGCCGTCCGGATCCTCGGTGGTGACCGATGCCACCGCTTCGGGGTCGGGGTGTCTCAGGATGATGACGGCGCTGCCCGGGATCGCGCGTTCCAGGTGCCGGGCGACGATGTGGTGCGCCTCCTGCTCGCTCTCGGCGATCTGCAGGGTGTCCAGAAACTCCGCCTGGGACTGCTCGTGTTCCGACAGTCGCTGCCGCTGCTCAACCATCTCGTTCAGCGCCCGACCCAGCTCGGCCAGCTCGTCGCGTCCCCGGGGCCGCAGTGGCGTGACGGTCCGGCCGTCGGCGAAGTTGGTGGCGAAAGCCGAGTAGTGCCGGATGCGCGGCAACAGAGTGCGGATCAGCCAGAGGATGCCGCTGAACGCGAGCAGCATAGAGACGACAACGGTCACGCCGATGAGCCGGCGAGTGAACGAGAAGACGGTGGCGTTGTCGATCGCGTATCCCTGTGCGTGGGTCATCTCCAGTGATAGCCGGTTCTCACTGCTTTGATGCATCCGATCGAACAGGTCCGACGTCCGGCGCAGAATCTGATCCCGGCGCCGGACGTCCTGCGGGTCGTGGCCCGATCGCAGATAGGCGCCGCTGCGGCGCAGGTCGTTGTACTCGGCGAAGGCGACCTGGATCTCGACGATGGACTGGTGACCCTCGTCGTCGTCCTTACTGACGTCGTCCAACTGGTGCAAAGCCACAGTGACCTGGGGGATCCAGATCTGGCGCAGCTCGCGCTCTATCACCGCGCTGCGAGCTGGATCCTCCGTGGACGCCTCCTCGACCGAACGCTCCGCGACCTTGCTCAGGGCGTTGTCCAGCCGCGCCGCCGCCGCGGTGACCTGCAGCGTGTCCTGGTAGAGATGCTGGGAAGAATCGTGGACCGCGCCCAAGCCGTAGAGCGCCGCCGTCGCGATCGTGATGATGGCGGGCAGGAGCAGGCCGATCGCGATCACTACCTTGGGCCCGAGCCGCAACCCGCGTTCGGGGTGCTGCCCGGCTACCAGAGGGCCCACCCCGACTCCTTCCACACCTGGGGCGCGGGTCGGCCCGCGCCGGTTCGTCGCCGTCCTCAACCCCGCACCCTGCGTCATCGACATCTTGGACGCCGCACTTGATCGGCGGGAAGCCCCAGCCAGTCATGAACCGGACAATCCGGCACGAATAATGCCCTTTCCCTGAATCTGACCGCCTGGATCGGAGGTACCGATCATATGGTTGGAAATGAGGATTGCGGACGAAGCGGGCGGAGAACTGGTGGCTGGTTCCAGTGCATCGGCGGACGGCATCCGGCTGAGATACAGACCGGAGCCCGGGCATGGTTAAACCTGCCCCGCGAGTTGGCCGATAACGTCCTTGCAATGTTGAGTCCCGGTGATCGCAGCATTGTCAGTGGTTCGAGCACGCGATGACCAACTTGCCCAGGGATAGTTCTTAGCGGGGGAATAGGGGAATGATGTCCGGCCTAAACCCTGAATCTGAAACGGATCTCGATCACGACGATTTCCAGGCATCCGATGCACGGGCTGTCCCAGACGGTCGCTACCACGTGATGTTCGTGGACGACGAGGTGAACGTCCTGTCCGGGCTGAGTCGGATGCTTCGCTGGATCCGCGATTCCTGGGAGATGACGTTCGTTTCCTCTGGGGCGGAGGCCCTGGAGGTGCTGGAGCGTTGCCCGGTCGACGCGATCGTGTCGGACATGAAGATGCCGCTGATGAACGGAGCCGAGCTCCTCGCCCAGGTGCAGGCCCGATACCCGTCCACGGCTCGGTTGGTGCTCTCCGGTGAGGCCGATCCGGACACCGTCCTGGATGTGGTCCGCTCGGCGCAACAGTTCCTGGCCAAGCCCTGTGATGCGGAGACTCTGACCTCGGCGGTCAACCGGGCCTTGTCGGTGCAGCGCTCGCTGTCCGACCCGGCGTTGCGGGCCCTGATCGGTGGAGTCAGCGCGCTGCCGACCCTGCCGGCCGTCTACGACCAACTGGTCGCCGCCGTCAGCTCCCCGGACGTCGACATGGCCGAGGTCTCAGCCATTGTCTCCAGTGACGTCGCCACTAGCGCGGAACTGCTGAAGCTCGTGAATTCCGCTTTCTTCGGCCCGCCTCGCCAGGTGTACTCGGTGAACGACGCGGTCCGATTGTTGGGGCTGGACAACGTGCAGGCGCTGGTGCTTGCCAGCTCACTGTTTCATGTGAACGAGGCCCTGACCTGGATCCTGAATGTCGAGGAACTGCGAGTCCAGTCGTTGCGCCGGGCAGCGATTGCCCGGGAGATCGCGCGTCTGGAGAAGTGGACGACCCGAGCCAAGGACATCGCTGTCCTGTCGTGCATGCTGCGCGACGTCGGGCTCCTGGTGCTGACCGAAGGCCGACCGGAGGCCACCGTTCAGCTCCTGGCCGCGATCGACGCCGAACCGGAACCACCTTCAGCGGAGCGACTGCACGAACTGGAGATCAGCGCCTACGGATGTTCCGTCCCGCAAGCCAGCGCCTACTTGCTGGGCTTGTGGGGATTCACCCCGGCGATCGTGCACACCATCGCCGTCCAGCCGCTGGCGGAAGGCCGCCCGGGCGTGACGAAATTCGAGCGGGTACTGAGCTTCACCACAGGCCGGGCCGGCGGCTCGCTGGAACATATCGTCCCTCTTGCCGATGACTACATGACCGTCGAGCGCGCGCTGGCCTGGAACCTGGCCGCCGACGAGGCCATTGCCCGGGAAGGCGTGCCGCTCCCGACCAGCTGAATCGGTCAGATCGTCGGGTCGTGTCGGCCACATCGGGTGGAACGGTTCGACTGTAAGCCGGGCTCAGCCAAAGTTCAATCCTAAACAACACTATTTTGGTCGACATTGACATCGGGTGGTCTCGTGCTTACCGTGAGACGGGTCAGGGTGTCGGCGGGTAAGCCCTAGGGCTTGCCGGTCGGCACGTCTCCTGTCCTGGTGGGGCGCGCTCCGGGTGCACCGCTCCAGGTCCGCCTCGTCGTCCCCAAAAAGCTTCCCTGTCGGCCGTTCTAATCATGAGTGATTTGGTCGACATTGACACTCGGTGGAGCAGTACTTACTGTGGTGCGCGGTCAAGAGCATCAGCGAACAGCCCCGGCTCGCTGGTCAGCAACCCTCCTGTCGCGGCGGGGTGCTCCGGGTGAGGACCAGGCCGTCGAGTTCCATGACGGCAAGCGTGGCTCGAACTCGAGCTGGCGTCGAAGCTGCGTCGAGGAGTGAAACATGAAGCGGGTCAGGGGAACGGACCCGGTAGCCGGGGTGCCGTGGGTCCGTCGCCGATACGTCGACTTCCAGCGGATCTGCAGCGCGCTCTGTCGAGACTGACGATTCCCGTGCGCTTCTGATCTGGTGGCCCGGCGATCTGCCGGTGCGCTCGTTCCGATCGGCGTCATCCGGTCGCTTTCATCGCTGTCTCCCGAACGGAGCTCGTCGTGTCCTTCGCCATGCCCGAAAACGATGTAGAATCAGACTCTTTCGACGTTCTTCCCGAGGTGGGGCCGGACGGTCTGCGGCGCATCTTCCGCCGGCACGCCGCGGCGGTCGCGGTCGTGACGACGACCCACCGGGGAGCCCCGGTGGGACTGCTGGTCACGTCCCTGGCCTCGGTGTCGGCGACGCCGCCCCTGGTCTCCTTCAACGTCGCCCGCAGCTCGTCCAGCTGGCCGGCCCTGGCCCAGGCTGAACACATCGGGGTGCACGTGCTGGAGGCCGGACAGGAGGAGCTAGCTGTGCGGTTCGCCAGCAAGGGTGCTGACCGGTTCGCCGCTCCGACCACCTGGTGGTCCGGACCCCACCGGACCCCGGTGATCCACGGCGCCGCGGCGTGGGCCGTGGCCGAGGTCGAGCAGCAGGTGCCCGCCGGTGACCACGTCATCGTGGTGGCCCGGCTGCTGTGGGCGAACGCCCGGGACGAAGCCGATCCACTAGTGCATCACGACGGGCAGTACCGCCAGGTCTCCGGAGCTGCGGTGCCGCCCGAGAACCCCGTAGGCTCCCGGTTCAGTGTGATCAGAGCATCCCCAGCATCAGCTTTCGAGAAGATCTCGGAACCATGACCGCGACTCCCGACTGCGCTCCGCGCAACTCTCGCCCCTACCCACCTCGCCCTGGGCCTGGGGGCTTCAGCGGGAGTTTCAGCGTGGCGCGGTGGGGGCTCGCGCCGGGCTTGCGACGTCTTCGGCTCGGGCGACTCCCGTTCGGCGGCCACGGTTTGCGTTCGTACTGGGGGGAGCGCCGCAGGACTCGGCCGAAGTCCTGGATCGGCCTTCTATCGGTACTGCCGAAGGGTTCGGCCGAGTCCTGCGGCGGTCACCATGATCACGGCGGATCCTGAGGCCATCGTCGACTGCTCAAGCGCCGTCGAGGCGAGCGCTTTGTCTACCAAATCGGTTGACTTAGCGGTGAGCGCGTGTCTACTGTGGAAGCAGGTCAAGAGCATCAGCGCCTCAGCCCCGGCTCGCTGATCAGCAACCCTCCTGTCACGGCGGGGTGCTCCGGGTGAGGACCAGGCCGTCGGGCTTCGGCGCGGCGGCAAGCGTGGCTCGTCTCGAGCCATCGATGATCCAGGAGACTTCGAGGGGAGTCACGGTGAGATTCAGTGGAACGGATGCGGTGTATCCCGAACCCGCAGTTCGCCGTCGGTACGTCGACTTTCTGCGCATCTGTGGTGCCCTGTGTCGGGCCTGACGGCTCGGCCCGACCGAAACGGCACCTGATGCCTTCGGCCTGAACGGGTTTCCCGCCGTGCGGGAGCCGTTCTGCGCCACCACTCTGATGTGATCTGTGGTTCGCCGCAGTCGATGTACCGGGGAAACGCCATGACTCAGACGAAAAGTCAGCAAACCGAAACTCTCCCACCCACCCGCTTCACCGGCCGCCTGGTGGAGCCCCGCTCCTGGATGGTGGATGCGCCACCACAGTTGTTCATGGCGGACCCGGGCCGGTTCCAGCTCTACGCGGACTGGTCCTCGCCCTGGTCGCAGCGTTGCACGCTGGTCATCGCGCTGGCCGGCCTGACCGACGTGGTCCGGGTGTTCTACGTCGACACCGACTACGGGCGCAAGCGGTTGCGCAACGCGTACCAGGCGAGCGACTCGTACTACCCAGCCGCCATCGTGTTGCCGACGCTCTGGGACGGCGAGACCGGCCACGTGGTGTCGAACGATCACTCGACCATCGAGGTCGACCTGGCCGCCGAGCTGCGGGACTGGTCCACGACCGGGCTGCAGCTGTACCCGCCGGACCTGCGCGAGGAGATCGACGAACTCGATCGCACCATCGGGCCGGCGGTCAACCAGGGCGCGTTCCGGGCGATCGGGGTGGGCGGTGACGCGGGCCGGGCCCGGGTGATCCTGCACGATGCGCTCGGCTGGCTCGACCGGCGGCTGGGCAGGTCGCGCTACCTGCTCGGGGACCGGCTGACCCTGGCCGACGTCCGGTTGTGGGTGACGCTGGTACGGCTGGCCCCGCCGGCCGACGACAGAGAGCGGATCGGTGCTCAGCTGTCGCCGTATCGATCGCTGTGGGCCTACGCCCAGAGTCTCTACGAGCAGGATGCGTTCGCGCGAACCACCGATCCGACCACGTTCTCGAAGGACCCCGCCGGAGCGAGGCTTTCGGCTCTCGACCTCGCCCTGGCCAGGTCGACATGACCGACTCCGGTGGCCGTGCTCGCTCACCCCTACTCCGGTGAGGTCACTCGGTCGGGGAGAGCGACCCGCCGGGAGCGATGAGTTCTGGCGTCCGGCCCGGTCCAACCGGTATGACAGACACCGTGCAGGCCATGAATCTCTCCGGCCACTACGATCTGCCGACGATGAGCTGGGACGCTGTCCGCGCCCGGCTCGAAGCCGGCGTAGACCAGGCGCCCGCGAGCGGCGGCCCGAACCGGCACACCTGCTGGCTCACCACGATCAACGACGACGGAAGCCCGCACGTCACCGGTATCGGCGCGGTCTGGGTGGACGGCGCGTTCTGGTTCGAGACCGGCCGCTCGACCCGCAAGGGCCGCAACCTCGCCCGCGACCCCCGCTGCGTGATCAGCGTGGCCACCGACCCGTTCGATCTCGTCGTCGAGGGCGAGGCGCACCCCGTGACCGACCCCGCCACCGTGGCCCGAATGGCCGGCGTGTGGGCCGCCGATGGCTGGCCGTGCCGGGTCGACGACAGCGGCACGGCCCTCACCGC
>DATINJ010000127.1:0-5053 GCA_035474375.1 Kineosporiaceae bacterium | reverse complement strand
GGGTAAGAGCCAACCGGGCTTGGGTCAGCCCTGCGCAGGGCTGACCCAAGCCCGGTTGGCTCTTACCCGGTTGGTTCCTAGCGAACCGCCTGGTGCCCCTCGTAGACCGAAGGCTTCGCGGCGGCCTTGGTCTTGGCCGTGGTCCGGAAGCTGCCGTCCTCGAAGAGCCCGGTCTTCGACTTGGCGAGCGTCCAAATCGCATGTGCCGCACCATCGCCGAGTTCGAACAGCGCCTTGGTGTTGAGGTTGTTTATCGTGTCACAGGCCTGGTGGTAGCAGGAGTCGTAGGGCTCACCCGCGGTTCCGCCGTACACGGCGGCCTGCTCGGGGGTCTTGACTCCTTCAGCACCACTGAACAGCCCACCGGCCGGGATCCCTGCCGCAATGAACGCACCGTAATCGGACCGGCCGTCGAACGCGGTCGGTTCGGTGGCCAGATTCTGACCGGCGTAGTAGTCGGTGAAGACCTTCTCGATCTGCGCCGATCCGGGCGGGCCGGCGTCGCCGTCCGAGCCGTCACCGTCATAGACGAACCGGACGTAGTTCGGTGAACCCAGCATGTCAAAGTTCAGGTTCGCGAAGATCTTGCCGAGCTGGACGTCGGTCAGCGTGTCCACATAGTGCTCGGACCCGAGGGTTCCGCTCTCCTCGGCACCGAAGAAGATGAAGCGAATCTTCTGCCGGGGAGCCAGCTTCAGCGCCGAGATCTGCTCAGCGACCTCGAGCAGCGTGGCGGATCCGCTGCCGTTGTCGTTGATCCCCGGCCCCTTGGTCACCGAGTCGAGGTGGGCACCCACGACCAGCACCTTGTTCGGGTCACCGCCCTTGGTTTCGGCGATCACGTTCGAGGTCAGGGCCTCGGGAACGTTCTCCGTACTGGTCACCACGTGCACGGTGACCGGTCCGGCCTGGGTGGCCGCGTAGAGAGCGGCACCGTCGGCGAAGCTCAGGCCGACCACCGGGATCGTCGAGATCGCACCCAGCGTGCCGGTCAGCAGCTCATCCCGACCCGGCTGACCTTCGTTGAAGATGATCACCGCGTCGTACCCGGCGGCCACCGCGTTCGCCGCCTTGATCTCGAACGTGCAGGTGCCGCGCTGGATCAGGGCGACCTGCGGCTCAGTCGTCGAGGCCGGGGTGAAGTCGGCCGGCTCGCAACCGGACGTCGAGCTGGGCTCGGCCGAGGGCGGGATGATGATGTCGTTAGTCGGCACCACCGTCCCGGTCACGTCACCGGTGCCGGAGTAGTCGAACGTGGCGGTCTCGTAGTCGGTCGCGGTCGGCGTCACCTGAGACAGCTCGGGTTCGGCCAGCTCGCGGAAGAACGGGAAGGTGAACGGCTGCTCCGTGACCTTGTACCCGGCCGCCTTCATCGTCTTCGTGACGTACTTCACCGAAGCGTCGAAGCCCGGGGTGCCGGACGCGCGGGTGCCGTCGTTCTGGTTGGCGATCCGTTGCAGGGCCCGCTCATGGCCGAGGATGCCGCCGACAGTGACGGCGTCGCGGAGTTTTTTGGTGTTGATCGTGTCCACCGCGGAAGCGGGCTGTGCCGAAACAGTGACGAGGGCAGCAGCCAGTGTGATGCTGAATACCGAAAGTCTTCGCACAATCACTCCTCGAATTGGAACAATTTGCGCCTGACGGTAGCTAGACCCCGACACAACGGTCATCACTCTTGAGCTTTATCAGAGGTTTGCCGAGGATGACAACGCTTCGAGGCCCCTGGGGGTGAGATGGCAACCACGTTCCCACCCAAGCCAACCTCCCCGCCGAAGGCGAAGCGCATCCTGGCTCTGCTCACCCTCTTCTCGATCATCAACTTCGGCGACAAGGCCGTTCTCGGCCTGGCCGGTCCGTCAATCACCCGGGACCTCGGCCTGACGAACACCCAGTTCGGGGTGATCAGCAGTGCCTTCTACCTGCTCTTCAGCCTCTGCACGCTCTTGGTCGGGTTGTACGGCGCGCGCCTGTCGGCCAGTTGGCTGCTGGCCGGGATGGCTCTGGTCTGGTCCGCCGCCCAGTTGCCGATCCTGATCCCGGCGGCAGGCTTCGCCACGCTCATCGTCACCAGAGTGATGCTTGGCGCCGGCGAGGGGCCCAGCCTGCCGATGGCCAATCATGTCGCCTTCACCTGGTTCGCAGCGGAACGACGGACGACGACAGCCGGCGTGATCACGCTCGGCGGCGCATTCGGGGTGATTCTGGGCGGTCCGCTGCTGGCCGCGGTGATCACCTTTGCGGGCTGGCGGTGGGCCTTCGGTCTGCTCGGCGCGCTCGGCTTGGCGTGGACCCTGGCCTGGCTCCGATTCGGTGGGGAAGGTCCCTATGCCACCAGCGAGCCCGGCCCGGCGGCCGGTAGTGCGGCCGGTGCTCCCCCGGCCGAGATCTCGACCGTGCGCCCGGACGCCATCCCGATCCGCCGGATCATGATGAGTCCGACCTGGATCGCCGCCGCCTTCGCCGGGTTCACCGGCCAGTGGTGTCTCGGTCTGGGCCTGTCCTGGCTGCCGACCTTCCTGGAACACGAGGCCGGCTACTCCTCGACGTCCGTCGGCTTCCTGGTCGGCCTGCCCAGTCTGGTGGCGTTGATCTCGGTTCCGACCGTGATGTATCTGGCTCATCGGCGCCGCCGCGCGGGCTTCAGCAGTCACTCGACCTATGCCGTGCTCGGATTCGGGGCCGCCGTGGTCCCGGCCATCGGGTTGCTGTCGATCACCCTTGGCGAGGAGGGGTACTTGCTGCTGATCAGTGTCGCGATCGCCTTCGGTGCCGGGATCGCGCTCGCCCCCCTGGTCGCCTCCGCGGTGGCTGACCTGGTACCGGTCGAACGGCGGCCGGTAGCGCTCTGCCTCGGCAGCGCGATTTCCTCGCTCGGGGCGGTGGCCTCCCCCTGGGCCACCGGGCGGCTGCTCGATCTGGCCGGCAACGAGGCGACCGGCTTCGACTTCGCCTTCCGACTCGCAGCCGGTCTCGCCCTGCTCGGCGGAACCTCGCTGCTCTTCCTGAACCCGGAGGCGGACGGCGCGCGACTGGTCCGATCGGCGTCCACAGAGTTGGCCCTCGAGGACCCCGCCGAGGCGAGTTCTCCCCACTCGGCTTAGGACCGGACAGGCTCTAAGAGCTCGGCTCTCGGTGAGTGGCTAGTCGCCGGCTCAACGTGCCCGCGAACGACTCGGCGATCCGCAATTGCCCGCGCAGTGCATCACAACGCGCATCGGCTGCCACCCGGTACATGGCCAGCCGTTCGATCAGCTGATCGTGTGTGGCCCCGGCTGTGCCGTCGTCGTCCAGACAATCCAGGACGCCGAGCAGATCGCGCATCTCGTCGAGGCTGAACCCGAGCGGTTTCATGTCCTTGACGAGTTGCAACCGGTTGACATCCGCCTCGATGTACAGCCGGAAGCCGCCCTGAGTTCGAGCCGAGGGGGCGATCAAGCCGACCTCTTCGTAGTACCGAATGGTCCGCAATGACAGGCCGACACGTTCTGCGACCTCACCGATATGCATCGTCGGCACCGTCACCACACACCTCCGGCCCAGTTGTCAGCCAGGCCGAACGGCTCTGGTGCGCAGCGGACCGTCAGCTACGGCCTCCGGCACGCTAGTTTACGCAAACTGTGCCTGACCGTGGTCCATAATGCGGCCGGTCGAGCTGAGAGAACGCTGAGTATTGCTCACCGGCCTCAGTCACTGCTCCGTCGTCACCGTGCCGCCTCAGGCCCGTCCTGCTCAGAGCGGCTTGCCGAAGTCCTGCGTCCAGTAGCCGGCGTATTCGGCGTTCTCCCCCGGCGCATACCCGACCCCGAGGTCGACGTACGTGCAGTTCAGGATGTTGGCCTTGTGCCCGGCGCTGTTCATCCACTGGTCCATCGCACCGGCCGCGGTGGTGCTGCCGGCGGCGATGTTCTCCGCTGCGGCACCGAACGAGTAACCGGCCGCCTTGATCCGGTCGAACGGGGTGCGGCCGTCCTGACTGTCATGGCTGAAGAAGTTGGCCGTTGCCATGTCGGTGCTGTGCGCCTGAGCAGCCTTGTTCAGCTTGCTGTTCAAGGCGAGCGGCTCGCAGCCGGCCTTCGCCCGCTGGACGTTGGCCAGCCTGAGCACCTCGGCGGCGAAGCCAGAAGCGGTCGCCGGTGTCTTCGATGTGCCGCCACTACCTGACTTACCGGTGCTGGGTTTCGTAGTCGCTTTGGCTGCGGGCTGCTTCGCGCTCTTCTTGGCCGCCTTGGCCTTGGCGTTCTTGATCTGCAGACTGCTCGTGGTGGCTACCGAACTGGTGCCGGTGCGCAGCACCAGGGTGGTCAGCGTGTATTTGCCGTTCGGCAGCGTCGAGGTCTTCACCTTGACCGCGAAGGGTTTCTTGGCGTCGGTCTTCAGCAGCCGCTTCGGCCCGTCCAGGACGAAGATCACCGCTGAACCCTTGGCCACCTTGGCCGGTCCGGCCAGCGTGATGGTGCCCTTCTTGGTACCCAGGCTCGGCATCGACGAGACGGCAGCGGTCGTTGCCACCGTCGCGGCCGCGGACGTGGCGGTCGAGGGCGCGGCCACCGGGGCGGCCGGGGAGGCCAGCGCGGTGTTCGACGCCGAACCCAGCAGCGAGCGACCAAAGACCAGCCCGGCGAAGGTCGCAACGGCGAGCGGCACGACGTACCAGAAGGCACGCCACGACCTGAGGCCAGAAGCTCGGGGTGTGGACATAGCTCCTCGTAACAGGATCGATTCGACGGCAATGCGGACCCGAACGTAGCAGCCGACACGGCCGTGTCGCATCTCCCGGAGCCCGCCCTGACCAGCGCTTTTCCCTCAGATCAGAGGCTTTACAAAGGCTTGGGCGGGGCTTATCCAACCCGGGCAGCTGCAATCGAGAGGCGGTCGCCCATGCGCCGCGATCGGTCGGAACCCCCCAACCCATTCCGCGATCATGCACGCTTGCCCACCCCCAGCCCGCGATCATGCACAGTTGCCCACCCCCGACCCACGATCATGCACGCTTGCCCCCCCCAGCCCGCGATCATGCACAGTTGCCCACCCCCAGCCCGCGATCATGCACGGT
>DATINJ010000126.1:0-33013 GCA_035474375.1 Kineosporiaceae bacterium | reverse complement strand
CGCCGCATTACGACCGCCAATCACAGGACGGGACCGACCGGTCCGGCCAATCGAGGACGCGCCAGGTGTCTCCGGTTCGTTGCAGATGCATCGTGATCAGGACTCCTCCCGGGGGCGGGATCAGGACGTTGCCGTCCCGGTCCACCTCGGACGTCGCGTCGAAATGGCAGCCGGTCACGGTGGCGTGATCACCGTCAACCCGCACCGCTGGAACATTGATGATGAACCGGCCGATCGAGCGCCGGTCTCGTTGCCGTTGCCGTTCGGCCCGTTCTCGGGCGCTGGTTACTGCCTGACCGGACGCCGTGGCGGCCAGCGCCTGCTCGTCTACCTGCCAGGTGTTCGACAGTTGGACCCGGACCGAGATGTACTTCTTGATCGCGGTAACCACGGCTCGCTTGGTCGGCGAGCCGGCCTTGATCCGCCCGCGTTCCACCCAGGCACCCTGCCCGAGCGCGTCCGCCGGCGGGTACTTGACCTGCGGCGGAGGAGTCGCCAGGCGGACCACTCGAACCGGCCCAGCGGCGTCGGCGGTCGCGATGATGCCGGCTCCGTCGGTTGATCGAGGAGTGGACGTGGCGGTGTAGTCCGGCAGCGCGTAGGGGTTCGGCTGACCGCAACCGACCAGCAGCAACCCGGCAAGAACGAGCCCGACGACCAGGGCGCGCCCCGGCATCGTCGCCACTGCGGGCATTGCTAGCCCCCTTCGGTACCGCTGGTGCCTGGCATATCGGGTGACTCCGAGTAACACTGTATTGACCGCCCGAACATGCGCGATCAGCATCGCATACCGCATTGTGCTCACACCGAGCCGATTGCTTGCATCAAACGTTCCATAACCTGTAGCGGCCTGAATAGTGCATATGGGTCTCCGAAGTGGCATTATCGTCACCCTTCGGGGTTGTTCGCGTCGCTGGTGTCACGAACAACCGCGCTGATCGACCAGCTCACCGCCCGCTATGGGTGGGCAGACCTAGTCATCGGGCAGTGCGCGGAGCTCATGGCGACGAGTAGCTCCGGCGAGGAGAAGGCCTTTGAGCACGCAGGATCGCATCGAAACGAAAGCCCGCGACGGATGGCACGACCCGGCAACGGGTCGAGCTCCCCGAAGCAACGGCACCGGAACCGGCGGCGGCACCCGGTCCGGAGGCGATCGATTACCTCGCCCGCCGGGTCGACGCCGTCCCGGTCTGGCCGTCATCGCTGTCCTCCTGATCGTGCTGGGGGCAGCGGTCGCCGGCCTGCTCGCGCTACGGATCGACGAACGGGTACCCGTGCTGGTGGCCCGGCACGACATCTCCATCGGTCACCAGATCACTGCGAGCGACCTGTCCGTGGCACGGATGGCCAGCGAGGGCGTGGAAGTGATCCAGGCCGATCGCGCTTCGGACGTGATCGGCCGATACGCCAGCCAAACGATCGACTCCGGCCGGCTCCTCGACTCCGGGATGATCAACACCTCCGGCCTGCTCACCGCCGGGCGGGCGGCCGTCGGGATCGCCCTGAAGCCAGGCCGGTTCCCAGCCGGTGGGCTGAAAACTGGAGACGTCGTCCAGATCGTCCAGTCGGTGGACGGCGCCGGCAAGGTCCTCGTCCCCGAGGCCATCGTCGGCGCGGTGGTCGACCCGTCGGACAACGCCTTCGGTTCTGGCGGTGGCGACACCACCGTGCTCACCGTCATGGTCAGTCCCCAGCTCTCGCCGGATGTCGCGGCTGCCGCGACGGACGGCGAGCTGAGCTTGGTCCTGCTACGTCGCGGAGACCCGGCGGGGGGAGGCTGATGGCTCTCGTCGTCGTCGCCTCAGCCAAGGGCGCCCCCGGAGTCACCACACTGACCGTAGCCCTCGCGGCTCTGGCTCCGGGCGCGATCGTTGCTGACCTCGATCCGGACGGTGGCGATCTTGCGCTGCGCTACGGCCGGGAGGACGGGGCTCCACTCGATCCCGAACTCGGGCTGCTCTCGCTAGCCGCGTCGTTGCGCCGGGACCGCGCCGAGGTAGCCGGTCCGATCGGAACGCTGGACGAGCACCTGCAGGCCACGGCCGGTGGGCTGGCCGTCCTGCTCGGCGTCACCGGCCCGGATCAGGCAGTCGGGCTCGGCCCGCTCTGGTCACCGCTGGCTCGAGCGCTGGCCGGCAGCGACCGGACGATCTTCGCCGACGTCGGGCGGGTCGGGCCGTCCTCCCCCGCGATGCCGGTCCTGATGCAGGCCGACGCCGTCCTCCTGCTGGCCCGGGCCGAGCTGGAGGAACTGGCACACCTGCGGGAACGGCTGCGCTTCCTGACCGCCATCCTGCCGAGCCGGTATGCCGGGCCGGCTCGGGTCGGAGTCGTCCTGGTGGCTGCCGAGCGTGACCGGGCCGCCGGACCGCGCACCGAGCAACTGCTGCGCGCCTCCGGACTCGCCGTGCCGGTGCTTGGCACGATCGCCGATGACGCCCGCGGGGCAGCTCGACTGCGCGGGCTGCACGGTGGTCGGGCCGGACGGACGACGCTGGTCCGATCCGTCCGATCGCTGCTACCGGCCGTCACCGCCCTGACCGGAAACGCCCTGACGGTCGGCGTCCTCACTGAGGCTGCCCTGACGAACACCGCTCCGAGCAGCACCGACGACCGGGCTCAGCCCGACCGGCCGCAGAGCAATTGGGGACGCCGCAACCGGACCCGGATCCGCAGCCAGAGCGATGACCCACCGGCCAACGGCGAACCGATCAACAGTGAACCGATCAACGGCGTGCCGGTCTACGATTCGGCCACCGATTCCGAGCTGGCCCAGGTCGCTGCGGGCCATAGCGGTCCGGCCCAGGTCGCTTCGGCTCAGATCGCTTCGGCCCGCGCAAATCCGGCCGGTGGCAATCTGGGCGCGGCTGATCCGGCCCAGGTCGATTCGGCCGAGATCGATCCAGCCCAGGTCGATCCAGCTCAGGTCGATCCGGCTCAGGTCAATCCGGCTCAGGTCGAGGTGATGAGCGCGAATCCGGTCGGCACCAGGGCAACCGGACTGACCAGATCTGCTCGTACTCGCGCGGATCGCAAGCACGTCGCCAACAACGGCACCTTGGTACGCGAGTTGCTGCCAGCGGCACCCTCGCAACTCGCGCAGGAGCACCACGCGCAAGAGCACCAACCGGTACCGCCGAACCGGGATGCTGATATCTGGCTCGGAACCCGGGCCGCAGCGACCCCGGCGCCCCCCATCGAACCTGCACCGCCAGGCGATCCAGCGCTGAGCTCACGCTCCCCTTACCGGCAGGCCTGGGAGCCGGACGCCGACTCCGGGCAAGCGACCGACGCCCAGCAGAGCGCCGACGCCGAGCAGGTGCCCGCGGACCAGGCACCCGAAGATCAGTCGCCCGAGGACCAGTCACTCGAGAACCAGCTGCCCGCAGACCAGTCACCCGAGAACCAGGCACTCGACAGCCAGACCTTCGACGATCAGAGATTCGACGACGAGACCTTCGGGCCGGAGCAGGAAGCGGACCAGGAATCAGCGATGCACCAGGCAGCCGACCCCACCGCCACGCCGTCGCCCGGCCAGCCGTCCGAGAACGGCTGGCCACGGCCCGGCCGCGGTAGCGGAACGCTGAGTGCCGCCACCGGCGCGCAGAACTGGGGGCGTTGATGGCTATCGATCAGCGCGTCGTCCGCCGGCTCCGGGAAGAGGTCGCCGACCTGCTCTCTCGGCAACGCCGAGAGGACGCCGCAGCCGGGGTCCCGGCGATGACCTCCGAGGACGAGCGACAGTACGCCCGAGCGGTGATCGGCCGGGTCCTCGACCTGCACGCCCGCTCCGAACTGTCGCTCGGCAACACCCCGCCGACCACCGAGGAAGAGACCGAACTCGCTGAGGGCATCCATGCCGCGCTGTTCGGCGTCGGCCGGCTACAGCCACTGCTCGATGACCCGATGGTGGAGAACATCGACATCAACGGCTGCGACAACGTCTTCGTCGGCTTCTCCGACGGCCGGGAGATGGCGATGCCACCGGTGGCCGAGTCGGACGAGGAACTGATCGAGCTGATCCAGTTGCTCGGCGCCTACTCCGGGCTGAGCAGCCGATCCTTCGACGCCGCGAATCCACAGCTGGATCTGCGACTGCCGGACGGTTCGCGGCTGTCGGCCGTGATGGGGGTCTGCCCGCGGCCTGCGGTCTCGATCCGCCGGTCCCGGCTGTCCCGGGTGACGCTCGACAACCTGGTCCAGAACGGTTCGGTAACAACCGAACTCGCGTCCTTCCTGGCCGCTGCGGTGGCTGCCCGGAAGAACATCATGATCGCCGGGGCGACGAATGCCGGAAAGACCACGCTGCTCCGCGCGCTGGCGCACGAAATCCCGCCGCAAGAAAGACTGATCACCGTCGAGCGGTCGCTGGAGCTGGGCTTGGGCGAGTTCGCCGACCTGCATCCCAACGTCGTTTCCCTGGAGGAACGGCTACCCAACTCCGAGGGTCAGGGCTGGATCGGGATGGGCGACCTGGTTCGCCGCTCACTCCGGATGAACCCGAGCCGGGTGATCGTCGGCGAGGTGCTCGGTGACGAGATCGTCACCATGCTGAATGCGATGAGCCAGGGCAACGACGGCTCGCTGTCGACCATCCACGCCAACTCCTCGCTCGAAGTGTTCAACCGGATCTGCACGTACGCCATCCAATCCACCGAACGGCTGCCGACCGAGGCGACGATGATGCTGATCGCCGGGGCGATCGACTTCGTGATCTTCGTCGAACGCCGGAACGAGTACGCCGATGGCGGGCAACTGCACCGGGTCGTCACCAGCGTCCGGGAAGTGAACGGCGTGGACGGTCGCGTGCTGTCCAGTGAGGTGTTCTCGCCGGGCCCGGACCGTCGCGCGATCCCGGCCGCCCCGATCGCCTGTATCGATGATCTGATCAAGGCCGGCTACCACCCGGCGATGGCTGCGGGGTGGGCGCGATGAACAACACCCTGGAGCTGAGCGAGATCACCCGGAATCTCACCGGGCTCTTCGGCGAAATGCTCGGGCTCGGGGCGGTCATCGGAGCGAGCCTGGCCTTGCTGGTGTACTCGCTGGTCCGGCGGGAGGACGCGCCGGTCGACGCGCGGTCTCGAAGCGCCCGGTTCGCTCGTCAACTGCGGGAGCTGGGCACCCGACTGCCGATCGGCGTGCTGGTCGGTCTGCTCACGCTGTTGATCACCCGGTGGCCGGTGGCCGGGGTCGCGGCGACCACGCTCGTCCTCGCCTGGCCGGCGCTGATGGGCGGAGCCCGCGGCGAACGCCGAGCCGCCGAACGGCTGGAGGCGTTGGCGATCTGGACCGAGTCGATGCGGGACACGACGGCCGGATCGGTCGGACTGGAGCAGGCGATCATCGCCACCTCCCGAACCGCACCGGCCCCGATCGCGGTCGAACTGGCCACGCTCGCCGACCGGCTGCGAGTCCGGGTGCCGCTGCCGCAGGCATTGCACCGGCTCGCCGATGACCTCGACGACGCCAGTGCCGACCTGGTTGTTGCCGCACTGTTGCTGAACTCTCGGCTGCGGGGGCCTGGTCTGCGGCAGGTTCTCGGTTCGCTGTCCGACTCCGCCCGAGCCGAACTGGAGATGCGCGGTCGAGTGATGGCCGGGCGTGCCGCGACCCGACGCAGCGTGCAGATCGTCGTCGGATTCACCGGGTTCTTCGTGCTCGGGCTGGTGCTTTTCAACCCGAGCTATGTCGAGCCTTACGACCATCCGACCGGGCAACTGGTGCTGCTCTTCGTGGTCTGCTTCTTCGGCGCCGGCTTCTTCTGGTTGAAGCGACTGTCCGCGTACGACGTCCCGGAACGCTTCCTGCACACCGGCCGGCGGATCGAAGCCGACGCCAACGCTGCCCCAGGGGCCTTGCGATGACCGGGATCGTGCTTGCCGGAGCGCTTGCCGGGATCGGGCTGTTCCTGCTGGTGATCGCCTTGCAGCGGCCGCAGACCCGAGGTTCGGCCGCACCGGTCGCCCTGGCCAAGATGGACCTGGAACGCAGCCGACAACGCGAGGCCGCCCAAGCGGCCCAGCTCAGCGGCCGGCGTGGGGCGGCGCCGGGGTTCCTCGGAGCCGCCGCAGAGTCCGACTCAGGCGCCCGGCTGCAACTGGCCGGACTGATGATCCGCAGGCAACTGGACGCCGCCGGAATCCGGTTGCCGGCGAGCGTGCGCGCGGACCTTTCGCTGATCGGGCGCACGGTGGAAGCTCAGCTGGCACTGACCGTGTTCGGAGCCCTGCTCGGTGGGGCCGGCCTGCTGGTGTTCTCCGGCCTGATGGTCGCGGTGGTCCCCGGAATGCCGGTGACGACGCCGTTGATCAGTGCGGTGGTCGGGGTGATCGTCGGTGGGTTGCTGCCGACCGCGCAGGCCGCCTCCCGGGCCACCGTCCGGCGCCGCGACTTCCGGCACGTGGTCGGATCGTTCCTCGACCTGGTGGCGCTCAACCTGTCCGGCGGACGCGGGGTACCCGAGGCCCTTAACTCGGCGGCTTCGGTGAGCAACGGCTGGGCGATGGTCCGGTTACGAGATTGCTTGCAGGTCGCGCGGTTACAAGGAATCACCCCGTGGATGGCGCTGGGTGAGCTCGGCGCCGAGACCGGGGTCGCGGAGCTGCGAGACCTGTCCGCCGCGCTGGAGTTGGTGGCGGACGACGGCGCGAAAGTGCGGCAATCGCTGGCCGCTCGAGCCGCCTCGCTGCGCCGCCGGGAGTTGGCCGACGCCGAGGGCCGAGCTCAAGCCCGGTCCCAGTCGATGCTCGTGGCCCAGATGCTGCTCGCCGTCGGCTTCCTGATCTTCCTCATCTACCCGGCGATCACGAGGGTGCTGAGTAGCTGATGACCAGACGATTGATGACCCCACGACCGAACCACCCGCCCAATTTGCACCACCTGATGCACAACCATGGAGGACCCATGTCAACCCCCGGCCCCTGCCGCCTGAGCCCGGCCACCCCCGCCGGATATGCAGAACTGTTGATCCGCGGTCGAATCGACCGCGCGTTGTCCCGGACCGGCAGTGAACCCCGCGATCTGGGAGCCTCCGTGGTCGAATGGGTGATCATCTCGGCGCTGCTGGTCGCGATTGCCGTGGCCGTCAGCACCGTGCTGATGCAGAAGCTGACGGACAAGGCCAACAGCATCGACCTCGACGCCGGGACCCCCTGATCACCATGCGTGGTCGGAACACCGAACGCGGTGCGACCACGGTTGAGCTGGCGATGTACATGCCTGTGCTCTTCTTCGTGATCTTCGTGACGGTCCAGGCGGCGATGCTGTTCCTCGGGAATCAGGCCGCCTCCGCGGCTGCCCGGGAAGCCGCCCGAGTGGCCCGATCCGGTGGCGGATCGGCGGAGGCGATGGCGGACGGGCGGGCGCGCGGTCAGGAGTATGCCGCGACCGTCGGGCACGGCGTGATCGAGAACGTTCAGGTGCAGGTGAATGGTGTTGCGGACCGCCAGATCCGGGCGACCGTCACCGGTCGAGGCATTCAGGTCGTCCCGTGGCTGCCCGGCCTCAACATCACCCAGGTGGCTCAGGGCCCGATCGAGGAGTTCCGGCCGGACGAGGGTGGGCCGGGTCTATGACCAGGCAAACCGAGGGACGACGAGCGGACGCCGGGATGATGGCCGTGGAAATGGTCCTGCTGGCCCCGGTGATGGTGGCGTTCCTGTTGCTGGTGGTGGCGTTCGGTCGGTTCGTGGCGGTCCGCGGCGAGGTGGAAGCGGCCACCCGGGATGCGGTCCGGGCGGCCTCCTTGGAGCGCAGCTCCGGGGCTGCCGCCGATGCGGCCCGACGGACCGCGAGTGCCTCCCTGGCCGGCCGGTGGCAATGCGGTGAACCGGAACTGGGAGGTGCTTTCGGCGCCGGCGAGACGATCACCGTTCGCCTGGAGTGCTCGGTGCCGCTGAGCGGGCTCGGGCTGCTCGGCATGCCGGGCAGCATTTCGGTACACGCCCAGAGTGCCGCCCCGCTCGACCTCTACCGGAGGACCGACGGATGAAGCGGCTACGCACACTCACCGCAGATCAGCCCGAAGCCGGTGCGGCGACCGTGTTCGTCGTCGCGTTTGCCGTCGTCCTGCTGGTGATGGCCGGGCTGGTGGTGGACGGCGGGCTGGCGATCAATGCTCGGCAGCGAGTGGCGGATGATGTCGAGCAGGCTGCCCGGGCGGGATCCCAGAACCTCGATATGGCTTCGTTGCGCAACGGCGGGCTGGTACGGATCGATCCGGGCAAGGCCCAGGCCGCGGCTGAAGACTTCCTGGCCCGGCGCGATTATCCGGCCGGCAGTGTCTCCGTCCAGGCCGACCCGGCCCGGGTAGTCGTGTCTGCCGAGATCAAGCAAAAGACGACGCTGCTCTCGTTGATCTTCATCAACGAGTTCACCGTCCGGGCCCAGGGGCAGGCCCGCCCCGCGGTCGGTATCACCGGAGAGGACATCCCATGACAACGCGTCCACCGGCCACCCGGCCCGCAGCTCGATTCAACGTTCCGGTGCAGTCTCGAGCCCGGAGCAAGCTCTCCGCGTTCGGCGCGACCATCGTCCTGCTGGGGTTGGTCGGCGGGGTACCGGCGGTGCTCCTCCTGCTGGCGGGTCCGATCCAGGTGCCCACGACCTGGCCGGACCGCTCCACCCTGACCGGCCCGATCGGCATCGAGCAGGTACTCGCCGTTCTGGTCGTCGTCGTCTGGCTGGCCTGGCTGCAGTTCCTGATCTGTGTGGCCGTCGAAGTACTGGCTGCCTTGCGCGGCGGGGTGCTGGCCGCCCCGGTCCCGCTCTCCGGCCCGAGCCAGCGCCTGGCTCGTGCCCTGGTCGCCGCGGTGTTGCTGGCCGGAACCATTGTCGGTCAGGTGAGTGTGGCCCAGGCCGCCGTGAGTTCGGGTCCCTCCGGGCGGTCCAGCCAGACCGTGGCCACGGCGGCACCGTTCGCGGATTCCGACGATGTGATCGTCTTCAACGGGGACACCCCGGTGCACGCCGAGACCGGCCAGTCGGCAGCCGCCCGGCAGCTGACCGCGCGACAAGCGGCCGCTGCCGAGGCGACCGCACGCCGGGCCGCCACCATCGGAATGATCGGCGGCGAGTCCGGTTCGCACATCCTCGGACATCAGGGCACTGCCGGGATCGACAAGGACGAGCTCGCTCTGGACGGGCACAAGGTCTATGAGGTCGAGGCTCCGGCCGGTCGCCATCACGACTCGCTCTGGGGCATCGCCGAGCGGCATCTCGGTGACGGTCGGCGCTACCAGGAGATCTACCGGCTGAACGAGGGCCGACCCCAGCCGGACGGGCGCACGCTGCATCTGGCCCGGTTGATCCAGCCTGGCTGGCGACTGGTGATGCCCGAGGACGCGATCGGCGTCCCCCGGTACGTCGCCGACCGATCGGCACTGACCCCCGAGACCGCACCGGCGGCTGGAACGGTCCAGGCCGAGGGCAGTCAGGCTCAGCCGAATCGCTCGGAGCACGACGGCGGCGCGGTGGCGCCACCACCTGCCACCACCCGACCGACCACCAGCCGACCCACTGCCAGCCGGCCGGCCAGCGCCGAATCGCCCGCTGCAACGCAGCGAGCTGGCGCCGTGCCCCAGGCCGGGGCTCCGTCGGTAGCCGCCACCGGACCCAGAACTGTCGCCCCCACCAGGTCTGTCGCCCCGACCAAGGCGGCCGCCACTCCAGCACGTTCAGCGGTTCCCCCGGCGGCAGGTGTCGGGACTGCCCACCCATCGGCTGCGGCGAGCCAACCGGCCCAGCAGAACCGGTCGCAGCCGACGCCGGTCAGCGGACCGGTTCGGGCCGCCGTCCAGCCGGACAGTTCCGTCGCGGACCCCGGCCGGAACGACGCCCAACTGGTCGCCGCCGAATTGCTCGGAGCCGGGCTGCTGGCCGCTGCCCTGCTCGGAACTCTGCTGGTGATCCGGCGGCGCCGAGGCACAGCCGCTGACCCCGATCCGGAATCGGTCAACACCGAGGTGTACCTCCGGGCCGGGGCGGACGCCGACCGCGGCGCCCTGCTCGACCTGGCACTGCGATCCCTGCCGGGTAGCTGCCGGGACACCGGCAACCCGCTGCCCCAGGCCTACGGCGCGGTCGTCGACGACGAAGGTCTGGACCTGCTGCTGACGATGGCGCATCCGGCCGCTCCGCCGCCCTGGATCGCCACCGACGAGGGTCTGCGCTGGCGACTGGACTACCAGGATGCCCAGCACCTGGTGGCCGACGGCGAAAGCGTCTACCCGCTGCTCGCCTCGGTCGGGCGAGACCCGCAGGGCCGGGATGCGCTGGTCAATCTCGGCGCGGCGGCCGGCCCGGTAGCCGTGGTCGGTCATCCGGCGATGGCCGCGGCGGTGGTCCGCGCGCTGGCCCTCGGTCTGGCCGGAAACCCTTGGTCCCGCGGCATCGAGGTGCTGACCTCCGACCTTCCCTCGACGCTGCCGGCGATCGCCGCCGGTCGGTTGCTGCCCTGCTCGGATGCCCGAGACCTCACCGACCGGCTGGAATTGGGTTCCGGACGGATGCCTCGGACCGGCCCGATCCAGATCCTCACCGGTGGCCCGGCACCCGGCAGCCGGCCGGAGCGGGTGGCGATCTACGGCGCCCCGCTGAGCGCGCCGACCGCCCAGCGCCTCCAGACCCTGGCCGGCCGCCGGAGCGACCTCGCCGTCGTGGTGACCGGCGAACTTCCCGGCGCGTGCTGGCGACTGCGGGTGGACGACGCGGGCAACCTGAGCTGCGACGAGCTCTCCCTCAACGTGACCGCGAACCGGCTGGGCGACGGCAGCATCGAGCGCTTGCACTCGTTGTTCATGTCGGCGACCACGTCGGGGTCGCGACCCGGGCTGTCCCCGGATCTGCTGCCCGACACCGATCGGGTGGCCGAGGCCGACGACGTCACCTGGGCACAGGCCGAGACCCGGGTCGCGGTCCTCGGCGAGGTCGAGGTGCGCGCGCCCGGGTTCATCGACCCGAGTCGGAGCGCTCTGGCCGCCGAGATCGTCGCCTACTTGGCGTTGCATCCCTCCGGCGCCCATCCGACCGTGCTGGCCGCCGCGGTCTGGCCGCGTGGAGTCACCGGTGACGTCCGGGACGGCACTCTCGACCAGGTACGCACCTGGCTCGGACCCGCCCCGGACGGCCTGCCCCGGATTCGCGAAGGCCGCGACGGCCGAATTCGGCTGTCCACGGATGTGCCCTGTGACTGGGATGTGCTTCGCACCCTGGTCGAACGGGCCGGGCAGGCCAGCGATCCGTCCCGGGAGCGGGATCTGCTGATCCGTGCCCTGCATCTGGTCCGCGGCCCGGTGGTCGGCGGCATCATCCACGGCACCTATGTCTGGCTACCCCGTACAGATCTGGAACGACGCGCGGAAGAGCTGATCGTCGGGGCTGCCGACCGGCTCAGCCAGATCTGTCTGTCCGAGGGTGACCAGGTGGCGGTCGAGCGAGCGGCTGCCGCCGGGCTACGCGCTGCGCCGACCGCCCAGCACCTGTGGCGGCACATCCTGCGCGCCGAGCATGCGCTCGGCGGGCCGACTCGGATGGTCGCCGCTACCGAGCACCTGCGGTTCGTGCTGACGACGTCCGGGGTGGATCTGGAACCGCAGACCCAGGCCCTGATCGAGCACCTGGGCGACCCTTCGGCCGCCGCCGCGCCCAGGCCCGGTCAACCCGCCCGCCAGTCCCGCCCGTAGTGGCCCACCCCGACGTCGTCTGCCGCCGAGTCAGAAAGCCAGGCGGCCGTCGACCATCATCGAGCGACCCTGCTTGATCCGGCGCAGGTTCGGAGCGACCTCCAGCCCGACAAGGTCCAGCGTGCCGAGACTTTCGGTGACGTACTGGTAAAGGTGGGTGGTGTCCCGGCAGGCCACGGACGCGACCAGATTCGTCGTCCCGGTGGTAGCAGCGACGAAGACCACCTCGTCGTGCCCGGCCAGAGCCTCCCCGGTGGCCTGGAGTCGCCCAGGGCTGACCGTGAGCCAGAGCAGAGCACTGGACTGTAACCCGATCGTCTCCAACGCCACCTCGGTGTCGAAGTAGAGCAGCCCGGCGCGAACGAGTTCCTCCAACCGGCGATTGACCCGGCCAGCGGTCCAGCCGGTCAGCTCGGCCAGCTTGCTGACCGGGGCCCGGCCGTCCACCTCGAGCTCCTTGAACAGCGCCTCGTCCCCGGCGGACAACTCCAACGATTTTGCGGTGGGATCGACCGCCCGGGTACTCCAGGGCTGCGCCCCACCGCCCAGCGCCTGGGACCGAAGGCTGGCAGCGGCCTCCTCCGGAAGCCGACGGCCACCGGTGGTCCACCCGTCCGGGGCGTCGAACACATGCAGCACCGAATGCGCGCTGAAAGCGATCACCTGAGCGGTTTTCGGCAACCGCTGCAGCAGCAGCTCATCGCGCTCGCGGCTGGTTCGGGACCAGATCACACAAAAGATCTCCGATCCGCCGGAGCCCAGGGTGACCCAGCCGATGTCCGGCCTGCGGGCCAGCGCGTCAGCGAGCACAGCCGCCGCATCTGGTCGAGACTGAATCCGGATCAGCCAGGAAGACTGCCCCAGCGACATCGGATCGATCAGTCCGACCACCCGAACCACGCCCGCCGATCGGAGCCGCCGGAATCTACGGGCGACGGTTTGCTCGGAGACGTCGACGAGCCGTGCGAACCGAACGAACGGGACTCGCGGATCCAACTGCAAGGCATGGAGAAGTTGGTGATCAACTTCGTCCAATGTGAGGGTTTTTTCGGACATTCATCCTCCTGGTGGAGGATTCTACGCAGTCTTCCCCGGGTTGTTGGATGGGTTCGGCCGCTCTCGGCATGATCTCCACGGGCGGATGTCCGACCACCGGCATCCGCGTTCGTCCTTCCCATAGCCGGCCGCATCGCCGCCGCCTGCACTCGACCACTGACGAAGAGGAGCGCGCAATGCGCAAGTGGGCACCGCTGATCGCGGTCTGTCTGGGCACCTTCATGCTGTTGATCGACGTGACGATCGTGAACGTCGCGCTGCCGGATCTGACCAGGGATCTGGGGGCTGCTTTCAGCCAGCTGCAGTGGGTGATCGACATCTATGCGCTGGCGCTGGCCGCGCTGCTGCTCGGCGCCGGGTCGATCGCCGACGCGCTCGGCCGGAAGAAGGTCTACCTGGCCGGTCTGATCACCTTCGCGCTCGCCTCGCTGGCCTGTGGGACGGCCCAGAACGTGGAATGGCTGATCATCGCCCGGGGAATCCAAGGGGTCGGCGGGGCGGCCATGTTCGCCACCACGATCGCGCTGCTGAACGTCTCGTACCAGGGAGCGGACCGGGGCACCGCCTACGGCATCTGGGGCGCGGTGTCCGGGGCAGCGGCCGGAGCCGGGGTGATAGCCGGCGGCGCCCTGACCGACCTGCTGTCGTGGCACTGGGTGTTCTTCGTGAACCTGCCCATCTCGGTCGCGGCGATCGCGCTCACCGCAATGGTTTTCACCGACGGGCCGCGAAGCCCGATCCGGCTGGACCTCGGCGGCATGCTCGCCTTCACCGTCGCGGCCGGGTTGATCACGTTCGCGATCATCCGGGCGGGTGAGGATGGTTGGACGGCGCGCGGTCCAGTGATCGCCTTCGGCGTCGGGGTGATCGCGCTGGCCGGCTTCGTGCTGCTGCAAAAGCACCGGGCTCAGCCACTGATCGATCTCGGGCTGCTCCGCAATCGCATCTTCACCGGCGCTTGCCTGGCCGCGCTGCTGCTGCCGCTGAGCGCTTTCGGCACTCTGGCGCTGGTGTCGATCTGGCTCCAGTCGGTGCTGAACCTCAGCCCTTTGGCGGCGGGTCTGGCGCTGCTACCGCTGTCGATCGTCGCATTCGCAGTCGCCGCGCTGTCCGGCCGGTTCCTCCGCGGCGTCCCACCGGCCCGGTCGATCAGCGGCGGGCTGGCCCTGATCGGAATCGGGTCGCTGCTGCTGAATCTGATCCAGGCCGACTCATCCTGGCGCGACCTGGTTCTCGGCACGATGGTGGTTGGTGCCGGGGTCGGCCTCTCCAGCCCGCCACTGACCTCGGCAGCGCTCGCCACCGTGCCGTTGGAGCGCAGTGGGATGGCCGCCGGGATCGTGAACACCGCCCGTCAGCTCGGCCTGGCCTTCGGCGTCGCGATCTTCGGCACGCTGTTCACCGCACGCGCGACCGATGTCCTCCAGCAACAGAACGTGCCACGGGCGTCGGAGCTCGCCTCGGCGGTCTCCGGTGGGCAGCGGGTGAACCTGCTCGCTCAGACCCCGGAGGCGTTCCGCAGCCAGCTCGACAGTGCAATCCATGACGCCTTCGCCGCCGGACTGCACGGCGCCTTCGTCCTGGCCGGCGTGGCCGGGCTGATCGGTGCCGGGTTGTCGTTCCTGCTGCTGCGTAGCGCCCAGACTCCGGTAACCCGGGTCAGCGTGAGTCCAGCATCGCCAGCATCCGTTTGAGTGCGACCTGCCGATAGGACACTTCGACCAACTCGGCGACTTCCGTCCAATCGACGGAAGCCGCCGAGAAGTCGAGCGCCAGCCAGCCGAACGGCCCCCAGTACGGCGGCGAGTAAAACCGTGAATCTTGAACCAAGGCTGCCTTTTCGTCGTCGTCCGGCTTGAAGACCACGCCGTACGGGTGCTCCTTGTCACCGGCGTAGATCGCGAAGATCTTCCCGGCTCTGAAGGTCGGGCGACCCCAGCTCTCCTTCTCTACGGCCTCCGGCAGCGCCAGGCAGAGCTTGCGCAGTTCGGGCAGGAACGGGTCGTCGTCGTCATACATCCGAGGGTGCGCCACAAACCGATGATATTCGCAGGTCGGCAGGGAAAGCAGCCCTACGAGTAGCGACCGTAGCGCTGAGCCTGCGGGTCGTCGGGATGAAATCCGGAGCACGAGAAGTGGTCGAAATCCGGGCGAACCCAGGCGGTGCCGGCACCGGTGACCGGCCGAGGACTGTCGCCGGTCGAGTGCCGCGACCGCGAAAATCCCCAAACACCGTTATTTACCGAGGTGTTCGCCGTCCCACTGACATGGTTGCCGATCACCGCGGCGTCGTAGTTCCGCACGTACCGGGCACCGGCCGGTGGCCGCTTCAGCTGCGGCCCGAACAGGTTGTTCCGAATCCGAATCCGGTTGCTGCCGTGCCCCACGATCACTCCCGCAGCGGTTCGGGCGATCGTATTGCGGCGGATCGTCACCCGGGAGGCACCGGTGGCCGACGTCGGACCGGCCGCCTTGATCGCCGCCCCGTTCTCGGCGTTGAACAGCAGATTGCGCTCGATCACTCCGGGGCCGGAGGTGTACCCGGGCATCAGATAGATGTTGTGGTCGTTCATGAACGCGTCGCCGCGAGCGTTGTTGTCGTGGATGCAATTGCCCGCCACCCGGTAGTCCTCCGGACTGCCGTATCTCGCGGAGCCACTGATCATCACGTTGGAGACCCCGCGGCTGCCCCAGACCTCAGCGTTCAGAAACGCCCAGCCGGTGCCGCCGTCGAATTTGACCAGGAACTCCTTGCGCGGGCCGTTCGGATCCTGGGTGACGTTGATTCCGCTGACCCGCCAGTAGTCGGCGTCCTCCAGCTGTAGTGTCCCCGCGATCACCACTCGTTCACCCGGGGCGTTCTGCAGCCGGATCGGGGCGGACGCGTGGCCCGGGCGCGCACCGAAACCCGCAGGACCGACGTACGTCCCGGCACGGACGACGATGGTGTCACCCGGTTGGGCCAACCGGATCGCCCGCGCGATCGTCGCCAGCGGGCTCTGCCCGGCGCTGATTCGCGAGCCGGAATCGTCACCGGACGGCGCCACGTACATCCTGTGCTCTGCCGCCTGAGCCGTCTGCAAGGGCCCCACCAGGGGCGATGCCATCGCTGCCGCCGCGATCAGGGCGACGGTGAGCATCTTCTTCCGATGGCTGCTGATCACGACGGATTCTCGACCTCCGGTGCCCCCCACTTGAGCTACACCGATCCGGCGTCCCCAGATCCGGCGTCCCCAGATCCGGCGTCCTCAGATCCGGCGGATCACGACCAGGGCCCGGTCGTCGCCCTGTTCGGCCCGGATGGCCTCGGCGATCCGGGCCGCCAACCCGTCCACCCCTCGGGCGATCAAGGCATCCGCATGACCGGTGAGCCGGTCGATGCCGCGCCAGACGTCCAGCCGCCGGCTCTCCACCAGACCGTCGGTGAACAACAGCAACGCATCACCGCGCCCCAGCAAGCCCGAAATACTCGGATATTCGGCCTCCGCCAGCAGGCCGAGGGCCGGCCCTTGGTCGCCGTTCAACACCGTCCACCGCCCGGAACCGGCCTGGTAATGCGCGGCCGGTGGGTGCCCGGCGCCGCTCAGGACAAACTCCCCGCTGCTCAGATCGAGGCTGACCTGGACGGCGGTGGCGAACCCCTCGTCGTCCCCGTGTCGCAGCACGTGCTGATTTGCGGCCGGGAGGAACCGATCCCGGGGGACGGCGTCCAGCAAGGCTTCGAAGGCACCGGCCAACAGCAACGCCCGGCCACCCGCGACCTGCCCCATTCCGGACACGTCCACCAGCACCAGCTCCAGCCGGTCCGGAGCCGGTTCGGCGGTGACCAGGAAGTCACCGCTGAAGCTGTCGCCATGGGCCGGGCGCAGATCGGTGTCCAGATGCCAGCCGATCGGCAGCGCGGGGACGGCGGACTGAACCCTTACCCGATTGCGCAGATCCACCAGCATGGCGTCGGCGGCTGCGGACCCACCGACCGATCCGACCAGCCCGGTACGCTCGCGGTGCCGCACGGCTCCGAGCACCGCCGCGCCGATCATCACCAGCCCGATCGATAGCCCGGACCAGGCCTGCCGACCGCTCAAGGCGAGTACCACGGTCACCACGAGGCCAACCAGGCCGGCATCCAGGAGCAGGTACCCGGGTCGCAGCGCGGCAGACCCGATGACGAGGAAGAGCAGGATGGCGGCGACCGGGAGCAGCGGCGGCGCGACGGCGGCCACGATCGCGAAAAGCACCGAGCACGCGGCCAGGAGTATCCCGCGCACCGGAAACCCGAGCCGCGGCCTCCGGCGGCGTCGGGACGGGGAAACGCGCTGCCGCGGCACCGGAAATCCGGTCGCGACCCGGGAGCTCGGCAGCGCCCGGGTATCGGTCACGGCTCCGGGCCCGGTCGCGACTCGGAGTCCGGTCATGGCGTAGCCACGCCAAAAGCCTGACTGTGGACGACGCGATGAACCAGCCGCAGCTGATCTCGGCGGCAGACCGTCGTTCAACGTGACCACATCCGGACACTACCGCACTGTATTGAAATGACCACGATGTGTAACCGTGGGGTGTGTCGCCCAGGTCGTCAGATAGGCCAGACAAGCGCCCTCGCAGTGGCCTGCCGGCTGCGCGATTTCTGGCATTCGTGCACTGTCGGCCGGTGCCCCAATAAACCCAGATGCCGCGCCACGGTCTCGAGTGCGACGATGCCAGCATGGGCCTTGCGACGGAGCGGACAGCACGGGTTTCACCACGAATCGCCGAACTCGGCCCGGACGACGCGGAGGCGATTCTCGAGCTGGACCGCTGGGCCTTCGCCAGCCCGGACGTTGCCGACAGCGATTCTGATGCACCGACGATCGCCTGCTTCGAATGGGACCGAACCCGGGGCGCGTACCTGCCCGACATCGATGGCGTGGCGCAGCTCGCCGGGATCAACTCGGTCTACTCGGTTGACCTGCCAGTCCCGGGCAGTTCGGTCGCCTGTGGGGCGCTGACCTGGGTCGGCGTCCATCCGGTCTACCGTCGCCGTGGGGTGCTGACCGCGATGATGGCGGACCATCTGCGGGCCGTACATGAGCGCGGCGAACCGGTCTCGGCCCTGCACGCCGCCGAAGCGACGATCTACGGTCGGTTCGGCTACGGCGCCGCCAGCCAATCGCTTTACAGTGATCTCCCCCGCGGCTCGAAGCTACGTCCGGTGCCCGGCGCCGACGAGGTCCGAATCCGACTGGAGACAGTCGAGGTGGACCGGCACGCGGACGTGGTCGGCGACTGCTACGAGGCGGCCCGAGCGGGCCGTCCAGGGATGGTGTCGCGGAACAGCACAGCGCAGCGCCGGCGGTTCGTCTTCGATCCGCCGCGCCGCCGAGAAGGCGCCGAATCGATGCGAATCTTCGTGGCCGAGGCAGACGACGAGGGTCCGGCCCGCGGTTACGCACTGTTTCGACGTACCGATGCCTGGGTGGACAACCGCCCGACCGGCGTGGTGAAGATTCGCGAATTCGTGGCCCGGGATCCGGCCGCGGCCCGCGCGCTCTGGGGCCGGCTGCTCGATCTGGATCTCAGCATCAAGGTCCAGCTGGATTATCGCCCGACCGACGACCCGCTCTTCCAGTTCCTCCTCGACCGCCGAGCCGGGCAGATCTCTGCGACGGACAACCTCTGGGTCCGCCTGGTCGACCTGCCCGCCGCACTGGCTGCCCGGCGGTACAGCACGCAACTGGACGTCGTCCTCGAGGTGCGAGACGAGTTGTGCCCCTGGAACGCCGGACGCTGGCGACTGATCGCCGGCCCCGACCACGCACAGTGCACGCCGTCCACGGATCCGGCGGCCTTCGCCCTGGACATCCGCGACCTGGGCGCCGCCTACCTCGGCTCGGTATCCCTCACCGGCCTGGCCGACGCGGGCCTGATCACCGTCACCGACGCAACCGGATTCGACTCCGCTGCAAGGGCTTTCAGCTGGCCGGTCGCCGCCTTCTGCGGCTGGGTCTTCTAGGGCCTACCACTGCCTGGCGATCACTCGACGCGCGGAGGCACAAACACGGTCATAGCAGCGAGCCTGGCATGGTCGATCGCCTCGCCGTCGGGTGATGGCCAGCGATGCCGCCTTCGGTGCGTTAATCCGTACAGAACGGGCACAGGCGGCGATCTTGCGGCTTGCTGGTCTGACGGTGTCTTGATCAGCGGCGAGCGACCGTGCCCAAAACCTCTGCGGTGATCATGCACGGTTGCCCGCTTTGAGGTGGGCAACCGTGCATGATCGCGGGGCGCAGGCGGGCAACCGTGCATGATCGCCGGGCGCAGGCGGGCAACCGTGCATGATCGCGGGGCGTAGGTGGGCAACCGTGCATGATCGCGGAATGGTTGGGGCTACTTCGAATGGTCAGGGCCGCAGCGGTGTCTCGTGCCCACAGCTGTGGGCGTGCTTCGTGCAAGTTCGGGGGCGCGGCGAGGGGTTAGGGGTGCGGGAGCGGGGGGAGGACGCCGGTCTGCTCGTAGTCGCGCAGTTCGGCAATCCGCCGGGCATGGCGCAGGTCACCGCTGAACGGTTCGGCCAGGAAGGCATCGACGAAGGAGGTGGCCTCGTCGGCCGAGTGCATCCGGGCGCCGACTGCGATGACGTTGGCGTCGTTGTGCTGGCGGGCCAGCGTGGCGGTCTGCAGGCTCCAGGCCAGCGCCGAGCGCACACCCTTGACCTTGTTGGCGGCAATCTGCTCACCGTTACCGGAGCCACCGACCACGACCGCGAGGCTCCCCGGGTCGGCCACCACAGCCTCACCCGTGCGCAGGCAGTACGGCGGGTAGTCGTCCTCCGCGTCGTACTCGAACGGGCCATGATCGATCACTTCGTGCCCGGCCTTCTCCAAGTGCTGAACCAGGTGTTGCTTCAGCTCGAGACCGGCATGATCGGAACCCAGATGGACGCGCATGAGCCAAGTGTGGCACCCCCGCTAATAGCCGGCGGTGCCACTCCCCTCAACTAGTCAGTCGAAGACCGGGAATTCCGTCCGGGTGCGCTTGAGCTCGAAGAAGCCGGGCGTGCTGGCGACCAGCACGGTGCCGTCCCAGAGCTTGCCTGCGTCCTCGCCACGGGGGATCCGGGTGATCACCGGGCCGAAGAATGCCACCCCGTTCACCGCGACGACTGGGGTGCCGACGTCCTCACCGACCTTGGAGATGCCCTCGGCGTGGCTGGCGCGCAACTGCGCGTCGTATTCGGTGGAGGTGGCGTACGCCGCGAGCTCGGCCGGCAGCCCGACCTCGGACAGCGCCTTCTCGATCACCACGGCGTAGTCCTTCTCCCCGCCGGGGTGAATCTGGGTGCCCATCGCGTCGTAGAGCGGCTTGACCACCTGCTCGCCGTGCAACTCCCGGGCGGCGATGACGACGCGCACCGGGCCCCACGCCTTCGCCATCATTTCCTGGTACTCGGCGGGCAGGTCACGGCCCTCGTTCAGCACCGAAAGGCTCATCACGTGCCACTGCACGTCGATCTCCCGAACCTTCTGCACCTCGAGGATCCACCGGGAGGTAGCCCAGGCAAAGGGGCAGATCGGGTCGAACCAGAAGTCCGCAGTGTTGCGCTCGCTCATCCGTCTGTGCCTTTCAGGCGTCAAAGAATCGTTCCGTCTGCTGGCCCAACGCCGACGTCCTCCGGTGTCATCCCCTGTTGACAAGAAATCCGTAGAATCCCGAGGAACGGCGGGAATCTACGGATACCTCCCCCTGAACCGACAGCGCCACGATCGGATCAGGTTCGGAATGAGATGATCGGCCAGAGAAATCTGCACAGCGCACCCCGGTGCGACGAGGAGGAACGCGTGCCCGGCACCAACTTGACCCGCGAGGAGGCAGCCGCCCGCGCGGCCCTGCTCACGGTCGATTCCTACGCGATCGAGCTCGACCTGACCACCAGCACGCGGACGTTCCGGTCGACAACGGTGGTTACCTTCGGTGCTCGTTCGGGTACGGGTGACCTCAATGGCACAGATGGCACGGCCGGCGAGATCACCACATTCATCGACCTGATCGCCCCCGACGTCCTCGAGGTGGTCCTCAACGGCCGAGCCCTGCCGGTCGCCGAGGTGGTCAGCACCGGCCGGATCGCGCTCACCGGCCTCGCCGAACGCAACGAACTGCGGGTGGTGGCCGACTGTGCCTACATGCAGACCGGCGAGGGACTGCACCGGTTCGTCGACCCGGTGGATGACGAGGTCTATCTGTACAGCCAGTTCGAGGTCGCGGACGCGCGGCGGGTGTTCTGCTGCTTCGACCAGCCGGACCTGAAGGCCACCTACACCTTCACCGTGACCGCGCCGGATCACTGGCAGGTGGTCTCGGTGTCGCCGAGCCCGGCGCCGGAACCGGTCCGCGAGGGCTTTGCGGTGTGGCGGTTCGCGCCGACGCCATTGCTGAGCACCTACGTCACGGCACTGATCGCCGGCCCGTACCACCATGAACACGACGAGCTGACCGTGCGCGACGGTCGGACCATCCCACTCGGCGTCTACTGCCGCCGCTCGCTGGCCGAATACCTGGACGCCGGAAATCTGAACGACGTCATTCGCACCGGCTTCGCCTGGTTCGAGGAGACTTTCGACTGCGACTACCCGTTCGCCAAGTACGACCAGCTGTTCGTCCCCGAGTTCAATGCCGGGGCGATGGAGAACGCGGGCGCCGTGACGATCACTGAGGTCTACGTCATGCGCTCGAAGGTGCCCGAGGCGCTGATCGAACGCCGAGCGCTCACCCTGCTGCACGAGCTGGCGCACATGTGGTTCGGCGACCTGGTGACCATGCGCTGGTGGGACGACCTGTGGCTGAACGAGTCCTTCGCCGAGTACGCCAGCACCCGGTGCCAGAGCGAGGCCACGCAGTGGGCGAACTCCTGGACGACGTTCAGTAGCGCCGAGAAGTCCTGGGCCTACCGGCAGGATCAGCTGACCTCCACGCACCCGATCGTCGCGGACATCCGGGACCTGGAGGACGTCGAGGCGAACTTCGACGGAATCACGTACGCCAAGGGCGCTTCGGTGCTCAAGCAGTTGGTTCATTGGGTGGGCGTGGAGTCGTTCGACGCCGGGTTGCGGCAGTACTTCGCCACCCACGCCTGGCAGAACACCACCCTGGCGGACCTGCTCGGTCACCTGGAGAAGACCAGCGGTCGCGATCTCAACGCCTGGGCCGACGACTGGCTGCGCACGGCCGGCGTCACCACCCTGCGCCCGTTGATCGAAACCGACTCGGACGGTCTGCTCACCCGGGTGGCGATCGGCCAGGAAGGGCAGGGCGGTCGCGCGTCCTTGCCGGCCCACCGGCTGGCCGTCGGTGCGTACGACCTGGTGGACGGCAAGCTGCGGCGGACCAGCCGAGCCGAACTGGACATCAACGGCGCGGTGACCGAGGTCCCCGAACTGATCGGCCGACCCCGGCCGGACCTGCTCCTGGTCAATGACGACGACCTGGCCTACGCCAAGATCCGGTTGGACGAGACCTCGCTACGGACGGCGATCGCACACCTGGGCGACTTCGAGGAATCGCTTCCCCGGACGTTGATCTGGGGCGCAGCCTGGGACATGACCCGGGACGCCGAATTGTCGGCTCGTGCTTTCACCGACCTGATCCTGACCAACGTCACCTCGGTGGACGACCCAAGCGTCGCCCAGACCTTGCTGCGTCAGCTGGCCGGTGCGCTGGAGCACTACGTGGCGCCGGAGTTCCAGTCCGAAACGGTCGCTGCCGCCGGCGATCGCCTGCTGAAGCTGCTCCAGCAGGCACCTGCCGGCAGCGACCTGCAGTTGCTGCTGGCCCGTTCGTTCGCCGCCAATGCCGTCACCGACGCGCAGACCAGCACGCTCGCTGGTCTGCTCGACGGCAGCCTGCCGATCGATGGCCTGGCCGTCGACACCGAGATGCGCTGGAGCCTGCTCACCGGCCTGGTCTCCGCTGGTCGTGCCGACCAGGATCAGATCAACGCCGAACTCGCCCGGGACGACACCGCAACCGGTCGAGTGCACGCCGCCGCTGCTCGCGCGGCGATCCCGACCGCCGAAGCCAAGGCAGCCGCCTGGAAGAGCGTGGTGGAGGACGGCGATCTGGCGAACACCGTTCAGGCGGCCGTGATCGGCGGCTTCAACCGAGTGCACGACAAGGCGCTGCTAGCCCCGTTCGTGACGCCGTACTTCGAGTCGCTGACCCGGATCTGGGCGGACCGGACGAGCGAGATGGCCAGCCAGATCGCCGTCGGGATGTACCCCGGAAGCCAGCCGGCCGAGGTCGTACTCGCCGCCTCGGATGCCTGGTTGGCGGACGTCAAGGCCGAGCCGGCGCTGCGGCGGATGGTGATCGAGGGCCGGGACGCCGTCGCCCGGGCTGCCCGAGCACAGGCCTGCGACCGGGAATCCTGAAACCGTAGGTCAGCACCGGAGAGGCCGCCTGGCTTGTTCCGGTGCTGACCCACTGTCAGCTCCGGTGAGACCCGGATACCTAAGCCGCTGGATAGCTGAGCCGCTGGATAGCTGAGCCGCTGGTTACCTGGGCCTGGGTGCCTTGCCATGATCGCTGAAGGGTTGGCTGAAATAGAGTGCGGGGCTATAGCGCGCACTTCATTTCAGCCAACCCTTCAGCGATCATGCCCGGCGGCCCGGCGGCCTAGTGGTCGGGCGCCAAGTGGTCGGGCGGCCTAGTGATCGGGTGGGCCTGGTGGCCGAGCTTGGCAGGCGGCTTGGCGGCTAGGCCGACTCATCGGGCTTGGGTGGCACCAGCCTCAGGCCGGCTTTCGGCGTCGGCGGCGCCTCGCTCGGCGAGTGTTGCACCTCAGCACTCGGCGTGGGTCGGGCATACGGGTCCGGCCTGCGCTCGGCCTCAGGCTCGGGCTCGGGCTCGGATTCCCGCTCGGGCCCGCGCTCGGCCTCAGGCCTGCGCTCGGCCTCAGGCTCGGGTCTGCGCTGGGCCTCAGGCTCGGGTTCCCGCTCGGGTTCGGGTTCCCGCTCGGGTTCGGGTTCCCGCTCGGCCTCGGCGGCAGGTTCCGGCTCGGGCTTGGGCTCCGGCTCGGCTTTCAACGTCGGCTCCGTGTGCTGTGCCTGCTCCGCTGTTGACGTCGACTCGGGCCGCTGCGCCGGCTCCGCTTTCAACATCGGCTCGGGCCCGTCCTCAGGCTCAGGCACAGCCCCGGCATCAGACTCGGCCACCACCTCAGGCTCGACCGCCACCTCGGGCTCGACCTCAACCTCCGGCTCGGCCACCACCTCAGGCGCGACCTCAACCTCAGACTCGGCCACCACCTCGGACTCGACGTCCACCTCGGGCTCGGTCGCAACCTCAGGCTCAGTCGCCAGCTCGGGCTCAGCCACCACCTCAGGCTCGACCTCAACCCCGGGCTCGGTCACCAGCTGGGGCTCGGCTACCACCTCGGGCTCGACCTCAACCTCGGGCTCAGTCGCCAGCTCGGGCTCGGCCACTACCTCAGGCTCAGTCGCCATCTCGGGCTCGGCTACCACCTCAGGCTCGACCTCAACCCCGGGCTCGGTCACCAGCTCGGGCTCGACCTCAACCTCCGACTCGGCAACCACCTCGGGCTCGATGTCCACCTCGGGCTCGACCGCCACCACGGGCTCGGCCACCACCTCAGGCTCCACTTGGGCCTCGATGACCGCTGACTCCTCGACCGCAGGCACCGACTCCGTTTCGACGACCTCTGCCCGGACCTCGACCTCCGGCTCGATCTCCGGCTCGGGGTCCGGGAGTGCGGCTTGTTCGCGCAACGGAACGTCGACGGTCCGGGCCAGGCTGATCACCCGGATCGCGTCCATCGCGTCCTCCAGCAGCATCGGCTGACCGACACCGTCGGCCAGCGGCAGCTTCCAGTTCGGGTACTCCCGAGAGGTGCCAGGCTGGTTCATCGTCCGCCGGTCACCGACCGCATCGGCCAGGGCCACCCCGATCAGCCGGGCCGGGGTCTGGGTGAGGAATACGTGCAGGGCTTCGATCTTGTCCCGCTCAGTCGGCGCATCCGGGAGCAGTCCGAGGTCGGTGAGCTGGTCGAGCACGGCCTGCCGGTCCGCCTCGTCGACCGCCCACTCCTCCGCCAAGGATCGGGTGAGCAGACCGAGCCGCTCGCGTAACTCCACATGCTCGCCGGCGAGGTAACCGGCAGTCGGCGGCAGGTCGTGCGTCGTCACGGTGGCCAAGCAGAGCGAGCGCCACTTCTGCGGCGGCAGCGGTGCCCCGGTGGCGTCCTTCTCGAACCAGAGGATCGAGGTTCCGAGGATGCCGCGCTCCAGCAGGTAGTCCCGGGCCCACGGCTCCACCGTGCCCAGATCCTCACCGATCACGAAGGCACCGGCGCGGTGGGCTTCCAGAGCGAGGATGCCGATCAGCGCTTCGTGGTCGTAGCGCACGTAGGTGCCGTCCGCCGGGCTGTTGCCCCGAGGTACCCACCAGAACCGGAACAACCCGATGATGTGATCGATCCGGAGCGCGCCCGCGTGCCGTAGCACCGTGCGCAGCATGTCGCGGTACGGCGCGTAGCCCAGCTCGACCAGCCGGTCCGGCCGCCACGGCGGCTGCGACCAGTCCTGACCTTGCTGGTTGAAGGCATCCGGTGGGGCGCCCGCAGTGACGTCCCGAGCCAGCACGTCGCGCAGCGCCCAGACGTCCGCGCCGTCCGGGTGTACCCCGACGGCCAGGTCGTGCACCACCCCGATCGGCATCCCGGCGTCCTTCGCCGTCTTGGCCACCGCGGCCAGCTGCTCGTCCAGGCACCACTGCAACCACATGTGGAACTGGACCCGGTCGGCCAGTTCGAAATGCATGTGCGCGACCGCGTCACCGCGCGGGTCGAGGGCATGCGCGGGCCAGTTCTCGGTCGGCAACCCGTACCGCTCGGTCAGCACACTCCACATCGCGAAGTCGGCCAGGCCCTGCCCTTCGCGGGCGCAGAAGGCCGCGAACGAGGCCTGCCGCTCGCGGCTTCGCGGCTGCACGTAAACAGATTCCAGGGCAGCACATTTCGCCGTCCAGACGGCATCCCGATCAAGTTCGGCCGGGTCGGTGTTCAGCGCCTGCATCGCCTCGGCCTGCCACTCCACGATCGCCCGCTCGGTGGCCGGCAGGTAGGCAACCTCGCGGATGTCCTCCAACCGCAGGTAGATCGGGTTGACGAAGCGCCGAGTGGTCGGCAGGTAGGGCGAAGCCTCCATCGGCGGAATCGGCTCGGCCGCGTGCAGCGGATTGACCAGCACGAATCCGGCGCCGTGCTCGCGGGCGCTCCAGCTGACCAGTTCCTTGAGATCGGCCAGGTCGCCGAGCCCCCAAGACTGTCGAGACCGAACCGAGTACAGCTGGGTCATGAACCCCCAGGCCCGGTCGTGAGCGACAGCCGGCGGCAGCTCCAGCCGGACCGGAGTGACCACGTACGGGCGGGTCACATCGGTGGGTGGATGACCGTACGTCTGCGGTCCGGGCTCGACTCCCGGATGCCGGGCGCGCAGTGCGTGCCAGCCCAGGGGGAGGTCGCCGGGCAACTCGAAGGCCAGCTGGACGACGATCCGACCGTCGATCCGGGCCGAGACCGGTTCCTGCGTCCGCGGCGCGAGCTGCCGGGGCTCGCCGTCCTCAGGGACGAACCAGACCTCGACGAGATCTACCAATTCGTGGTCGATGTGCACCGGGACGATCGCCGACTCGCCCTCGCGAATCACCACGATGTCCGGCAGCAGCAACCGCCAGGGCCGCAACTCGGCGTCCTCCAGGGCGGTCAGCACGTCATCCCCGGTCTGGATCGGGATGTCGAGGGCCGCCAGCACACCGAGGATGGTGCGGGTCGGGACCGGGACGTGCGCGCCGCGCCAGTCCCAGAACTCGGTCGCCACCCCGAAGGCCTCGGCCAGCTCGACCAGTTCGGCCGGGGCGGGGGCGTCCAGATCGAGCGGACCCGCGGTGATCGGCGGTAGGGACGATGGAACGGCGTCCGATACCGGCGTGGCACCGGCGGTCGTAACGCCCGGAAGGTCTGACTGATCAGTCACGGCTGCGCTTCCAGAAAGACGGTGATTCTGCCTCGGGGCATCCTGCCAGACATCCACGGCGACGCCTGCCCCCTTCTGTGCGAACTAGGAGTCCTAGGGTGGCACTATGACGCAGCCTTCCATGCCTGCCGGGCGCTTGGTGTATCCCGAGGCAGAGCGCCTCGATCTGATCGAGGACCTGCACGGCCATCAGGTCGCCGATCCGTACCGCTGGCTGGAAGATGTCGCCGACCTGCGGACCAAGGCCTGGTCGGACGCGCAGGACGAGTTGGTCACCAAGGCCGCGGCGGATTGGCCGGGTCGGGCCGGGGTGATCGACCGGCTGACCGAACTGCTGGGTTCTGGTGTCGTCGGGGTGCCGATCTGGCGCGGCGGTCGACGGTTCTTCGTCCGCCGCGAGGGCGGCCAGGAACATGGCGTGCTGTACGTGATCGACGCCGGCCCCGAGCCCTCGACCGACCCCGGGAGCACCGCCGACCAGGAGGGCGACCAGAGCGCCGAACCGGTCGCCCGGGTGCTGGTGGACCCGATGGTGCTCGACCCCACCGGGCTGACCACGCTCGATGCCTGGCAGCCGGATCGGGAGGGCACGCTGCTGGCGTACCAGGTCTCCGAGGGTGGCACCGAGGAGAGCGTGCTGCGGGTGATCGACGTGGCCACCGGC
Source organism: Kineosporiaceae bacterium (assembly GCA_035474375.1). Classification (GTDB taxonomy): domain Bacteria; phylum Actinomycetota; class Actinomycetes; order Actinomycetales; family Kineosporiaceae; genus JANNPJ01. The sequence continues at coordinate 5,588 of DATINJ010000126.1, read as the reverse complement.
GAAGTCGTCGACGGGCCGATCGACCGGGCCCGCTACTCCCCCATCTCCTGGATTCCCGGCGGCCTGGAAACCACCGCCGACTCCGGCCCGACCACTCGGGTGCCTGCCTACTACTACGTCCGCAGGTTGGCGCCCGACCTGGTGCCGGCCGATGAGCAGCAGTATCACCGGCGAATCTGGTTGCACCGGCTCGGTACCGACCCGGCGACGGATGTCGAGATCTTCGGCGCCGGGCACGACCCGCGTACCTACTTCGGTGCCGGCTTGTCCCGCAACGGGCACTGGCTGATCGTCTCGGCGGCGGTCGGCACGGCGCCGCGCAACGACGTCTGGATCGCCGACCTGCGCTCCGGCGGCCATCAGGCACCCGAGTTCCGCCCCTTGGCGGTCGGCCTGGATGCGCAGGTGGGTGCCCATGTCGGGCGCGACGGCCGGCTCTACATCGCCACCGATCTGGATGCTCCGCGCGGCCGACTGGCGGTGACCGATCCCAGCACGCCCGGGCCGGAGCACTGGCGGGATCTGATCGCGCACGATCCGGAGGCGGTGCTGGAGGACTTCACCGTGCTGGACGGGTCGGATCTGGACAGCCCACTGCTGCTGGCCGGCTGGACCAGGCACGCGGTCTCCGAGATCAGCGTGCACGATCTGGACAGTGGGAGCAGGCTGCCCGGTGCCCGGGGAAAGATCGAACTGCCGGGAATCGGCAGCATCGGTGGCCTGCTGTCCCGGCCGGAGGGTGGGCACGAGGCCTGGTTCAGCTACACCGACCACGTCACCCCGCCCCACGTTTACCGGTACGACGGGCGGACGCACATCTACGACCTGTTCTCGGCACCACCCGGGTCGGTCGAGGTTCCTAGCGTCGTCACTCGACAGATCGCCTACACCTCGGCCGACGGGACGACGGTTCGGATGTTCGTCACCGCGCGGGCCGATCTGTTGGACCTCGCCGATGGAACGGCTCAGCCGACCGCCCCCCGACCGACAATTCTTTACGGCTACGGCGGTTTCAATGTGCCGTTGACGCCCGGATATTCGGCGAACATCTTGGCCTGGGCTGAAGCCGGTGGGGTTTACGCGGTGGCGAACCTTCGCGGCGGCTCCGAGGAGGGCGAGGAATGGCACCGCGCCGGGATGCTCGCCAACAAGCAGAATGTCTTCGACGATTTCCACGCCGCCGCGGAACGCCTGATCGCAGATGGTTGGACGACGAGCGGGCAATTAGCGATCAGCGGCGGCTCCAACGGTGGCCTTCTGGTCGGCGCCGCCCTGACCCAGCGCCCCGATTTGTTCGCCGCCGTGGTGTGCTCCGCTCCCCTGCTGGACATGGTCCGGTACGAGAAGTTCGGCTTGGGCGCCACCTGGAACGTGGAGTACGGCTCGGCCGAGGATGCCGAGCAACTCGGCTGGCTGCTCGGCTACTCGCCGTATCACCGGGTGCGCGATGGAATTGACTACCCCGCAACTCTTTTCACGGTTTTCGACGGCGACAGCCGGGTCGACCCGTTGCATGCCCGGAAGCTGTGTGCAGCGCTGCAGCACGCCAGCAGCGGCGACCGGCCGATCCTACTGCGATTGGAGAAGGACGTCGGGCACGGCGCCCGGGCGATGTCGAAGACGATCGCGCTCTCCGCGGACAGCCTCACTTTCCTCGCCGCCCGCACCGGGTTGCGACTCGAGTAATCCTGGCCGGAATTGCTGACCCGGCAGCCAAGATCACTGCCGGTATTTCCTTCCTCACAATTGGTTTTCGACGTCCACCTTTAGGACGAGAGCCGGGCCTTCGCGGCGCCAATGTCATCCTCTGGTCTGATTGATCTACATTTCCGCAGGACATACGGTTACGGGACCGCGGCCCACGGATGGGTTGTGGTTCTCTATCCCTGAGGGGGGATCCGTGAACCGTTCACATCGCGCTGCCCTCAAACGGCTGGCGCCGGCGACCGCTCTAGTGGTTGCTGCCGGTCTGTCTGCGGCTGGATTCGCTGCCGATAGCGTCGCAGCCGACTCGCCGAGCCCGGCACTGCACCTCGTCTCCTCGACCGACCAGCAGGACGTCCTGCGCGGTAAGAAGGAGCCTGTCTACCTGTACGACCTTGGCGTCTACACGATTGCCGAGAAGGCCGCGTTCGAGATTCGCACCCTGCGCGGCAAGTCTTACCGCGACCCGATCCAGGCCACCCTGTCCCTGGGTGAAGGCGCCAGCAAGACGACCACCAGCCTGCCCTCCGAACTGTTCACCAGCGTCGATCACCTCACCAAGTTCTTCTCCTACACGGTGACGAACAAGGCTGGGAAAAAGGTGAAGAGCGGTACCACGGACTTCTGCCCGAGCTCGTACGACGCCGCTCGAGCCGTGCCGGACGGTGCCGCCACGTCGCCGTACCCGCAGGGCTGCGGTAGCCACCCGTTCGCCAAGGGCAGCGTGCTCGGGATCCAGCGCGGCTGGTCCACACCGGCTCTCGGAAACTGGGAGAACCCGATCTCATTCAAGGGCGCGGACGGCCTCTACACGCTGCGCGTCACGATCCTGGCGCCCTGGCAGAAGGCCCTCGGGCTGACCGCGGACCAGTCGGACGTCACGACGAAGCTCAACGTCAAGACCTACGTCGAGGGTGACAAGGGCGCCGTTGCCACCACCAGCGCCGGTCACCACGACATGGCGGGAATGGCCGGGATGCACGACTCCGCTGCCACCACCGGCACGCTGTCTCCGCAGCACGCGAAGATGGAGTTGGCCCGGCAGAAGTCGCTGGGCAAGGCCGCCGTGCCGCACACCGCTGCGCCGACCAAGACCCTGCGGGCCGCCGACGTCGCCGGCGTCGCCGGGCCGATGCCCGACCTTCAGTCGCTTCCGGCATACGGGATCGAGCTCAGCCGGAGCAAGTCCAAGAAGACGTACCTGAACTTCGGCGCCACGGTGTGGAACGCCGGGCCGTCACCGCTGGTGGTCGACGGGTTCCGGATCAAGGGCACCAAGGAAATGACTGCCTACCAGTACTTCTATGACAACGCCGGCAACGAGGTTGGCTCGGCGCCGGCCGGGGGCCTGCAGTGGGATCCCCGCCCCGGACACACGCACTGGCACTTCAAGGCCTTCGCCACGTACCGGTTGCTGGACAGCACCAAGAAGTTCACCAAGCGCAGCGGCAAGGAAGCGTTCTGCCTGGCCCCGACCGACCCGGTGAACCTGAACGCCGACGGCGCGAACTTCCAGCCGGCCTCGACCGATCTGTCCACGGCCTGTGGTTCGGAGGGAGCGCTGAGCATCCGTGAGGTGCTCGACGCCGGCTGGGGTGACACCTACGCGCAGTACCGGCCGGGCCAGTCCTTCAACGTGACGAACCTCGCGAAGGGCATCTACTACATCGAGGTGCTGGCCAACCCGGACCAGAAGCTGGTCGAGTCGAACCCGGACAACAACAGCGCTCTGCGCAAGGTGAGAATCGGCGGCAAGGTCGGCGGAAAGCGGACCATCAAGGTCTACGACTACCAGGGAATCAAGGCGCCGTAACCGCTCCTTCCCGGGCATAACGTGCATGATCACGGCCGAAATCTGGTCGTGATCGTGCACGTTGTGGTTTTGTCGCGGGCCGCCTGAGTGAGCGTTGAGGTGCTAAGGCATCGAGTGCCGGGCGAGGCTGACAGGTCGGGCCACTAACCTCGAGGGGCCATCCACACCCGTCCCGAAAGGTTATTTGTGCTGCTGTCCCCACTCGTATCCGCGCACATCCAGCTCAGCCAGACGCTGGTCGGCTCCACCCTGCTCAGCGCGGCTACCCCGACCCCGACCCCGAGTCCCAGCGGGACGCCAACCCCCTCGCCGACATCCAGCGGAGCGCTCGCCGACATCGCCGACAACTTCCGCACTTCGATCGACAGCATCCAGGCCCAGTCCGCCGTCGCCTGCACGAAGTCGGACATCTCGGTCTGCGGCATTGTGACTCGGCTCACCGGCAAGCAGGGCCTCGGCCAGATCCTCGAGGTCGTCCTCGGCACCCCGCTGCGACTGTTATTGATCATCGGTTTCGGGGTCCTGGTCCGCCGGGCCCTGCACCGGCTGATCGACCGGCTCTCCGAGCGGATCGCGACCGGGGCAGCCAACGCCACGCCGTCCCGGACTGCCGCCACCGGCACCGGCACCGGCGGCACCGAGCCGAACGAATCCGCCTCCAGCGAGCCGGGCGCTCCGGTGGCCGGCACCAGTCCGCCGCCGTTGCTGAGCACCCGCAGGCAGGCCCGCTCCCGCACTCTGGCCCAGGTGCTGCGCAGCCTCACCACCATCGCGATCACCCTGATCGTGACGCTGATGGTGCTCCAGGAACTGCACTTCGAGGTGGCTCCGCTGCTGTCGGTAGCCGGTGTCTTCGGCGTTGCCCTCGGCTTCGGCGCGCAGAGCCTGGTCCGCGACGTGGTGTCCGGGATGTTCATGATCGTCGAAGACCAGTACGGCGTCGGAGACGTGGTGGACGTCGGGGCCGCCAGTGGTTCGGTGGAAGCGGTCGGGCTGCGGATCACCCGGCTGCGCGACGTCAACGGCACCGTCTGGTATATCCGCAACGGCGAGATCCTGCGGGTGGGTAACCAGTCTCAGGGCTGGGCCCGAGCCGTGCTCGACGTCAACATCGGCTACACCGAGGACATCGATCATGCCGAGGAAGTGTTGCTGGAAACCGCCCAGCAGGTGCGCAACGATCCGCGGTACGCCGCTTTCGTCATCGATGAACCGGAGGTCTGGGGCGTCGAGGCCCTGACCACGGACGGCGTCGTGATGCGAGTGGTGGTGAAGACCCAACCGCTGCAGCAGTGGGTCGTGGCGCGGGAACTGCGCCGGCGAATCAAGATGCGGTTGGACGCCGAGGGCATCGAGATGCGCACGATGCCGCGGACGGTGATCGTCAATGACGACGAAGAACCCGAGCCGCGAAGCGCTGCTCGAGCCGACGATCTCGAGCACTGACCGATCTCGTGCGCTGACCCACCACTTCGTACCCGGCGCGACGACTGAGATACTGCAGTCGTGGCAGGACAGGTTCCAGAGAACTCGCAGGTACAGGACGCCGACCCGCAGATCAGCTTCTATCAGGCGATCGGCGGGCACGACACGTTCGTTCGCCTGGTCGATCGGTTCTACGAGGGCATCGCCACCGACCCGGTGCTGCGCCCGATGTACCCCGAAGACCTCGGCCCGGCGACCGAGCGAATGCGGATGTTCCTGGAGCAGTACTGGGGCGGGCCGACGACGTACAGCGATCAACGCGGGCACCCCCGGCTGCGGATGCGGCACGCGCCGTTCACCGTGAACAGCGAGGCCCGGGAGCATTGGCTGCTGCACATGCGCGCGGCCGTTGACTCGCTGCACCTCCCGCCGGCCTACGAGTCGGTGCTCTGGACCTACCTCGAACGCGCCGCCTGGAGCATGGTCAACACCCCGGATTGATCTCCCCTCACCAAGTCGACGGCAGCTGGAAGATCCGCAGGGCGTTGACCGTGGCGGCGCCGCCCTGCGCGAACAGTTCGATGCCGGTGCTACCCGCGGCCGGGAAGATCTGGCCGGTCAGGGTGACCTGCCCCTGGTCCGCGAA
>DATINJ010000125.1:0-10698 GCA_035474375.1 Kineosporiaceae bacterium | reverse complement strand
CGTCCGATGCCGGGAGCCAATCGCAAGCAGCGCCGAGCCAGCGTGCCGAGTTGGGACGACATCGTGTTCGGCCAGCGCCGCGACTGACCCTTCGGGGCCGACCCGACCACGTGTGTGTGGGCGATGACCCAGAGCCTGGGTCATCGCCCACACACGTGTGCCCGGCTTAGATCTTTACGATGGTCACCGCTGGGCCGCAGAGCACAGCAAGATCATCGGGGTCGGACGTGAGAACGATGATCGGAGCCTGGCTGCCGAGCGCAGTAGCACTGAGCATTGCGTCAATCGCGTACTTGTGACCATGCAGTCCAGCTTTCGCGAGCAGACGTGCCGCCCGCTGCGCGACCTCACCCGTCACCGGTTCGACAATGATCCTGGAGAGCGTCCAATCCAGGGCGGCACGCCTGATCCGAGGATGCATCACCTCGACAACCGTCGCCGCACTCGTTGCCACCCTCAGGTCTTCCCGGGCTGCGGTCGTCAGCCAGGCGAGCGCCGAGCTGTCCCGACTCACCACTTTGGCCAGACCTTCGCTGTCCAAGATCAGCGTTCCGCCCGATCCCACTCGGGTACCGGTCATGCGGCGCCCTCGTTGTGCTTCTCGGCCAGCCGAGCGCGAGCCGCCCGGATGATCTCCTGCCGAGCCTCCACCTCAGCCTCGGGCGTGGGTCCGTTCTCTGCTTCCGCCACAGCGATCAACTCGTTGAGATTGTCCCGCTCGATCTGACGTGCCACCGCCGCCGCGACGTAAGCAGACAAGCCGGACGACCCCCCGCGAGCCCGCGCTGCCTCAGCGATATCGCGGGGCATCGAGATGGAGTATTTCTGGGTAGGCTCAGCCATGCCCCATATGCTACCGACGGTAGCATCGTCTGTTCAAGCCGGGTGCGTAGACGGGCACGCCGGCGCTGACGCGCCTCCCAAGCATGATCACGGGAGAAGTTTGGGCGGCACGTGGGTCAACCCTGGTGACTACTTCGCGAGCCGTTGACCTAGGCGCCGGAGACCAGCAGGGGGATCAGGGTTTCGTCCGGGGTTCGGGCGCCGTGGAAGCCGATCAGCCTCAGGATCTGTGGTCGCGCCGTCCGGGAGTCGACCACCGCCACCGGACCGACCGCCGAGGTGACGACGTCCCCGATGCGGGCCAGCACGTGGTCGGAGACCGGTCCGAACCAGTTGCCCGCAACCGCTTCGGCGCGAGTCAGCACGGTCATCGTCGATCCCAGCCGTTCCCGCCAGGTCGCGACCACATCGTCCACCGCACCGGCGCGGCAATGCAGTTGCAGCGAGCGCGGTTCACCGCCGACATGCCGGATTCCGGCCGCCAGATCCGGCTCGTGGGCCAGATCGAGCCGGTTCTCGAACGGCACGTCTACCATCCCGTGATCGGCGGTGACCAGCAGCAACGCATCGGACGGCAATCCCTCGGCCAACCGCCGGGTGAACGCGTCGATTCGCTCGAGCTCCTCGATCCAGCGCCACGACGTACAGCCGTGCTCGTGTCCGGCCTTGTCCAGATCTCCCCAGTAGACGTACACCAGACCGGTCCGGGCCGCCCGGACCGCGGCTAGGGCGGCTTCCACCCGTTGTTCCAGGGATTGTGCGGCGACGAAGGTGCCGCCGCGCTGCACCGCCTCGGTCAGGCCGGAACCGTCGAAGAACCCTGGGCCGATCCGGATCACGTCCAGGCCGGCCGCGGCAACCTTCTCGAACACCGTCTGGCTCGGCTGCCACCGGCGCGGATCGACCTGCGGATCCCAGAGCAGCTCGTTGAACAGCACGTCTCGGTCCGGGTCCAGAACATCGAGCGCGACCAGGCCGTGCGCACCCGGCAACAGACCGGTGCCCAGCATCCCCATGCTGGTCGCGGTGGTGCTCGGGAAGCCGGAGGCCAGGGTCGACGAGGCCGCCCCGGCCCGCAAGGACCGCAAGAACGGCGCGTGCCCACCGCGTTCGGCCAGCTGCTGGTCGCCCAGCCCGTCGACCAGCAGGACGACGACGGTCCGGGCCGGGGGTAGCACCAACCCGGCCGCATCGCCGGAGCGGACCTGCACCCCGAGCGCGGCCGCAGCGGCGGGCAGAACGTCGGCCAGCGTGCGTTCTGGCAACCAGCCCAAATCGGCTTCAGTGGCTGCGCTGGGCCCGCTCGACGAGACGGGCGGGTTCACCGATCTGCTCCGACGTTCACCAGTTCCGACGTTGTTCAGAGACCGGCAGTGGCCGCGGAGAGCGTGCGGGCGAAGGCAGCCGCCGCCCGGACCGCCGCCTCACCCTCGGCCTCGGCGCTCAACCGGATGGTGATGTCGTCGGCCGCGAGGGTGCCGGTGTAGCCGTGGTCTGCCTCGCAGTCCGGGTCGGCGCAGGACGCCGGTTCCAGGTCCACCCGGGTCAGCGAACCCCAGCCGATGGTCAGGCTGAGCTCTCGGGGTACCGCACCGGAGCGGTGCTGTTCCGGCTGGATCACGGCATGGGAGAGCACCACCGAGCTGACCTTGCTCAACGGGACCGCCTCGGTGGACGCCGAGGCGTACGGCTGCGGGCTGAGCGCATCCGGGTCATGATCGTCGGCATGAGCCACCACCAGCCGGGTCGGGGTCAGCGCCAGCACGGTGACGTGTCGGCGCACCTCCACCCGGTCGAACGTGGTCTCCTGGTGCACCAGGTACGAACGCACCTGCTCGCCGGCGATGGCGACATCCAGGGCATCGTGGACGAGCGTGGGGTAGAACCCGGCACGTTCCACTTCGGTGACGAGGTCGGCCGGTAAGCCGTGGCCCTCGCTGAGGGCGGCGTCCGCCCCAGGTCGTTCGCGCATCCACCCATCTTGTCACCACCTGAGCGCTCCCGGGCCCACCCGGGCAACCTAGCCGCCGCGCAGCTCCCGGCGGGCGGTGTCCGAGCGCTCGACCTGGGATGCCAGCCGGACCACGGCGCTGAGCACGGCCAGTCCACTGCCGGACACCACAACCGGGTTGAACTCCAGTTCAGCGACCTCGGGCAACTCGTCCGCCAGGCAGGCCACCCGGGCGATCAGATCCTCCAGCGCCGGCACGTCCACCGGGGCGGCACCGTGGTGACCGAATAATTTCGGAGCGGCCCGGACCGAACGCACCAGGTCCGCAATATCGACGTCGGTCAGCGGCGGGATCCGGTGCGCGATGTCCCCGAGCAGTTCGCTGGCGTCACCGGCCAACCCGAACGACACGACCGGCCCGAACAAGGGATCCTCCACCGTCCGGAGCACGCAGGCCACACCGGGAGGGGCCATCCGCTGGACGACGAACCTGTCACCGTTCAACGGTCCGAGCATCGCCCGCATCTGGTCGAGGTCGGTGAGCAATTGCTCGGCGTCATCGATGTTCAGTCGCACCCCACCCAGATCCACCCGGTGCCGCAAGTGCTCGGCGGTGGTCTTCAGGGCCACCGGGTAGCCGATCGCTTCGGCCGCGGCCACCGCGTCGGACGGGTCGCTGATCGGCGTCGCCTGCCACAGCGTGATGCCGACCGTGGCCAGCAACCGAGCGGTGGTCTCCAGATCGAGCAGCAGGCCAGCCTCGCCCGGGTCGGCGCCGGCCAGCGCCTCGGCCACGACGGCCCGGGCCGCGCTCAGGTCCACCCCCGGTGGTTCGAACCGGGTGCCCGGATCGCGGCGGCGCCAAGCGGCGTAGCGCTCCACCGTGGCCAGTGCCCGGACCGCCTCCTCCGGAGTCGGGTAGGACGGGATCGGCCGCGGGTTGACCAGACCCGACTCGCCGGAGTCGATCAGCGTCGTCCCGGTGCTCATCCCGCTGGTGCCGAGGAAGCAGGCCACCACCGGGATCGGGTACCCGGCCGAGACCTCGGCGAGCACCCTGGCCACCTGGTCCGCCTCGGTGGCGATCGGCGGGATGAACGCCGCCACCACCGCATCCACCCGCTCGCCGGTGAACGCCTCGCTCAGCGCCGTCCGGAACTCTTCCGGGCCGGCCTGTGGATGCAGCGACACCGGGCCGTGCGCCACCTCCAGGCCCCAGCTCACGCAGGCATCGGCGATCAGCATGCCGAGTGCGTCGCTGTTTCCGACGATCCCGACCCGAGGACCGGCCGGTAGCGGCTGGTTCAGCACCAACTGCGCGACGTCCAACATCTGGTTGAGCGTCTCCACCCGGATGCAGCCGCTCTGCTTGAGCATGCTGTTGAAGGCCTCCCGGGGCGCGGTGCTCGGGCGAACCAGATGCCCGGGTGGCACGCCGAAGTTGGAGGTGCCGGACTTCAGCACGATCACCGGCTTGGTCCGGGCCAGCCGCCGGGCGATCCGGGAGAACTTCCGCGGGTTGCCGAAGCTCTCCATGTACAGGGCGACCGCGTCGGTGTGCGGATCTTCCTCCCAGTACTGCATGCAGTCGTTTCCGGAGACATCCGCCCGGTTTCCGGCCGACAGGAAGGTCGACAGGCCCAACCCACGCCGGGCGACGGCAGCCAGGACGGCGACGCTGAGCCCACCGGACTGGGAGAACAGCCCCAGCCGGCCTTCGATCGGCAGCTCCGGCACCAGGGACACGTTCAGCCGGACCGAGGCATCGGCGTTGATCAATCCCCAGGAGTTCGGCCCGACCACCCGCAACCCGTTCGCCCGGGCCAGCCGGACCAGTTCGCGCTGCCGGGCCAGGCCCTCCGGTCCGGTTTCGGCGAACCCGCTGGAGACCACCACCAGCCCACGGACGCCGAGCGCGGCACACTCCCGGACGACGTCCAGCACTCCCTCGGCAGCGACGGCGACCACCGCGAGGTCGATCGGCTCGGTGAGCTGTTCCAACCGGCGGACCGCCGGGACGCCGAGGACGGCGTCCGCCTCCGGGTGCACGACGTGCAGCCGGCCGGTGAATCCGCCGGCCACCAGGTCGGACAGCAACCGGTGGCCGACCGTGCCGGGCCGCCGGCTGGCCCCGATGATCGCCACCGAGGCGGGGTTGAGCAGGCGTTCCATGCTTCGCGCCTCGGCGCGGTGTTCGCGAGCTTCCATCACGGCCAGCGACCGGTCGGTCGGCGCGAGCTCGAACTCCACCGCGATCACGCCGTCGTCGAAGTGCGAGGCCACCTCGTACCCGGCCTCCCGGAAGACGGTCAGCATCTTCCGGTTGTGCGGCAGCACCTCGGCGGTGAACCGGTGGATCCCGTTCTCCCGAGCAGCGGCTGTCAGGTGCTCCAGCAGCACGGAACCGAGACCGCGGCCCTGATGCGCGTCGCTGACGTTGAACGCCACCTCGGCCGAGTCGTCGTCGATCCGGTCGTATCGGGCGATCCCGACGATGTGCTCGCCGACGGTGCAGACGAACGCCACCCGGTTGACGTGGTCAACGTGCGTGAAGCGATGCACGTCGCGCGCGGACAATCGGGGCATCGGGGCGAAATAGCGAAGGTAGATGGACTCCGGCGACTGACCCTGATGAAACCGCTCGAGCGACTCGGCGTCCTGTGGACTGATCGGTCGCAGGTGCGCGGTGGCGCCGTCCCGCAGGACGACGTCCGCCTCCCAATGCGTCGGGTACGGCGGCGCCGGATCGGCGCTGAGGTCAGCCACCCGCTCAGATTACGCACAGCTACGCACCTACGATTCCACCCATGGAGTTTGGTGACGTCGTCCGGGCCCGGCGAATGGTCCGCGCCTACGATCCGGCGCGACCAGTACCTCCCGAGACCTTGACCGGTCTGCTGGATCTGGCGATTCGGGCGCCGAGCGCGGGTTTCAGCCAGGGCTGGGACTTCGTGGTGCTGCGTACCGGCACCGACGTCGTCCGGTTCTGGGAGGCCACCCGGGAGGCGGACCGCGAACCCGATCGCTGGCTGCTGGGCATGCAGACCGCGCCGGTCCTGGTGCTCTGCCTCTCCGACCGCGATCGCTACCTGGACCGTTACGCCGAGCCGGACAAGGGGTGGGCGGATCGGGATTCCGCGCGGTGGCCGGTGCCGTACTGGGATGTCGACACCGGGATGGCCGCGCTGTTGATCTTGCTGGGGGCGGTGGACCGGGAACTGGCCGGGTGCTTCTTCGGGGTACCGCCGGACCGGCAGGCCGCGGTGCTCGCGGAGTTCGAGGCGCCGCCCGACCGCCGGATCGTCGGCGTGATCAGTCTCGGTTACCCCGCTGCAGCCGGCTCGGACCGCCGCTCTCCCTCGCTGCGCCGCGGTCGCCGCCCGATCGCCGAGGTGGCCCACGACGGCGCCTTCGGCACCCCCTGGCCTTCGAGCTAGGCGAAGATCACGGCCATCAGCCAGACCCCGGCGGCGAGCAGCCCGGAGCCGAACTCGATCAGCAGGCTGAGCCCGACGGCGGTCACCGCCTGCCGGGTGGACGGCCAGGCGGCTTCATGTGAACCCAGGCGGTTGAACTCGGCGAGGTAGACACCAAGGATGAAGCCGATCGGGAGACCGAGGACCGGGATGATGAAGAAGCCGATCACTCCGAGTAACGCCCCGAATGCCAGCGTGATCCATGGCACACCCGCTTCGCGTAGCCGCCGGCCCGGAAGGGCGTACTTGGCGATCATCCCGAGAGCCAAAATTGCGGTCGCGACGGCCAGCACCACCCATCCGGTGGCGTCCGAGCGTTCGAACGACCAGACGCCGATTCCGGCCCAGACCAGGATCGGGCCGGGCAGCAGCGGGATCAGCACCCCGGCCAGACCGACAACAATGAGCACCGCGGCCACAGCGGTCGCGGTGCTCATTGGTTGCTCATCGGGCGGGCTCTGTTTGCTCGCGTTCGGTCATTGTCGAGTTAGCACCTTGTCGTCACGGACGTTTGTTGTGAGCGGTCGCGTTGCGCGAATCTGCGCGAACGAAGGCTCCGAGATTTCCGGAACCCGAAGTCGGTGACCCCGGCCAGAGCTCCCCCATTAGGGCTCTGACCTGGAGTATCACCGTTCCACGCCGGTCAGACTTCGCCATCCGGGGCGATCGCGGGCGTGGCCGCCAGGGCCTCGCTCTGGTCTTGAATCTCGGCATCGACAGCGACCAGCGCCGAGGCGTTGGCGCGACCATGGTGGGCGCAGAACATCAGTTCTCCGCCACGGGGTAGGAGGACGCGAATGTAGGCACGAGCTCCGCAGCGGTCACAACGGTCGGCCGCGGTCATGATTTCAGTAGCAATTGCAGCACCCACGGGTGACCTCCTTGAACATCCCGACTGGGATCCGACGGGAATGGACATCGGTGACACTGTGAGAACAGTGAATCACCCGGAAGCCTTCCCAGTGTCCTGGTTCGGCTGCGTTCGCTGTCCGCGTAGTCGCACGGTGACGGCAAGCCGTAACGCTCCGAGTAGGCGGTCGCAGATGGTGACCGTTCCCGCCTCGGCCCGGCGTGCCGGGTCGGGGGCTCAACGCGATCCGGGTAATCTGCGCACTGTAGGCCGATCTGCAGCACAGCAGCCGGTGGCAAGGTAGCGCTTCTGCCCGAGCGGGTCGGAAGCTATGCCGGCACCACCGAGGTTGTCGCTTGCATCCCGTTCGTCTGCATCCATTGACCGGACTGTCAGGAAGGGCCCCGACGTGGCCGTGCAACCCAGCGAGACCACCGCGCAACGTACTGCGAGGGCTGGTCGGGCTGCTCGATCCTCTTCGGGCGGATCGGACTACACCGCGCGGCACCTGTCGGTGCTGGAGGGCCTCGAAGCGGTGCGCAAGCGCCCGGGGATGTACATCGGCTCCACCGATGCCCGGGGCTTGATGCACTGCCTCTGGGAGGTCATCGACAACTCGGTGGACGAGGCGCTGGCCGGTCACTGCCAGCACATCAAGGTGATCTTGCACGCCGACGGCTCGGTCGAGGTGCACGACGACGGCCGGGGCATCCCGATCGATGTCGAGCCCAAGACCGGTCTCACCGGGGTCGAGGTGGTCTTCACCAAACTGCACGCCGGTGGCAAGTTCGGCGGCGGCTCCTACACCGCCTCCGGTGGTCTGCACGGCGTCGGCGCCAGCGTCGTCAACGCCCTGTCGGCTCGGCTGGACGTCGAGGTCGACCGCGGTGGCCAGATCCATGTGATGAGCTTCCGGCGGGGTGAGCCCGGGGTCTTCGCCGACCCCGTCACCGGCCCGGACCCGGACGCCGAATTCACCCCTTTCGTCGACCAGTCCGTGCTGCGGACCACCGGCAGGGTGAAGCGCGGGGTCACCGGTACCCGGGTGCGGTACTGGTCGGACCGGCAGATCTTCCTCAAGGACGCCGCGTTCGCCTATGACGAACTGGTCACCCGAGCCCGGCAGACCACGTACCTGGTGCCGGGCCTGGAGATCGTCCTGCGGGACGAGCGGATGCTTCCGGGCACCCCGGCCGCGGAAGGACCGATCGAGGAGCGGTTCCTGCACGAGGGCGGGATCGGCGAGTTCGTCGAGTTCCTCGCCACCGACCCGCCGGTCACCGACGTCTGGCGGCTGGAAGGGATGGGGACGTTCAAGGAGACGGTCCCCGTGCTCGACTCTCGCGGGCACATGTCGCCGACCGAGGTCGAGCGCGAGTGCGCCGTCGACGTGGCGCTGCGCTGGGGCACCGGCTACGACACCGAACTGCGCTCGTTCGTGAACATCATCGCCACCCCGAAGGGCGGCACCCACATCGCCGGCTTCGAGGCCGCGATGCTGAAGACGTTCCGTCAGGTGGTCACGGACAACGCCCGACGGCTGAAGTTCAGCAAGGACGACAAACTGGAGAAGGACGACGTCCTCGAGGGTTTGACCGTCGTCGTCACCGTCCGGTTGGCCGAACCGCAGTTCGAGGGCCAGACCAAAGAGGTACTGGGGACGAACGCGGTCCGCGGCATCGTCGCTCGGGTGATCGAGCAGGAGTTGACCAAGCAACTGCTCTCCACCGGGCGCACCGAGAAGGCCCAGGCGGCCCTGGTGATGGAGAAGGTCGTCGGGGCGATGCGCACCCGGCTGGCCGCCCGGATGCACAAGGAGACCCAGCGACGGAAGAACGCGCTGGAAACCTCGTCGCTACCGACCAAGCTGAAGGACTGCCGCAGCGAGGACGTCGACCGCACCGAGCTCTTCATCGTGGAGGGCGACTCGGCCCTCGGCACGGCCAAGGACGCGCGTAATTCCGAGTACCAGGCGCTGCTGCCGATCCGAGGCAAGATTCTCAACGTCCAGAAGGCGTCGATCGGCGACATGCTGAAGAACGCCGAGTGCGGCTCGATCATCCAGGTGATCGGCGCCGGTTCCGGGCGGACGTTCGAGCTGCCGGCCGCGCGCTACGGCAAGATCATCTTGATGACGGACGCCGACGTCGACGGCGCGCACATCCGGACCCTGCTGTTGACCCTGTTCTTCCGGTACATGCGCCCGCTGGTCGAAGCCGGCCGGGTCTACGCCGCGGTGCCGCCGCTGCACCGGGTCGAGGTGATTGGCGCCGGGAGCCGGAAGAACGAACTGATCTACACCTACTCCGAGACCGAGCTCAAGACCCTGCTCGGCTCGCTGGAGAAGCGGAACCGCAAGTGGAAGGAAAACATCCAGCGCTACAAGGGCCTGGGTGAGATGGATGCCAACCAGCTGGCCGAGACCACGATGGACCCGCGCCAGCGCACCCTGCGCCGGGTCCGGATGGCGGACGCCGCTGCCGCCGAGCGGGTCTTCGAGCTGCTGATGGGCAACGACGTGGCCCCCCGCAAGGACTTCATCGTCGACGGCGCCGCCCGCCTAGATCGCGAACGCATCGACATCTGACCCGGGAACGACGGCTTCGGTAGGGGGCCACTGCCTCCTACCGAGAACGATCGGCGTCAGGGGCTCGGTGGGGACATCGGGCGCTGGTAGATGCCGTGATCGCGGGTCAGTAGCTGAGCCTCGACCAGGTACCGACGCAACGCGGCAAAATCCGGGTTGAGCTCCTTCAGCCGCTCGTTCACCTCGGCCTCCGGATACTCGACGCCGTACTCGAACAACGTGGCCGCTCGTTCCAAGAACAGGGCTCGCTGCTGCGGGCGCCGCGGGATCGGTGTTTGAGTCAGGTCGTCCTCGGCCACCGAATCGAGCATCAGCGACACCCGATCGAGTCTCGGCAGCCATTCTGCACCCCCGTGCTCGACCAGCCCGGAACTGTTCAGCCACTGCAGAATTCGCATTGTGGCCCGGAGGTCGAGGCCGGCTAGATCGGCGATCGCGGTCGGCTGCGAGGTCAGCAGCACGGCGGCGTAAACCCGGCGATAGGTTTCGTACTTGAGCGGTGAGTCGGTCAGCGGGACCACACCGGGCATACTCGTCACCCGGGTAGTTTTCCATCTTCGATCCCCGGCGCGAATCGCGAGGTCGGGGATGGCGAGCGGATTGACGGCGGAGCCGCCTGGGCCAGTATCTGCTGGTCGTCCGGCGGGGTCAGCACAGGCTCGATCAACTGTCGGTCGACGCCCATCCGTCGGCACACCTTTTCCAGGACGGCCTCGACGTCCTGGAAAAAGCCCTGATAGCGGTGCGGGAAGAACGCCTCCCCCGGCACCAGCACCGGGCCGTCCAGCGCCTTGCGCCCGAATTGTGCGAGGCACCAGTCCATCGATCGGCCGATCCAGGCGGCAGCCTCCGGGGAGACCGGACTCTTCGGTCCGAACCAACTCAACGGATCCCCCCTCCGCAGACCAGAGCCTCACAATATCGCCCGATAATGGGTCAATTCGGGTGACGACATCTGGAGCGGGTTACCAGAGACCTCCGTTCGGCCTGA
>DATINJ010000124.1:0-45587 GCA_035474375.1 Kineosporiaceae bacterium | reverse complement strand
TAAGATGTCCATCCCGGCATGATGCTTGACGTGTTCACCGGGTTTTTGGCATTCCGTGCACGGCTATTGACGTTCAGCGTCATCCGGCGGTTTCGGGTCGACGCCCCTGACCGCGGCTGTACCACGGTAAGACACGTGATCGGGCCGATTTCGGGCCTCAGGACGTGTTTTACCGTGGCACAGGTAGCCAGCGGGTAAGGGTTGGTCGGTTAATGTCGGGTGAGGCTGTAGAGCACGACGGCGATCGCCAGCGCAGTGAGGATGGCGATGACCGCTGCGGCGATCTTCCATGGGCTGTAGGGCCGCTCGCCGATCACCTCACCCGTCCGGGCGTTGATCATGACTCGCCAGGCTCGGTCGTTGTAGCGATAGGCGGCCAGCCATGCCGGCAGCAGCAACAACTTGAAAGTTAGCGCGTCCCAATTGATCTCGGTGCCATGGAGGCGTTGCTCATCGCCGCCGATGTCGTCTAGGCAGTCCCGCTCGATGGTCGAATTGACCGAGGTCTTGAACCGCTCGAAGCCCTCGGGTGGCTCTACCTCGTAGCGCAGGGTCTGGTAGCCGGCCAGGTATTCGGGCTGGTAAGGCTTGACCTCTGGGAGGTCCCAGGGTTCCAGCTCGTTGAGTTTGTCGTCAGGCAGGCTGGTGACGGCCGGAACCAGGACGTCGTCGAACGTCCGCTGCACCGTGCCGGACGTCGAGCGCCAGCGGGTGTGCCGGACCTCGCGCTCCTGCCGCTCGCCGTCGGCGTCAGTGTAGGACTCCGTTGTGTAGTAGTAGTCGCCGCGCTGGCCCTCGTACCTCGTCGTGGTGTCGCTGTCGAAAGTCCAGTGCGGCAAGTACGTGCCCTGGATGTCCTCGTGGGCGGCCAGCGCCTTCAACGAGTTCGGCGCGAACCAGCGAGAGCCGATCCATTCGCGCATCGAGTTCAGGGCCGCGTCCTTCTGGATGCCGAAGGGGAGCACCGCCTCCGGCGTGATCATCGCCTCGGCGTTCGGTTCCAGGACGATCGCGGCACCGCAGAACGGACAGGCGTCGGAGAGCTTGTCGGTCTCGGTTCGCGCGCCGCACCCGGAACAATGCACCGCGTAGGTCCCGACATGACCGGTCGGCTTGTCTGCCGAGTACAGCCAGTCGTTGAACGAATGCTCGCGGACCACCCGCTCGGCCTCGGTCACGACCTGCTGCTGATGGCCGCAGTACGGGCACTGCAGGGCCGTCGTGCCGGCCGCGAACTCCAGCCGGGCACCACAGGCCGCGCACGGAAACTGCTGGTGCGCGGCCGATGGCCGATCGGCGTCGTCGGCAGCGAAGCCCGGCTCGCTGATCTGCTCGGACATCGCTCAGCCCTGCGGCGGCAGGGGCGGCGGAACCTGCCCAAGTAACTGAGCGATCTCGGGGACGCCGGATGCCGCCGTCCAGGCGCCCATTCCCTCCCGCCAGACCAGGGAGGCCGCGGTCAGCTGCCGACTGGCGACGTTTGAGCGCAGGCCAGCCGTGTCCAGCGGGCCGACCTGCTGCCCGTCGACCGCGATGTACCACTGTGCCGTGGCCGGCAGCGGTGGTGGTCCGGTCGCCGGGGCCGGTGCCGCGGCGGCGGCCGGCGCTCCGGCGGCACTCATCGCGGCGGCGGCCTGCTGCCCGAGCCCGACCCCCAGGCCGAGCCCGAGCACGTCACCGGCACCACCGGGGTTTTTGGAGGCGTTCTCAATCGCGTTGGCGGTCTGGAACTGGGTGTACCGGCCGAGATCTCCGATCACGCCCATCTGCGTCCGCCGGTCCATCGCCGCCTCGACCTCGGCCGGCAACGAGACGTTCTCGATGATGAACTTCGGGATCGAGATGCCCATCGGGCGGCACTCTTCGGTCAGCGTGCCGGCCAACCGGGCGCCGATCTGCTCCTGGTTCGCGGCCAGGTCGAGCACCGCGACCTGGGCGTTGGCCAGGGCCCCGGCCAGCCGCCCGACGATCATCTGCCGGAGGAACTCCTTGACCTCGTCGGTCTTGAAGAGCGCATCGGTGCCGACCAGTTCGCGCAGGAACGCCGCCGGATCGACGACGCGGGCGACGAAGGCGCCGAACGCCCGCACCCGGACCATCCCGAAGTCGGCGTCCCGAAGCATGATCGGGTTCTGGGTACCCCACTTGAGCTCGGTGAACTGTCGGGTGTTGACGAAGTAGACCTCGGCCTTGAACGGCGAGTTGAAGCCGTACTTCCAGCCCTTGAGCGTGGCCAGGATCGGCATGTTCTGGGTCTCAAGGGTGTAAGTGCCGGGCTGAAAGACATCGGCAATGGTGCCCTCGTTGATGAACACGGCGGTCTGCGACTCGCGGACCACGAGCTTCGCGCCCATCTTGATCTCGTTCTGATACCTCGGGAACCGATACACCATCGTGTCGCGGCTGTCGTCCAGCCACTCGATGATGTCGACCAGTTCGTTCCGAAGCTTGTCGATCAAGCCCATTGCGTCCTCCTTGACTTAGCGGCGCAAACCCCCACCTTCGACGCCGCGACCCCGCTGGAGCGGGAGAAGCGGTCATCGAAGTCCAGCGGTACCCCGAGATGCTATCTGTCTGATGATCAACCGGCGGGGTCGACGCCCGTCCTCCACAGGGACGCTCGATCGGCCGGACTTGTTGCATGCCGAGACACGCTTCGTGGATGAGAGATAAATCGGATCCGATTTGGATGAGAATGGTGCGATGAATCCTGATACGCCGAGCACGGCACGGATGATCGACTACTGGTTGGGCGGAGCGGATCACTTCGACGTAGACGTCGCGGCGGCGCAGGCCTTCGAGTCGGCCTACGGCCCGTGCGCCCATGAGTTCCGCGCGCTGCGCGGATTTCTCGCCCGATCGGTGCAGTACCTGCACGAACGTGGCCTGGAGGAGTTCCTGGTGATCGGGGCTGGGGTGCCGACCCTGGGCAATGTGCACGAGGTGCTGCCGACCGCCCGGGTGCTCTACACCGACATCGACCCGATGGCTGTCGAGACCGGCCAGCGGATCCTGGCCGGCAACGCGCAGGCCACGTACGCGCTCGGGGATGCGACCGACCTTCAGACCTTTGACCCAACGGTGCTGCACAGCACGCTGCCGAGTTGGGGGATCGGACCCGTCGGCGTGGTGTTCCTGGGGCTGGCGGCTTTCCTGGACGACGAGCAACTGGCCAGGGCTCTGGACGACCTGTACCAGGCCACCGTGCCCGGGAGTTTCCTCGCCTTCGACTTCGACAGCGATGTGCTGGCCGGCAACCCGGAAGCGCTGGCGATGATGGGTCCGCAGTTTCACATGCGTCGACCGGAAGACTTCGCTCGCTTGCTGGGGCGCTGGCAGCTGACCGACGAGGGCATTGCTGTTGTGGCCGACTGGCCGAAGCCTTCGCCGTCCGACGCTGTTGCCGCCTTTTTCGGGGGCGTCGCCGCGCGCTGACCGACAACGGGCCGGCCGAGTCGGGACGTTCATCGACGACTCAGGGTGATGGATTGCTACTTTAGGTTCATGCCATCGATTGTCTCCGCCTATCTCGACGAGTTGCTGTCCCGGCTGTGGGCCCGGCAAGGGACGGACCTCCTGCTCACCGTCGGCGCGGCGCCCCTGCTGCGGGTGAACGGAAGCTTGGGCGGCCTGGTCGGCGCAATCGACGTGACCGAGGAGGCCAACCGGGCGGTGGTCCGCGAACTACTGGACGCTCGGCAGTGGAAGGATTTCGACGCCGGGGGAGAGGTGGACTTCTCGTTCACCTGGCGAGGCGAAGCCCGGATCCGGGGAAATGCCTTCCATCAGCGCGGGAACGCCACCATCGCGTTGCGGATGATTCCGCGTCAGATCCCGTCCTTCGACGAGCTGCATCTGCCGGTCGTGGTGCGTGGCTTCGGGGCGTTGCAGCAGGGGTTGGTGTTCGTGACCGGACCGACCGGTTCGGGGAAATCGACCACCTTGGCGTCGATCATTGCCTGGATCAACGCGAACCGTTCGGTGCACGTGCTGACGATCGAAGACCCGATCGAGTACCTGCACGACCATCAGCTCTCCGCGATCAGCCAGCGTGAGGTGGGTACCGATACCGCGTCCTTCGAGCAGGCGTTGCGCAGCGCCCTGCGCGAGGACCCGGACGTTCTGCTGGTCGGTGAGTTGCGGGATCTGGAATCGATTCGGTTCGCCCTCACCCTCGCCGAGACCGGGCACCTGGTGTTCGCGACCCTGCACACCAACGATTCCTCGCAGGCGATCGACCGGCTGGTTGACGTCTTCTCGGCCGACCAGCAACCGCAGATCCGGGTGCAGCTGGCCAACACCCTGACCTCGGTGGTCTACCAGCGGCTGCTGCCGCGCATCCAGGGCGGCATGGTCGCGGCCTATGAAGTACTGGTGGCCAACCTGCCGGTGCGAAACCTCATCAAGGAGGGCAAGACCAGCCAGCTGCGTAATCAGCTGATCACGGGTCAGCGCGATGGCATGGTCACCCTGGAGATGTCGCTGAATGCGCTGGTCCGGGACGGGGTACTGAGTTACGAGGAAGCCGTGACGCGCTCGCTGTATCCGAAGGAGATCACCGTTCCGCCCGGCGCGATCCCGTCACTGCTGACCTGAGCGGCTCGTTCGGCAGCAGACGCGAAAGTGCCCGGCGAGGCGGTCGCCGGGCACTTTCTGTCATCGAGCCGAGCTGGTCAAGCAGGAGCCGTCGGACTCTGGGCCGAGGATCAGTTGGTGGTGACGCAGGTACCCGTGGCGGTGCCGTTGGCGGCGATCGTGATGGCGGTCAAGCGGCCTGGAGCAGACTTGAGGTACCCGGCGGCGACGAGGGCATCAACGTTGGGCGCCGCGGCACCGGTTTTTGCGATGAAAGCCTCCGAGGCCACGTTGACGCTCTTGGTGTCGGCGGCGCACGCGGAATTGATGGCGTCGGTGCGGAAGGTGCTCACTCCGAAGACGACGATGCCGGCCAGGATGCCGAGCACGACGATCACGATCAGGAGTTCGATGAGCGTGAAGCCGCTCTCGTCGTTGGTGGCAGAGCGCAGGCGGTTCTTCAGCATGGGTAACCCATTTCCCTCAGTGGTGGTGGTTCAGCACCGCGTTCCCTTACTCAGGGTCGATGTGCCGTCCGACTAGAGAGAAGCTTGGTCACGCCAATCACGGTACGTAGTGGGTGTCTGAAAAGTCCCGTCCTTTTAACCCGATCGGCCTAACTGGCGCCACGCGGAGTGGGTATTGACAGTTAGCGAGGCAGTTGCCATGAACGGACAGTGATCTCGCGGCTGCCGCTGACCGGAGTCGATCCGGTGTCGGTGATGGTTGCCGCCGCCTGCCCAGCCACCCGCCAGGGAGCCGCAGGCGGTGTCGCCGCTGCGCAACTCGCGGCCGAGCCGGTGGGGCAGGCATAGGCGGTGAGGTATACGTCCAAAGGTGTTGCTCCGAGCGAATTGTCCGGTATCTCGATGACGGGCTGGTTGAAATTCGAGCTGGCGGTGACTTTGAACAGCAGCGACCGGGTGATCAGCCCGGATTTGAAAACCTGCCCGGAGGCGTTCGTCATGGCGATGTCCAGGGCGGCGAAAGGGCTGTATACCGTACCTTGAAGGTAGATTTGGGTTTGATTGCCGCTTGTGGTGATCAGGGCGCAGTTGGTCCCTGATGCTAGATACGGTGCATTACCAATGCAATTGGCAGCCCCGTTGATCGCCGTCCGCTCGCCCCGCACCGCAGGTGGCTTCCAGGTCAATCTGACCACGGCGCCGTCCAGGACTGAGGTGAGCGAGGTGTTTCCACCGTTCCTGGCCGCAGCGGTGACATCGAACTGCAGTCGCAGGCCGGTCAACCCGTACCGGTGCACCTCGCTGGCCAAAGCGTCGGTCCAGTCCTGCGTTTCGGTCACCATGCTGGAACTAGTGGTGATCTGCCGGGTGGCCGGGGTGGCGCCGGTGCGGGCCGCGGTGAGGCTGATCTCGGCTTCGTCATCGTTGCGCAGTATCGATTCCTGGTGTGCCACCAGCACCTGGGCACTGGTCAGGATCGATCCGGCCGGGATCGTCGGAGTCGGTGCATAGCCGGGCAGCACCACGCCGCCCTTGGCGGCGCTGCCGCTGGCCCGGGTGATGACGGCGGTCGCCACCCTCGAATCACCGATCGCCGAGACGTTGGTGACTACCTGGCCTGCCGGGATTGTGGCGTAGCCGGTCGCACCGGTCGGCGTCGATGACGTGCCGCTGGGCGTGCTGGTGAACGGGCCGTTCGTCGTGTCCGCACCGGTTTTCGCACCGTAGATCACCAGCGACGGCTTGCTGGAGAAGTAGGAACCGCACAGTTCGACCTTGCCTGCCGTCACCACCATTCGGCTGTCACCGCCGAAGACGAACTGCACACCGGCCGCGGTGGTCGTGGTCAGCGGGCTGACGCAGGCGCCGGGAAAGGTCGGTGGCGGTCCGGTCGTCCAACCGCTTGGCGTGCCACCGATCAGATAGCTGTCCTTGTTGTTCACCGTCCAGACATCGCTGGCCTTCGGCACCGCGGTGGTTCCGGTCGCCGCCATCTCGGCGTTGTGGAAGTCGAAATAGTATGTTCCGGGCGCGAAAATGATGGTCTTGCCGCAGGCGCTCAGGGTGCTGAGGGCGACGGCGTCGTCGTAGTACCCCGCCTGCAGCGTGACCGTGCTGTCCGGGCAGGTGGTGGGCACGGTGCGCAGGTTCAGATCGCTGAGCGCGGTGGGCGGCTGGGCGTAAGCGGCCGCGGTGCCCGCGACCGTCCCCGGGTCGAGATCGCGGCCGGACGGGTCTGCTCCGGTGGCGTTGCACTCCTTGGCCGGCACGCTGAAGATCGTTCCCTGGCAGTTGCCCTTCGCGATCACCTTCGCGTTCGGGCTGTAGATCTCGGCGCAGTTGCCGGTGGGGGGCTGTGGGGTGTCCGGGCAGCCAGAGCCGCCCTGGGTGATGGTGGAGTTGGAGAACATCCGCCCCTTCACCCACAGGACGCCATTGGACGATTGCCCGATTCCGGGTTCGCCGGGGTTGGTCCCGAGCGTCAGGATCGCCGAGCCCGGCCGGTTGGCGGAGCTGATCGGCACCAGACCGGCGGCGGCCCCCGTACCCGAGCCGGGAGTGCAGGTCACCCGGACCAGCGCGGAATTGGTTCCGGCCATGTCCAGAGAGCCACCGTTGAGGCAGGTTTCCCCGGCGGCGTTGTTGTACGTGCTTTGTCGAACGCTGTTCAGCGCGACCTGAAGGGCGCCATCGACGTCCAGGTCGACC
Source organism: Kineosporiaceae bacterium (assembly GCA_035474375.1). Taxonomy (GTDB): domain Bacteria; phylum Actinomycetota; class Actinomycetes; order Actinomycetales; family Kineosporiaceae; genus JANNPJ01. Next base: position 38,337 of record DATINJ010000124.1, on the reverse strand, counting down.
TGGGATCGGTTGTGCAGTTCGGTCGCGGAGCGAATGCTGGCGCTGGAGAACGTCAGCAACGCCCCGGTGATCAATCCGACGCCGGTGATGAACAGCAGGGCCAGCACCAGCGCCGCGCCTCGATCGTCCGGCCCGGCGGTGGCCGAGTCGCGGTTCATGACGTCCTCCGGTGTCCGCTGACCGTCGTGACCAGGTCACCGCTGCGGCTCGTCGTGGTCAGTTGAACGGTGCCGGATGAGGTCGACACCGTCGGGTCGATGGTCGTGGACAGGTACTTGGCGAGCGGGATGTCGCTGTCCGGGGTGAGCGGGTAGGCCGGTGACGACGTGGCGGCCAGGCAACTGAAGCGGTGGAGCACCCGGGTGGGCTGGCCATCGGCGGCGGTTTCCGCGGTCAACCGATAGCTGATCACCGTGGTCTGGCTGGCCTGAGTGGAATCGAAGCGCAGGCCACGGAACTCGACGAGCGCGGTGCCGGTACCGCAGCGCGCGGTTTGACCGGTGGCGAAGCTGGTCGCTCCGGCCGCGTCGTCCGGAAGGTAGGCCGCAAGCTCCCGAGTATCGCGAGATTCGCTCAACCGGACGTCGGTGCTGCGATTTGTGGACAGGGCGGCGAACATCGCCGCTGCGAGGGCCGGCATCAGAATGCCCAGGATCGTGATCGAGATGACGAGTTCGACCAGGGTGAAGCCGTTCTCGCCGGGCGGGTTTCGCCGGTCCGCGAATCTGCTCAGCATGGTGCCGCCGAAGTACAGGGCCGGCGGCGGACCACATTAAGGGTCTGGCTGAGGCCCGGGTACAGGCCGCTCGGTGAGGTCACGGTCAGGCTGATCCGTTCGGCTCCCAGATCTGATGACGGGCAGGTCGAGGACCACCCCGAGGCGGTCCAGTACCGCACTCCGGAAACCACGGCGGTGAAGCCGGTCGGGAGCCCGGAGGCTGTCGGGATGGACGCCGGACTCGCGCAGGGGACGTACGCGTAGGCGCCGCTGTCCGAGACCGCACTTATCGATTCGGCCCAACTTCGCAGTGTGGCTTGCGCTTTGGATTGGTTGGCGTTGAACGACGAGCTGCCGACGGCGATCTCCCAGGCGCCCAGGAGCGCCGTCACCCCGATCCCGATCACGACGATGGCGATCAGGAGCTCGATCAGGGTTTCCCCCGAATCGGCTCTTTTCGGCGGGTCACCCAGGTTCGCCGTGATCAGGGTGGACGCCGAAATCATGACAGGTTCGCCGTGCGAAAGATCCCGTACATTGCCGAGACCAGCGCGATCGCGACAAACCCCACGATGCTGCCCATCACCAGGACCACTATCGGTTCGATCAGGGTGGTCAATTTCTCTATCTTGTAGTTGAGTTCGCGCTCGTAGAAGGTGGCGGCCACCTCGAGCTGGGTGTCCAGGGTGCCGGTGTTCTCACCCACCCTGATCATCTGTGAAGCGACCCCGGGAAAGAGATGGGTGGCGGCCAGCGGTTGAGCCAGCCCCGCACCCTCGATCATCGCGGTACGGGCCGAGCCGAGGGCGGTGGTGAAGACCCGATTGTTCAGGCTCTCGGTAGCGACTCGCATTGCTTCCGGAAGCGGCACGCCCGCGCCGACCATCGACGCCAGCACCCGGGTGAACCGCTCGATCAGCGCGAACCGAATGGTCTCGCCGAGCAGCGGTACCCGCAGGAGCAGGCGGTGCCAGGTCAGTTTCCCACCGGGTGTGCGGACGGCGACCAGCCCGAGGGCGGTCACCGCGCCCAGCAGGGTGATGATCAACCACCACCAGCGGGCCAGAAATTGAGTGGTGCTCAACAGGATCCGGGTGGCGAGCGGCAGTTCCGCGCCCAAGCTGGTGAAGAAGTCCTCGAACTTCGGTAGCACGAAGACGCTCAGGACGACGACCGCGACGACCGCCAACACCGCGACGATGGCCGGGTAGGTAAGGGCGCTCTTGATCTTCCGTCGGGCCTCGACGTCCCGTTCCAGGTAAACGGAGAGTTGATCGAGGACGACGTCCAGTCGCCCGGTGACCTCGGCGCTGCGCAGAATTCCCCGGAAGAAGGGCGGGAAATCGTTCGGGTGTCGATCGACGGCGTCCGCCATCGTCGATCCGGCTCGTAGATCTTCACCCATGCTGGTCAACACCGAGCGCACGGCGGGCTTGTCCGATTCGGCGGCCAGAGTGTCCAACGCATCCAGAATCGGGATTCCGGCCCTGAGGAAGGCAGCCAATTGACGACTGAGATGCATCAGATCGATCCGCTTGATCCGCCGCGGCGTCAGATCGATGTCCAGAGCACTCTTTCGCGGCGACAGCTCGGATACCCAGAGCTGGCGTTCGAGGAGCACCAGGCGGGCCTCGGCCAACGTGTCTGCCTTCTGGACACCTGAGCTCACGCTGCCGTCGGCGGCAGTGGCGGTGTACGTGAATTTGGGCATGGGGGCAGGTCCTCAGAGGGTGTAAATGCTGCGAACGATCTCCGCGATCGTGGTCTCGTCCTCATGCACGAGCCGGACGGCCTCGGCGCGAAGTGGTTGCATGCCCTGCTCGATCGCCAGTCGCCGCATGGCGTCGTGCGAAGGGCTGGGCTGCACGATCAGCTCGCGCATCTGCTCGGTGACCGTGAGCAGCTCATAGACTCCGATCCGGTCCGAATAGCCTGTGTCGGAACAGAAATGGCAACCCTCGCCGTGCCAGAAATGCCGCTGAAGGCTGCCGCCGGCCTCGGCGAAGAAGGCTATTTCATCGGCCGAGGGCGCGTATCGCACCCGGCAGTAGGTGCAGGAACGACGAACCAGCCGTTGACCGACGATCCCCAGCACCGAGGACGCCACCAGGAAGGGCTCGATCCCCATGTCCAGGAAGCGGTAGAGCGCCGCCACCGCGTCCGTGGCGTGCAGCGAGGACAGCACGAAGTGCCCGGTCAAGGCGGATTGCACGGCGATCCGAGAGGTTTCGGCGTCCCGCATCTCACCGACCAGGATCAGGTCCGGGTCCTGCCGCAGAATTGATCTCAACCCGCCGGCGAAAGTGATTCCGGCGGTTTCGTTGATCTGGATCTGGTTGATCGAAGGAAACACATATTCGACCGGGTCCTCGATCGTGGTGATGTTTCGCTCCGGGCCGTTGACCTCACTCAGCGAGGCGTACAGCGTGGTGGTCTTGCCGCTGCCCGTCGGTCCGGCGCAGATCACCATGCCGTAGGGGGAGCGGATCATCCGGCTGTAAGCGGTATGGGTGGATTCCGGCATGCCGAGGTCCTGCAGCTTGAACAGCGACCGGCTCTTGTCCAGGATCCGCAGCACGATCTTCTCGCCCCAGATCGTTCCGGTGGAAGCCACTCGGATGTCGATCGAGCGGCCATCGACCGTGGTGGCGATCTGCCCGTCCTGGGGGCGCCGCCGCTCGACAATATTCATCTCGGCCATGATCTTGATGCGGCTGGCGACGGCGGCCGCCATCTCGCCGGGGAGATCCAGAACCTCGTGCAGCGCTCCGTCGATCCGATAGCGGACCCGTAATCGTTTGTCCTGCGGTTCGATATGCACGTCGGAAGCACGATCCCGGAGTGCCTGAGTAATAATCATTGTGACGATCCGGACGATTGGCGCATCGTCGCTGATCCGTTCCATTTCGAAACGCGGCAGTCCCGAACGATCATTCGAGGTCGAGGAGAAGGCGGCAATCTCCCGATCGACTCCGATCAATGCACGATAGGTCTTGTCCACCGCTCGCTGAACCTCGCTGGGCGAGGTCAGCAGCAGGCGCACCGGGTAAGCGATCGCCCGGCGGACTTCCTCCTGGACCGTCGGATCGCTGATCGCTACATCGAGCACATCCGGATCGGTGGTGGTCAACGGGATCGCACCGAGCCCGCGAGCCATGGATTCGGCGAGCAGTTCGGGGGCGTTCAGGGCCGGCAATCGGTGCCGCAGATCGGCCAACGGTAGCCCGAACTGTTCTGCCAGCGCGCTGACCAGATCTTGCTCGGCGATGATCCCCAGCTCGATGAGTACCTCACCGAGACGTTTGTCGGACCCGGTCTGCGCCAGGAGCGCCGAGGCGAGCTGAGCCGTGACCAGCGTTCCCCGCCCGAGCAGGAGTTGGCCGAGCGCGGGTGCGGTCGGGCCGGCGAACGTCGGGGCGGGGCGGGTGCCCGGCTCGTGATTCGCCGGCAGGCTCGCACCTGCCGGCGCACCCACACCGGGGGCGAACGTCGGGAACGGCTCCTTGGGAGTGCCTGATTCGCGTCCTCCCTTGCCGGGTGAGGATCGTCCGAGGCGCATGCTGCTCCTGTGACCGGGGTTCCCGTGTCGAACCTCGGTGGCGCGAACACAGCTGACAAACACTTATCGGCGACCTAGGGCGGATCTTTCGTCGCCCCGAGCGGTAAGTGTTTCGGTCCGCAACATCCGTTGGCAATACGCTCGTCCCTAATTAGTCGCGAGATGCCCTGATAATGGCTCCATGTCACATTTGTTTCGGCGTGGGTGGCAAGTCGTCTCCGGTGCCGCCGGTTAACAATCGCGACATCCTGGTCGAGGCGCAATGACTGCCGATTGGCAAGCTAAAATCGGCCCACTCAAGCGCGCTGCTCGCTTTCGGGTGTTAATCCGCATAGAGCGGGCACTGTTGGCGATCTTGCGGCTTGTTAGGTCTATTCGGATCATTGCGGACCAAGGGGCGAGCAAAGGGTGCGGCCGGTCAGAGCCGCTCGATGATCGTCACGTTGGCCTGGCCGCCGCCCTCGCACATGGTTTGCAGGCCGTAGCGACCGCCGGTGCGTTCGAGCTCGTGCAGCAGGGTGGTCATCAGCCGGGTTCCGGTGGCGCCCAGCGGGTGGCCCAGGGCGATCGCCCCGCCGTTCACGTTCACCCGGTCGAGGTCGGCGCCGACCTCATCGGCCCAGGCGAGCACCACGCTGGCGAAGGCCTCGTTGATCTCGATCAGGTCGATGTCGGACAGCGACATGCCGGCCCGGTGCAGGGCATGAGCGGTGGCGGGGATCGGGGCGGACAGCATCAGCACCGGATCGCTCCCGCGAGCGCTGAGGTGGTGAATCCGGGCCCGAGGAGTCAGCCCGTGCTCGCGCAGGCCGCGCTCGGAGACGATCAGCAGGCCGCTGGCCGCATCGGAAAGCTGACTGGCCAGCGCGGCCGTCAACCGGCCGCCCGGGCTCAGGGTGCGTAGCCCGGCCAGTTGCTCCGGGCTGCTGCGCCGGGGGCCTTCATCGACGCTGACCTCGCCGTAGGGCAGGATCTCGCGGTCGAACCGGCCCTCCTCGATGGCGGTGAATGCCCGCTGGTGGCTGGTCAGGGCGAACTCTTCCATTCGCTCGCGGCTGATACCCCACTTCTCGGCGATCAGCTCGGCACCGCGGAACTGGGAGATCTCCTGGTCGCCGTAACGGCGGCGCCAGCCGACCGAGCCGGAGAACGGGTCGTCGAAGCCGAGCGGCTGCGCGGCCGTCATGGCGTAGCCGATCGGGATCATGGACATGTTCTGCACGCCGCCGGCCAGCACCACATCACTCGTGCCGCTCATCACGGCCTGGGCGGCGAAGTGGACCGCCTGCTGGGATGACCCGCACTGCCGGTCGACGGTCACACCGGGCACTTCTTCGGGCAGGCCGGCGGCCAGCCACGCGGTACGGGCGATATCGCCGGCCTGCGGGCCGAGCGTGTCGAGGCACCCCAGGATCACGTCGTCGACGGCAGCCGGGTCGATTCCGGTGCGCTCGATCAACCCGGTGATCATGTGTGCGGCGAGGTCAGCCGGGTGCACGGTGGACAGGCCGCCACCGCGCTTGCCGACCGGGGTTCGCACCGCATCGACGATGTAGGCCTGCGGGTGGGCGGTCTCGGGCATGGCGTCTCCTCTTCCGTGAGGTCCTTGAGCTACTCTAACGAGCGCTTGCTTCGGTTCGTAGAGGGGTTGCGGAAGTGGTGAAACCAGTAGCCGCGCGTCGGAGTGTCCGGCCGGCGTCCTCGGCCAGACGCGACGCGATGCTCGTGTTGGCCGCCGAGCTCTTCGCGGAGAAGGGATTTCGGGCCACTACCGTGCGCGATATCGCCGAAGCGGCCGGCGTCCTCTCCGGAAGTCTTTACCACCACTTCGACTCCAAAGAGTCGATCGTCGATCAGTTGCTCTACGAATTTCTGCACGACCTGCTGGCCCGCTACCAGGAGGTGGTGACGGCGGGCGGTTCGCCTCGGGCTGCCCTGGAGCGGTTCATCGAGGTCGCTTTCGATGCGCTCTCTCGGCACCGCGCGGCCATCGTGGTGTTCCAGCAGGACGGCGCCTACCTGGCCGAGTTCGAGCGGTTCGACTACATCAACGAGGTCGCGGCCGAGATCGAACGACTGTGGCTCACGGTGATCGAGCAGGGCGTGGCGGACGGCGAACTGGTCACCGAAAATCCCAAGCTGGCCTACCACTTCATCAGGGACGCCGTCTGGGTGTCGGTTCGGTGGTACCGCCCGGACGGCGAATGGACCACCGCCGACCTGTCCCGACAGTTCATCGCCACCGTGATCCAGGGCCTGGAGCCCCGCTGACCCACCAAAGTCTGCCGTGATCATGCACGATTGCCCGCTCGTCGAGGGCTTGAAGCGGGCACGCCGGCGCTGACGCGCCTCCCAAGTTGATGATCACGGGAGGGTGTTGGGGCTTGCTTCCTGACTGGATGATCGCCAGTCATGCCCGCTTTTGTGCTCATTATGGACCTCAACGAGGGCAAGCCTGGCGATCTTGGCCGAGGAGGGTTGTTCGCAACCGACTACCGGGCTAGATTCGAGCCAAGCAATCGCTTGGTTGGAGCTGAGATGATCTCGACGAAGATGATCGAGGGCGTCGCCGAGGTCGTGATGGACGTTCCACCGGTCAACGCGCTGCCCGTCAAAGGCTGGTACGCGGTGGCAGAGGCGATCCGCGACTGCGGTGCCGACCCGGCGGTCAGGGCGGTAGTGCTGCGCGCCGAAGGGCGTGGATTCAACGCCGGCGTAGATATCAAGGAGATCCAGCGCGATCCCGGGCACACTGCCCTGATCGGCGCCAACCGTGGATGTTTCGAGGCGTTCGCAGCGGTTTACGAATGCCCGGTGCCGGTGATCTCCGCAGTGCACGGCTACTGCCTGGGCGGGGGGATCGGGCTGGTCGGTAACTCCGATCTCATCGTGGCCAGTGACGACGCCACCTTCGGCCTTCCCGAGGTGGACCGGGGAGCGCTCGGGGCCGCCACCCACCTGTCCCGGCTGGTGCCCCAGCACAAGGCGCGAGCCATGCTCCTGCTGGCCGAGACCGCAACCGCCGCCGAGTTGCACGCCTTCGGCTCGGTGTACGCGGTGGTGCCCAGGTCGGAGCTTCGGGATCGGGCGATCGCCATCGCCCAGCGGATCGCCGCCAAGCATCCGCAGGTGATCCGGGCGGCGAAGGAGTCGCTCAACGGTATCGACCCGTGGGATGTGCGCCGCAGTTACCGCTACGAACAGGGTTTCACCTTCGAACTGAACCTGTCCGGCGTTGCCGATGAGGTGCGAAACAGTGAATGACAAGACCATGACCGAAGACGACGTCGTCGAGCAATTGACGAGCGGCATGACCATCGGGATCGGTGGTTGGGGCAGCCGGCGCAAGCCGATGTCCGTCGTCCGGGCCATTCTTCGTTCGAACCTGCGCAACCTGACAGTTGTTTCGTTCGGTGGACCGGACGTCGGGATGTTGTGCGCGGCCGGCAAGGTAGACACGGTGGTGTTCGCGTTCGTCTCGCTCGATGTGATCGCCTTGGAACCGTACTTTCGCCGGGCCAGAGAGCGGGGGGAGATCAAGACCCGCGAGCTGGACGAGGGAATGATGGTGCTCGGCTTGCAGGCCGCGGCCTGGCGGGTGCCGTTCCTGCCGACTCGGGCTGGACTGGGGTCGGACGTGTTCCGGTTGGATCCGGCCCTACGGACGGTTACCTCTCCCTATCCGGGGCCCAGCGGGCAACCGGAGGAGTTGGTGGCGGTGCCCGCCCTGGAACTGGACGCGGCCGTCGTCCATGTCAATCGAGCCGATCGCCAGGGTAACGGCCAACTGCTCGACGACGACCCCTATTTCGATCAGCTCTTTCTGGGGGCGGCGCGCCAGCGTTACCTGAGCTGCGATGCGCTGATCGAGTCGGGAGACCTGCTCGCCGAAGGCGACTTTCGCACGTTGGCCGTCAGCCGGCATTTGGTGGACGGCGTGGTGTCGGCGCCCGGCGGTGCACATCCGACCTCGTGTGAACCGGCCTATCCACGGGACGTCGGGTTCCTGCGGGACTATGCGGGCAGCGCCGACCGGCACGGCGGGTGGGAGAGCTTCCGATCACGCTGGCTGGACGCCGGTCCGGAATCCGCTTATCAACAGAAGGTGGCCGCGTCATGACCTCCGGGGCAAGCGTGCATGATCGCGACGCGGCGGTGGGGGCCGGCGTGCGGCGCGGTGACGTCTGTGCGGTAGCGCTGGCCGAGGTGTTCCGGGGGGACGGCGAGATCGTGGCGAATCCGATCGGCGCGCTGCCGAAAGTGGCCGGACGGCTGGCCCGCGCCACCTTTGAACCTCGGTTGCTGCTGATCGACCGGGACGCCTTCTTCGTCGGCCCGGACGGCGAGATCGAGGGATGGAACCCGTATCGGCGGATGTTCGACGTCGTCTGGAGCGGACGTCGGCACGTGGTGATGGGCGCCAGCCAGCTGGACCAGTACGGGAACCAGAACCTGGCCGCGATCGGTGCCGACCCGAGCCGGCCGACCCGGCAGCTGCTGGGCTTTCGGGGAGCACCCGGAAACACCATCAATCATCCCACCAGCTATTGGATTCCGCGGCACTCGCCTCGAGTGCTGGTCGCCCAAGTCGATGTGGTCTGCGGCATCGGCTACGATCGGGCCGCCGTACTCGGTCCGGATGCCGCACGCTTTCACGAGATTCGCCGGGTGGTAACCAATCTCGCGGTTCTGGACTTCGACACTCCGGACCATCGAATGCGGCTGGCGAGCGTGCATCCGGGCGTCAGCGTGGCAGAGGTGGTGGCAGCGACCGGGTTCGAATTGGTGATCGGTCCGGACGTGCCCACCACCGCCGTCCCAGACGATCACACCGTGGAGCTGTTGAACCAGCTCGACCCGGACGGGGCCCGGCACGCCGAGGTCGGCCAATGAGCCAGGCGCGGCGCGACGATGCCTGGCCGGATTCATGAGCTGGTTGAACACTCCGGTCTGTGCCCTGCTCGGGGTGCGGTACCCGATCGTGCAGACCGGGATGGGGTGGGTCTCCGGCGCCCGGCTCACGGCCGCGACCTCGCAGGCCGGCGGGTTCGGCATCCTCGCCGCGGTGACCCTGGATCAGGACGCGATGGTGGCCGCGGTGCGCCGGGTCAAGCAGCGCACCACTGCTCCCTTCGGCGTCAATCTGCGGCCCGACCAGCCCGACCTGGCCGAACGGATCGCCCTGCTGGCGGCCGAGGGGGTGGGAGTGGTCAGCTTCGCCGGCGGCCCGCCGGCAGACGTGATCAAGCGCCTGCATGACGCCGGGCTGCGCAGCATCGTCACCGTCGGCCGGCCACGGCACGCCGAGAAGATGCTCGCCGCCGACGTCGACATCCTGCTCGCCCAGGGTGGCGAAGGCGGTGGTCACACCGGTGACATTCCGACCTCGCTGCTGCTCCCGGCGGTGGTGGACCTCGCGCAGGGCCGAGTGCCGGTGCTGGCCGCCGGTGGCTTCTTCGACGGTCGGGGGTTGGCCGCGGCAATCGCCTGGGGTGCCGACGGGGTGGCGATGGGAACTCGCTTCCTGCTGACCAAAGAGAGCCAGGTGCCGGACGCCGTCAAGCAGCGATATTTCGATGCGGCGCTGACCGACTCGGTGGTGACCCGAGCCCTGGATGGGCAACCGATGCGGGTGTTGCCGAACGAGGCGTTCACGGCGGCGACACGCTCGGTCGAGCAGGCGAGCGCGGCCACTCGATGGCGGCGGTTGCTGCTGGCCGGTCGCAATGCGGCCGGCGTGCGCCGGATGACCGGGCAGAGCTGGCGGCAGGTGGCGCGAGAAGGACTGGCGCTGCGCAGCCGGGAAGGCCTCACCTTGGCGCAGCTCTCCCGCGCGGCGGACTCGCCAATGCTGATCAAAGCGGCACTGGTGGAGGGTGATCCGGTCCACGGCGTGCTGCCCACCGGGCAGGTGGCCGGATACCTGAGCGACGAACCGACGGTCGCGCAGCTGATCGACGACATCGTGGCGGACGCCGAGCGAGCCGCCCGCCGGTTCCAGGGGTAGGCCGTGGATCTCACCTACTCAGCGCGCGAAGAGCAGTTTCGGCAGGAAGCCCGGACCTGGTTGCAGGTCAACGTGCCCGCCCAACCCCTGCCCTCCGGGGACACCCGCAGCGGGTTCGCCGAGCATCTGCACTGGGAGCGGCACCTGTTCCAGGCCGGTTGGTCAGTGGTTTCCTGGCCGCGGGAGTACGGCGGCCGGGATGCGGATCTGTGGCAGTGGCTGATTTTCGAGGAGGAGTATTACCGGGCCGGGGCACCACAACGGGTCACCCAGAACGGGATCTTCCTGCTCGCCCCCACCCTTTTCCAATTCGGCACCGAAGAACAGCGAGACCGCATCCTGCCCAGGATGGCCGCTGCCGACGACCTCTGGTGTCAGGCTTGGTCCGAGCCGGGCGCGGGTAGCGACCTGGCCGGCCTGATCAGCCGAGCCACCCGGGACGACGCTGCCGGTGGCTGGCTGCTCAACGGGCAGAAGACCTGGAGCACGCGGGGCGCGTTCTGCACCCACGCCTTCGGGTTGTTCCGCTCCGCCGCACCGGCCGACTCCGAACGCCAGCGGCACCGAGGGCTGACGTATTTCATGGTGCCCCTCGACGCACCCGGCGTGACGGTGCGCGGGTTCAGCCGGTTGGACGGCGACGAGGGCTTCGCCGACCTGTTCTTCAGCGACGTCTTCGTGCCCGACCGCGACGTCCTCGGCGCGGTCCACGACGGCTGGCGAGTGGCAATGGCGACCACCGGTAGCGAGCGCGGTCTGACCCTGCGCTCGCCCGGCCGGTTCCGCGCGTCCTTCGAGCGGTTGTGCGACCTGGCTCGTTCCCGCCCCGGCGGGGTGACCGAGCGGCTCGCCGATCGGCTGGTCAGCTCCTGGCTCGATGTCGAGGCCTACGCCCGCTACACCGAGCAAACCGTCACCCGGATCGTGGACGGTGTCGAACTGGGTGCTCAGTCGAGCCTCAACAAGCTGCACTGGTCCGAACTGGACATCAGCCTGCACGAGCTGGCCTTGGAACTACTCGGCCCGCAGGCGGTGCTGGACGGCCCCTGGACCAAGGGCTACCAGTTCTCGCTTTCTGGTCCGATCTATGCTGGTACCAACGAGATTCAGCGTGACATCGCCGCCGAACGACTGCTCGGACTGCCGAGGAGTCGGTGATGCGCTTCGCCTTCAGTCAGGATCAGTTGGCGCTTGCCGAGGGAGTCGGCGCCGTGCTGGACGACCGGTGCCCACCTTCCGTCGTCCGCTCCGTTTGGAACGGGGAACAGGAACCGGCGCAGCAGCTGTGGCTACGGTTGGCGGATATCGGCCTACTTGGTGCGCTGGTCCCGGAAGCCGATGGTGGCCTTGGATTGACCGAACTGGACATCGTGCTCTGCCTGGAGGAGAGCGGCCGAGCGGCGGTTCCGGTGCCGCTGGTGGAAACGGCAGTAGTGGCGGCCCGCCTGCTGGCCGGGTCGCCGCAGGCCGAGCGACTGCCCGCCGTGGTCGACGGTGAGCTGCGGGTCTCGGTGGCCTTGGACGGTTCGGGTTTGCTGCCCTGGTCAGGGTTTTGGAACTGGGCCCTGGTTGGTGACGGGAAAGCGGTGTACCTGGTCCCGGCTCCCGAGTGCCCTGTGGAGCCGGTTTCAGCTGTCGATCGGGCTCGGCCGATGGCGGAGCTGGTCGGGATGCCGGTCGAGGCGTGGCCGTCCGCCGACCGATATCTGCTCAGCGATGATCCGCGCCGAATTGCGCTGGCCCGGCAGTCAGGCACCCTGGCCACCGCGGCGCAACTGATCGGGTTGGCGGAGCGGATGCTGTCGATGACCGTGCACTACGTCAAGCAGCGGCAGCAATTCGGGGTACCGATCGGCTCGTTCCAGGCGCTGAAGCATGCTTTGGCGAACGCCCTGCTGGCGGTGGAAATGGCCCGCCCGCTGGTCCATGCCGCCGCCTGGGCGCACGTCCAGGACACCACGAGCGCTGGCCGCGACGTCGCGGCCGCCAAGATCCGAGCCGGCGAAGCGGCCGGGCGGGTTGCCCGGACCGCCCTGCAATGCCATGGCGGCATGGGGTACACGCAGGAATCCGACCTGCATTTGTGGCTGAAACGAACCTGGGCACTGCAGGCGAGCTGGGGGCAGCCTGGTGAATTGCGGGCCGATATTGCGCGAGCGCTGGGAATCCAGTCCTTGGGAAGCGGAGGCAGAAATGACTGAGGACGTCGTCCGATATGAACGTCGCGGATCCGTCGCGCTGGTCACGATGAACCGGCCGAAGTACAGCAATGCCCAGAACAGCGCCATGACCTACGCCCTCGATGCGGCGTTCTACCGAGCGGTGGAAGACGACGAGGTCGCGGTGATCGTGCTCGCCGGAGCGGGGAAGCACTTCTCCGCTGGGCACGACATCGGTACCCCGGAGCGGGACATCGACCAGTCCTTCCCTCGTACCGCCTCGCTGTGGTGGGACCACGTCGGCAAGGAGGGCGCCGAGAACCGCTTCGCCCGCGAGTCCGAGGTATATCTGGGCATGTGCCGGCGTTGGCGGGAGATTCCCAAGCCGACCATTGCGATGGTGCAGGGCGCCTGCGTTGCCGGTGGCCTGATGCTGGCCTGGTGCTGCGACCTGGTGGTCGCGGCGGATGACGCGTTCTTCGCCGATCCGGTGGTCCGGATGGGGATTCCGGGGGTGGAGTACTTCGCGCATCCCTGGGTGATGGGACCGCGCTTCGCCAAGGAGTTCCTGTTCCTCGGTGAGCGGGTAGCCGCCGAGCGGGCGTATCAGCTGGGCATGGTCAACCAGGTGGTGCCCCGGGACGAGCTGGAGGAATTCACCCTGTCGATGGCGGCTCGGATCGCCAAGATGCCCCGGTTCGGGCTGGCGCTGACCAAGAAAGCGGTGAACCAGAGCGAGGATTTGATGGGCCTGCGGGCGGGCATGGACTCCGTCTTCGGGTTGCACCACGTCGCTCACGCGCACAACGCCGAAGTGGGTGCCGACCCGCTCGGCGGCCACGATGCCCGGAGCATGCGGGACGCCGGTAAATGACCGCGAGGTCGACGAAGGGAATGGGACTGCGATGAAGTTCACCATCTCGGTGGCGATGAACCCACTGGATCAGTTGGTCGAGATCGCGCAGGCGGCCGAGACGACCGGATTCGCCGCGATAGCGCTGCCCGACTCGCTGTTCTACTCGGAGACGGTGTCCGCCGACTACCCTTACACCCCAGACGGAAGCAGATTCTGGGACGCCGAAACCCCCTGGGTCGATCCGCTGATCGCGACCGCCGCGATGGGTGCGGTCACCCAAAAGCTCAGGTTCTACACCTCGGTGTTGAAGCTCGGCTCGCGCAATCCGCTGCTGCTGGCGCGGCAGGTCGGCTCGGTCGCGAACCTGACCGGAGGCCGCTTCGGGCTCGGGCTCGGGGTCGGCTGGTCGCCTGAGGAGTTCGAGTGGTGCGGGGTGCCGTACGCCGATCGGGGCAAACGGGCAGATGAGGCGATCGAGGTCCTCAGGCTCATCCTCGACGGTGGAATGGTGGAATATCACGGGCAGTTCTTCGATTTCGCCAAGCTGCAGATGAGTCCCGCGCCCGCTGCACGGGTGCCGTTCTACGTCGGGGGTCACACCGAGGCGGCGTTGCGCCGGGCCGCCCGGGTGGGCGACGGCTGGGCATCGGCGATGATGAAGTACGCCGATCTGCGCACCACGATCGATCGACTTCAGGTGCTGCGTCAGGAGTATGGCCGAGACGGTGAGCCGTTCGAGATTCAGGCGGTCTGCATCGATCGCTTCGGGTTGGACGGCTACCGTCAGCTCGAGGAGATCGGGGTGACCGATGTGATCGTCGTGCCGTGGCTCTTCGACGGTGTCGGTTTCGAGGCCGGGATCCAGCCGAAGAAGGATTCCCTGAAGAAGTTCGCCGACAACATCGTCTCCCAGTTCGCCCCGGCCGGCTAACCCCTCGTTTCGGTCGCCTCTTCGCGGCATTCGTCGGGTTTGGTCAAGCTCGCCGATGAGCCATGGTTTACTGTGACCCACTTTGTCGCGAAGAGGTACAGTGTCCCGAAAGTTGCCCGCCGTGCGGGTCGTTATATCCATTCTTGCCTGCAGTGCTGCTCTGGCTGGTTGCGCAGGGTCACAGCCAGACGCCCCAGCGACAGCCGCAACGACGACCGGTGCCGCCTCGACACCCCCGCCCTCGGTGGTGCCCACCCCTTCGGCGACGGCCACGAGTGGGCCGTCAGTGGCCGAGATCCAGGCGGTGCTCGCCGAGGCGGGCAAGGCGAAGAGTAGTTCTGCGGCGGTAAAGCTGCGCACGTTCGCGGACGGGCGTCTCGCAGTGGTGATGACCGGCCGGATGAATCTGAGTCGCCCACCCAGCAGCCGCCTACAGCTGCGGATCTCCCCTCTGAGTGGCCAAAAGGCCCGGATCATCGATGAGATCCGCACCCCGCAGGCGCTCTACGTGCGGGGTAGAACGGGGTCGCGTCAGGCGGCCGGAAGGTGGCAGCGACTGCCTGACTCGGCCCAAGGCGAAAATTTGGGGGTGCCGAACGTGACCCGGTACGCGCAGTTGCTACTCAAGGCCGGGCCGTCCGCGGTGAAGCAACAGAAGTCGATCAACGGAGCCCCGGCGACACTGCTCTCGGGCCGGATCGAGGCCGATCAGATCAAAAAGATTGAGCCGAGCCTGTATGACCGGCTTCGGGCGTCCGGGGTTGACGACTTCGCGTGTGACATCTGGGTAGACCGGAAGGGCCGGGTAGTTCGGTTCGATCAATGGTTGATGTTGAAAGGGACCAGCGGTCACAACGTCCTGACGTTCACCAAGTTCCAGGGCAAGATGACCGTGCGGCCGCCCATCTGAGCGGTCGATCTCGGCGAGTTACCGCTCGGACGACTGGCTGGGGCGGTAGACGACCGCGTGCGCGGTTTCGTCCATTCGGATCGCCCCGGCGATCTCGCCTCGGTTGTTCAAGTCCGTGACCTCGCCGTTGACGTCGAGCCCGGAGTCGCCCAGGTCGGTCAATCCGCCGTTCTGCCAGAGGGCGGGATGCATGTAGCCATTGGCGATCTGCGATGTCACCAGGATCACTCCGTGATCATTGATCGCCACCGGGTGTGTAGCGTCTCCGCCTAGCGTGCCCAGGTCTGTTCTGGTCCCGTGCCGCCAGAGCGCCCCTCGCTCGGTCTGCTCGGCGGAGAAGGTCCAGCCGATCACCCAGCCCTTGTTGTTGATGCCGTAGGTGTTGCTGCGATCGAAGGCCGTGGCGCCGAGATCGGTGACCCGGCCGCGACGCCAGACACTCGCATGGAAGCCGGTGTCGGACAGCCGGCCGCCCGAGATCTGGCCGCGGTTGTTGAGATCGGACACGGTGTCGAGCGGCAGTGCTCGCACCCTGCCCCTGGACCACAGGGCCGGCTCATCCGGGCCGCCGTCGACCGGTGCCAGACCGACCACCTGGCCACGGTCGTTGATGGCGGTGGGGAAGCTGAGCCCGGCGAGCTGCGTCAGGGTGCCTCGTGACCAGAGGTAGACGCCGTTCGCGTCGTCCCGGGTTCCGACGACCTGGCCTCGATTGTTGACGTCCCAGGGAGTGAACAGGCCGAGGTCGGTCATCGTTCCGTCGCGCCAGATGAAGCCGTGGTACCTGCCGTCGGCGGTCTGCGCACTCCCCACCACGGCCCCGCGGTCGTTCATCGCTTGGGTGAAGCTGCTTTCTCCACCGAGCGTGCCGAGATCGACGAGCTGGTATTCCACAGCTCCAGGCGCCTCGCTGTGCCGGCTTGCGGCTAGCCGGGCCGCGCCGCCACCCAACTCGGCCGCGCTGGTGGCCGGGCAGGTGGCCAGAGCGAGGGCCGACGTCATTCCGAACAGCACCGAAATGCGCGAAAACCAGGAAATTCGCATCTGAGCCTCTACTCCACGAAGGAGCGCCGACCTGTGTAATCGGCCGCAGTCTCAGAGTAGGCGTTCTCGTGCGGCGAGAACCCGGCTTTGGCCAATCTCAGGCTGCTTCCGGTGCCGCCAGCGAACACCGCGACATCCAGGGCCGCGCTTGCCGTACCAGCGGGCCGGCATTTGTTGCGCCAATCCGCACAGAACGGGCACGGTTGGCGAATCTTGCGGCTGATAGAGGGCCCGTGAAAACGAGGTCTTCGTGCATGAACGGCTGATGATCATGCGATCACCCCGAGGGATGAAAATGCGGTACAAGCCCAAACGTCTGCGGTGATCATGCACGGTTACCCGCTTTGAGGTGGTCAGGTTCAAGTGATTGTCGCAACGCCTCTGATGTAGGAGGTGTTGTGCCAGGTCATCGGCTGGATCAGGGCAGGCTGGCGTTGGTCATAGAGGGGTTGAGATCGGGGCTGGGTCCCAGTGATGTGGCGCAGACGACCGGCGTGTCGCGGAGATACGTCTACGGACTTCACAAGAGGCTCGGAGGTATGTACCGGCCTGCGAATTCGTCGTATTCGAAGCGGTTCCTGGACCGGGACGAGCGGTACGAGATCGCCCGGCTGCGTGAGGGCGGTCACTCGATCCGGGCGATCGCGCGGGCGCTGGGTCGTGCGCCCTCGACGATCAGCCGGGAACTGGCCCGCAACAGCGCCGGCCACCAGGGGGCCTACGAGCCGCAGCGAGCTGATGCGCTGGCCTACACCCGGCAGCGCCGCCCCAAGACCACGGTGTGGCAACGGCGCCCGCTCCTGCGCGAGGTCGTGCAGGAGATGCTGAAAAAACGGTTGTCCCCGGAGCAGGTCAGCGGGCGGCTGCGGGCACTGGACCCTGACAATCGACTCATGCAGGTCAGTCACGAGACGATCTACCGGGCCCTGTACGTGCATCCGCGTGGTGAGCTGAGCCGGGAACTGAAAGCGGTCCTGCGTAGCAGGCGCAGCACCCGCAAGCCCCACGGCCGCCAAGAACGACGCGGGAAGATCCCGGACATGGTCTCGATCCACGACCGCCCCGAGGAAGTCGCCGCCCGCCTGGTCCCCGGCCACCACGAAGGAGACCTGATCAAGGGAACCATCGCCTCGAACTCCGCGATCGGGACCATCGTCGAGCGCCACAGCGGCTACCTGACCCTGCTGCACCTGCCCGACGGGTGGGCCGCCGAGAAAGTCGCCGCCGCCATCACCACCCAGATGAGCCAGTACCCCCCCTGGTTCGCGAAAACCCTTACCTGGGACCGCGGAGTAGAAATGTCCCAGCACAAGAAGATCACCCAGCAGACCGGTATCCAGGTCTACTTCGCCGACCCCCACAGCCCGCAGCAACGACCCAGCAACGAGAACACCAACGGACTGCTACGCGAGTACTTCCCCAAAGGAACCGACCTGTCCATACACGACGCAGCCCACCTCCAGGAAGTCGCCGCCGAACTGAACGACCGCCCCCGCAAGCGACTCGGCTTCCTGACTCCCGCCGAAGTCTTCGCTAACCTCCAAGCCCAAGCAGGTGTTGCAACCACCGCTTGAATCCGCCGTGGGCAACCGTGCATGATCACGGGCCAGAGGTGGGCAACCGTGCATGATCACGGGCCAGAGGCGGGCAACCGTGCATGATCACGGAATGGGGTGGGGCTATTTTTGACCGATTACGGCAGCGGGCCGGGGTTCTACTCGAAGCCGCGCAATCCGGCTCGGACTAACCTCCCAGATGGCTTGGGGAAGCGTTTCCAGCAGAGGTTAGACGGTGCCGGGTTGCGGCCTGTTCCGAGCTGACGGCGTCGTGATCAACGTGGCTCTGATGCTGGGCGAGCGTGCCAGAGCCACGTTGATCACGATTTTCGCGGGAAATGCCTGAGGTGAAGCTACTTTCGATTGTCTCAGCTAGGCGAGATCGGTGGCCACGATCTTGGCGAGGTTACGTTCGGCCAGGGCGGTGATGGTCACGAAGGGGTTGACGCCGGTGCTGCCCGGGATCAGGGCGCCGTCCACGACATAGAGTCCGGGATAACCGGGGAGGCGCCCGTAGTTGTCGGTGGCCTGGTCGAGCACGCACCCGCCGAGCGGGTGGTAGACCAGGTCATCTCCCCAGGTCTTGTAGACCCCGAAGAGATCGGTGCGGTAGGTGGTGCCCGCTTTTGCATTGATCTTGTCGAATACCCGCTTGGCGGCGTCAATGGAGGGTTGCGTCTGGCCGGCCTGCCAGGTCAGGTCGACCTTGCCGGTCGTGGAGTTGAACTGGAAGCTGGCCCGGTTCGGGTTCTTGGTGATCGCCAGATAGAGGTTGATCCACAGTTCGGTGCCGGCCGGGAAGGGAGCGATCTCGGCGAATACCGGCCCTTCCGGATCGGCCCAATTGTCAATGCCCATCGCCGGCATCCCGGATTGCAGGGCCCCGGTCAGATCCCAGCCCGCCCGGCCCACCATCACGTTGCCGTTGTTTCCCCAGCCCTGTCCGACCGCCGAGGGCAGGTTGGCCAGCTTGCCCTGTGCCTTCATGGAAACCAGGAGCTTGCTGGTGCCGACGCTGCCGGCGGCGAAGAACACCCGATCGGCGACGACCGTCTTGTGCGCGACGGTGGCTCCGCTGGCGGTGATCTGGGTCATCTCCACCGAGTAGCCACCGCCGGTCGCGGCCGGCGTCACGCTGGTGACGGTGTGCAGAGGCGAGATCGTGAGCCGGCCGGTGGCGGCGGCCGCGGCCAGATAAGTCTGATCCAGCGTTCGTTTTCCGTAGTTGTTGCCGTAGATCACCTCGCTGGCCAGTGCCGAGCGCGGCACCTGATTGGCCTGCTCCTGTTTCATATAGTTGAAGTCGTAGACGTTGGGCACAAAGGTCGTGGCGAAACCCGCCTTTTTAGCCGTCTTTCGGCTCACTCGCGCGAACTGATAGCACTCGGCCGTCTCGAACCAGGCTGGATCGATGGAGTTCACGCCGAGAGCGGCGTTGGCGCGCGGAAAGTACGTCGTGTACATCTCCGTGGAATTGACCGAGGGCAGGATCTCCTCGAAGTAGGAGCGCTTGGGGGTCACCGCCATGCCGCCGTTGACCAACGAGCCGCCACCGACACCGCGGCCCTGGTAGATCCGGGTGGCCGCGAACTTCTCGGAATCGAGCACCCCGGCATACGAGGGGATGCTTCGGTTGACCTCGAAGCCGGAAAGGTAGCCCACCGGCTGATCGGTCTTGGTCCTGAACCAGTACGACCGCTGATCGGGACTCAGCATGCTGCAGAAGATCTTTCCATCGGAACCCGGGGTGGTCCAACTCTGTCCCATCTCGATGACATGAGTCTGGATCCCGGCTTGGGTCAGGCGCAGCGCGGCGACTGCTCCGCCGTACCCGCTGCCAATGATCAATGCCGGTACTCGGTCGCCATCGGCGATGGTCAGGGGGGCAGCGGCGGCCGTGGTCAGGGGTGCCAGAGTCGAGGCACCGAGGATGGAACCGGTTCCGAGCAGAAACCCGCGTCGGCTGATGCCGCCTGATCGGACTGGTTTGGTCGAGCGTCCAGCGTCATTGCTGTCCACAATGTGTTCCCATCTCCAAGAGTAAGAACCTGTTTAGGCATGGCGTACCTGAGCCGCCGCTCCAGGTAACTTGGAGGGCGGGGCGCCAAGCGGCCGATGGGTTAGTGGAACGACCGGCCGTAGCGCAGTCTGAGCGTCTTGCGGACGATGGTGAACTGATCCGGGGTGCGCGGGAAGGACTGCATGTTCTTGCCCAGATCGAATCGCTTGCGCGCGGTCGACTTGGCGTAGCTGAACTCGCGCAGGCCGGCGTCACCGTGGAACCGGCCGAAGCCGCTGTCACCGACCCCGCCGAAGGGGATGGACGACAGGCCAACGAAAGTCAGGACGGCGTTGATGGTGGTGCCACCGGCCCGCAGCCGGGCGGCGATCTCTGGGCCGTGGCCAGCTGAATAAACGGAGGAACCGAGCCCGAATTTGGTCCCGTTGGCCCGGCGGACCGCCTCGTCGATGGTCGGGACGGTGTTGATGACCAGCACTGGGCCGAACGTCTCCTCCTGGACGGCGGAACAGTCTTCCGGGACGTCGACCAGGACGATGGGGTCGATGAACGGCGGTCTGATCGATTCCAGGCCGCCGACCAGCGCCTGCGCTCCAGCGTTCAGCGCATCGGTGACGTGCCGCCGGACGAGGTGAATCTGGGCGTTGACGGTCATTGGGCCGTAGGCGCTCAAGGGCTCGACACCAGCGGTGATTTCACCGATCTGGGAGCGCACTTTGGCGAGGAACGCCTCGCGCACCGACTCCACCACGTACACCCGCTCCACCCCGACACACGCCTGCCCGCCATTGAACAGCCCGCCCCAAATCACCCCGGTGGCGGCGGCATCGAGGTCGGCGTCGGCGGCGATGATGGTGGCGTCCTTGCCGCCGAGTTCCAGGACGACCGGAGTGAGGTTCTGCGCGCAGGCGGCCATCACCCGACGGCCGGTGGGCGCCGAACCGGTGAAGGCCAGCTTGTCCACCCCAGCGGTGCACAGCGCCGCCCCGGTGTCGCCGTAGCCGGTGACCCACGAGACGAGCCCGGCGGGAGCATCCGGGTTGGCCTTCCGGAAGGCCTCGATCACCATGATCGCTGAACCTGGGCTGAGCTCGCTGGGCTTGACCACAACCGCGTTCCCGGCTGCGAGCGCGGCGGCCATCCCGGACAAGGTCAGGTAGACCGGCGCATTCCACGGGGTGATCACCCCGATCACGCCGAGCGGATGGTAAGACAGGCGGGCATCGAAGTTCGGCATCGCGATGCCCGGGGCGACCCGACGGGAGCGCAGTACCCGCTTGGCGTGGGCTGCGGCCCAGCGGGCGTCCTCCAGACCGGCGAACAGCTCGAATTGCACGTCTCCGCGGGGCCGGGCGGTCTCCTGGTGGCCGATCTCGTAGACCTCGTCGCAGTGCATCGCGAGCCGGCGCAGCCATCGACGGATGTACGGCTTTCGCCCGTCGAAACCTAAGGATTCCCACCAGCGCTGAGCCTCGCGGGCGGCGGCAACGGCCTGGACGACGTCGTCCGCGGTGTGTACCGGGTAGCTACCGACCACCTCCTGGGTCGCGGGATTGACGACGTCGAAGCGTGGTTGGCTGATCGGCTGCGCTGCGGTGACCACCTGGTCCAACTGATCCATTCCTTCACCTCTGGATGAGGGCGGCACAGTGCTCGCCGATCATCATGGCCGGAGCGTTGGTGTTTCCTCCGGTGATGCTCGGCATGATCGCGGTATCGGCGACCCGCAGGCCCTCGATGCCACGCACCCGCAACTGCGGGTCGACGACAGCGCGTTCATCGTTGCCCATTCGGCAGGTGCCGACCGGGTGGTACACCGTCGTGGCGCGATTGGGCAGGTCTGCGGCCAGCGCGGCCCGGTCGGACAGGGCTGGACCGGGGTGCAGTTCAACGACGTCCGGCGCTACCAGGCGTGAGTTCATCGCTTCGCGGATCATCTCCATGCCGTCGAGCAGGACCTCCGCGTCGGCGGATTCGCGCAGATAGCCAGGGTCGATCAGCGGGGCGGCGGTCGGGTCGTCGGACGCCAGCCGGATCGAGCCGCGACTCTTCGGGTAGATCAGCGTGGACATCAGCGTGAGTGCGGGGCGCTTGTCGATCTGGTGACGGATCGGCGCGTCCTGGTTCGGCGAGGGATAGGCCCAGGGCAACGCGTGGATCTGGATATCCGGAATGGTGGTCGCGAGCGAGCTGCGGACGAAGGCAACTGCCTCGAAAACCGTCCGGGAAACCCAGGTGCCGCCGCGCAGCGCCTCCTGAATCACGCCTTGGGCGAAATAGGGCGCGGTTCCACGGTTTCGGCCGGCTTTCGTGGTGAAGGTCATCGGCACGAAAAGGTGGTCATGCAGGTTCTCACCCACCGGGAGATCGGCGGTGACGTCGATGCCGACCTGGCGCAGATGCGCGGCCGGGCCGATCCCGGAGAGCATCAGGAGTTGGGCTGATCCGTAGACGCCGGCGCTGAGGATGACTTCCCGGGTGGCCCGGATGATCTCCCGGCCTTGCTTCGCGATCACCTCGACCCCGGTGGCCCGGCCCTTCTCGACGACCACCCGCGACACCATGGCCCCGGTAACCACGTGCAGGTTCGCCGGCCGATCGGTGTGCAGGTAGGCGACCGACGAGCTGTACCGGAGGCGCTGGTGGACGCTCTGCTGGAAGACACCGACGCCTTCCTGTTCGGCGCCGTTGTAGTCATCGACTCGCTTGGTGCCACTGGTCTGGGCGAAGGCCTCGATGAACGCCTCGGACGCTCTGGTCAGCCCTTTGACCCGGGTGACCTGGACCGGCCCGCCGCTGCCGCGAAAATCGGTCGGCCCGTCTTCCCAGTTCTCCAGCCGCTTGTAGCTCGGCAGGATCTCGTCGTAGCTCCAACCCGGGCAGCCGTCCGCCGCCCAGTCGTCGAAGTTCTGCCGGTTGCCGCGAACGAAGAGCATGCCGTTGATCGAACTGGAGCCACCCAGCACTTTTCCCCGGACCTGCGGGATCGACCGATCCCGGGCATCGGTCTGCGGGGTGCTGTAGAAGCCCCAGTCGAAGCGCTTCTTGATCTGCGGGATGGCGTGCATCATCGTGACCATTCCCGGCGTGCGGATCATTCTGGAGGTGTCGGCGCCGCCGGCCTCCAGCAGCACGACGCTTGCCCCGGCATCGGCCAGCCTCCGGGCCACAATGCACCCGGCGCTTCCGGCGCCGACCACTACATAGTCAGCGGTTCGCACCATGCTCCACGCATCCCGTCATCGGCATGAGAACACGTTACAGATCGTGCTGCGAAAATGTAACAGGTTCTATTCAGTCGTGTGCCACGGCTGGGTCGACCTCGTCCGGACGCAGTGCCGCGCCGAACAGTCGGCGGGCCTGGTGGAGTGCCAGGGCGACGAATATCCCGGTCGCTTCGACCAGCACCGTGTCCGGATCGGCCGCGGTGGCAATCACCCCGTGCGCAGTCACCTTCCGGCCATTGACCTCGACAACCCGCGCGCTGAGCCGCAGCGGGGTCTGCAGGGGCACCGGCGCGCGGTAGTTCGTATGCAGGCTGACGGTCATCCCGGGATGCCCGGAGGCGCCGGAGACATGCCCGAGCAGCTGGTCCAACAGCAGTGCGCTGACGCCACCGTGGGCCAACGTCGGTGGACCCTCGAACGCCAGCCCGAGAGTGCAGGTGCCGACTGCCGTGCCGTCGACCATTTCGACCCGCAACGGCGGCGCCAGTGCACTTCCGACGCCGCAGACCGGGTTGTACATCCGGATTCCGCCGAGCAGATCGTCGGCTGACGGCATTTCCTCGCGCTTGCGCTGGCGTTCGCCCAGCGGTGCGGTGGCCGCGCGGATCTGGGCGGCCGCCTGGCGCAGCACCTCCGGTGAGGCCTCGGTGGCGGCTGCCTGCTCAACCAGGGTTCGAAGCGCCTCGCCGAGTTCGCGGATCGCTTTTCGTTGGTCGCGCAGCGCCAAAGCTGCGGTAGAGCTGCCCACTTGAGCGTCAGACGCGTCGTCCACTGGGTTGTCCACCGCTGCTCCCGTCGTCAATCTGTCGTTCGCATCCTACCGACCAACCTCTCCCGCGGGCTTCGGAGCGGTCGGCCGTTCTGGTCGTTGACATGGGCACCCAACCAAGCGCATGCTCAAGCCACAAAACGGCCACCTCTTGATCAGCTGAGGGCGGGGCTCCCGGTGCGATCGCCGTGGCCTGCCTGCCGTCGAAGGAGTTCGTCATGCCCGCAGGTCACAGCAATGTCGGTGCTGACCGCGAATCCGCTTCCGGCGCGCCGTCCAGCCCTGATCCGTCCAACCCCGAGTCGTTCAGCCCTGAGTCGTTCAGCCCTGAGTCGTTCAGCCCCGAGTCGTTCAGCCCCGAGTTGTCCAGCGCTGAATCGCCCGCTCACGAATCGCGCCCGGAGGGCAGCAGCCGTCGCCAGGTGCTGCGCGCCGCCGTCACGGTCGGTGCCGGAGTGATGTTTCCCGCGGCGGTGCTCAGCCCGACCGCCGCGTACGCCGCGCAGGTGGCGTACGACGTCGTTGTCGTCGGTTCCGGGGCGGCCGGAATGACGGCGGCGCTGACTGCGGCCAAACGCGGGTTGAGCGTCGTCGTTGTGGAAAAAGCCCCTACCTTTGGCGGTTCGGCTGCTCGGTCGGGCGCCGGAATCTGGATTCCCTGCAACGAGGTGATTCTCGCGGCCGGGGTTCCGGATACCCCGGCCAAGGCAGCGACCTATCTCGCGAGCGTGGTCGGGTCGACGGTGCCAGCCGCTCGGCAGGCGGCCTTCCTCGCCAACGGGCCCGACATGATCTCGTTCGTGATGGACAACAGTCCACTGCGTTTTCGCTGGATGGAGGGCTACTCGGACTACTACCCCGAGCGGTCCGGCGGGATGCCGAAGGGGCGATCCATCGAGCCGGACCAGCTCGACGGCCACGTCCTCGGCTCTGAACTCGCTAACCTCAACCCGGCCTACATTCCGGTTCCGGACGGCGTCGTGGTCTTCAGCGCCGACTACAAGTGGCTGAACCTGTCGCTGGTCAACGCCAAGGGTACGGCGGTGGCCCTGGAGTGCGTGAGCCGATACGTGGCCGCCGCGCTTCGCGGTGAGAAACCGCTCACGATGGGCCAATCGCTGGCAGCTGGGCTGCGAGCCGGGTTGCTCGATGCCAACGTCCCGGTATGGCTGAACACCCCGCTCGTCGACCTGCAGTTCAACAGCAGCGGCCGAGCCACCGGTGTGGTGGTGACGAAGGGCGGTGTGCAGACACTGATCACAGCCAACCGTGGGGTAATCATCGGCTCCGGCGGGTTCGAGCACAACCTCGCGATGCGCAACGAATTCCAGCAGCAACCGATCGGAACCAGCTGGACGGTCGGGGCAAAGGAGAACACCGGCGACGGTATTGCGGCCGGGCGGCGCGCGGGTAGCGCGCTGGAACTGATGGACGACGCGTGGTGGGGTCCGGCCATCCCGCTGCCCGCGGAACCCTACTTCTGCCTGGCCGAGCGCACGCTTCCGGGCAGCATGCTGGTGAATGCGGCCGGCGAGCGGTTCGTCAACGAAGCGGCGCCCTACAGCGACGTCGTTCACGTCATGTACGAGCGCAACGTCGTCTCGCCGGACATCCCGGCCTGGCTGATATTTGACCAGAACTACCGCAATCGTTATCTGTTCAAGGACGTCTCGCCGGCACTGCCGTTCCCGGACGCCTGGTATCAGAGCGGAGCGCTGTTCAAGGCCTGGACGGTCGAGGGCCTGGCGTCGAAGATCGGCGTGCCGACGGCGGCCCTGCGTAAGACGGTCACCCGGTTCAACGGGTTCGCCGCGACCGGTAAGGATCTGGACTTCCATCGCGGGGACAGCGTTTACGACCACTACTACACGGATCCGGCGGTGACGCCGAACTCCTGCCTGGCCGCGCTGTGGCTCGCGCCGTACTACGCCTTCAAGATTGTTCCGGGAGACCTCGGCACCAAGGGTGGGATGCGGACCGACGCCCGCTCCCGGGTGCTGCGAGCCGATGGATCGGTGATTTCCGGGCTGTACGCGGCCGGCAACGCCAGTGGTGCGGTGATGGGGCACAGCTATGCCGGGGCAGGCTCCACCATCGGTCCGGCAATGACGTTCGGGTACATCGCAGCCAATGCCATCGCCGACTCGTGAAGCCCTCGGAATTTCACCTCAGATGAGGGCTTGAGGACCCACCCAAAGGGTGCCTGGAGCTGATAGAACAGGTTCTTATAAGTGAGGGGCGCCGGAGCTGCTTCGGCACCCAGTCAGTCGCGCCGAAGGAGAATCCGCCATGGCCAAGGTCAGCGTGTCCACACAGGTGTCTGCCGCAGCGGAGAAGGTCTGGCAGCTTGCCGTCGATCTGCCGCGGCAAGCCGAGTGGAACAGCATGCACGAGGGTTTCACCGGTGACGTCCCGGCCGTGCTGGCACCGGGAACGACTTTCAAGCAGCGGGTGAAGCTGATGGGGATGCCGGCCGAGATCGCGTGGCAGGTCGCGCAGGCCGAGGCCCCCGGGCAGCTGGAGTTGCTGGGTGACGGGCCGATGGGCGTGAAGGCGATCAACCACTGGCTGATCGAACCCTCGACGGAGGGCTCGCAGATCACCGTGGAGATGGAATTCAGCGGTGGGGCGCTGGCCGGTCCGATGGCGATGATGGTCGAGAAGCAGGCGCGCTCTGCCACCCAGGCCTCGCTGGCGAAGTTTGCCGCCCTGCTTGCCTGAGGTGGAGTGCATCGGAGAAGGTGCACTATGCCCAGTGACTCTGAACTCGAAGAAATCGAGGCCCGACGCGATGAGCTGCGGGCACGATATGTCCTGCCGCCGGATCAGCGCGAGCCGACACCGGGGCGGGGGATTCATCACCTCGCCTTGATCTGCTCGGACGTCGAACGGACGATCCAGTTCTACCAAGGCCTGCTCGGGTTTCCGCTGGTCGAGCTGGTCGAGAATCGAGATTACGCAGGCTCGTCGCACTTCTTCTTCGACCTTGGCAACCAGACTCTGCTCGGCTTTTTCGACTTTCCAGGGCTAGGCCTCGGCCCCGGGGTCGAGGCGATCGGTACCGTCCAGCACATCGCGATCTCGGCGCCTCGAGACCGTTGGGAACAGGTCCGCGACCGGTTGGACGCTGCGGGGGTGAAGTACGACGGCCCGAATCGCGGGATCGAGGAGTCGATGTATTTCAAGGACCCGGACGGCATCCAGATCGAATTGCTCAGTGATCCGTTGATGTACTTCGGCGGTCGGCAACTCGACGAGTAGCCGGTAGCGTTCGTTCCTATGCGTGACGCGATCACCGGGATGTTCACGGTTGTAGTGGCGGGTACGCGTCTGTGGTTCCGGCACTGGCCGGTGCTGCTGGCCCTCGCGCTGTTCGGCGCCGCCGGGCGGATGGGCGCGATCTGGGCCGCCACGGTGGTCAGCAACCACAACAACACCCTGGGCATCCTGGTGCTCGTGCTGGCGCCGCTGGCATCGGTCACAGCCATCGTCCTGATGCTGTATTCGATGCGTGGGTCGCTGCCGCAGATCGCGTCGGCGGCGTCGGCCACGGCGCCGGACGACCCGCTCCGGCATCGCGAACGCCGGCTGATCGACCTGCTGGCCAGTGTGCTGGTGCCGTTCCTGGCCGTGTACGCGTCGTACGGCCTGCTCAAGGAGGACACCGACCGGTTCGTCAATGCGGCGGTCGCGGACGAGTTCTTCGCCAACGCCGACATCTTCTACCACCCGGGTAGCGGCATCGACACCGATCGTTTCGTGTTCGCCACCGGCTGGGCGGCCTTCGCCATCGTGGCGGGCGCGATCATCTTCCGGTTCGGCCTGGCCAAGCTGGAAGGACTCCGGGGCTGGATCGGGTTCGGTTTCATCGGCGCCTACGTCGAGGTGCTGTGGCTGACGACGCTCGCGGCGCACGTCACGATCTACCAGGACGCCGTCTGGGACTGGGCGGAAAGTCGTCGTGGGGTAGAAATTTTCGTCGACCGATGGCTAGACCTGATGGATCTGATCGGGCCGTTGGCCACTCCGGTGGACGCCGCGGCTGACTGGTTGCTCGGGATCCTCGGGAACTTCGACGCGATCGTCGTGGTCCCGATCGCGTGGCTGACCGTGGGTGCCGTCGTCTACGGCCACAAGCTGGTGCCGCCGCCGGAACCGCCGCAGCGTCGGTTCCGGATCCTGGCCAAGGTGCCACGACCGATCCGGCGGTGGAGCGGTGAATTGCTCGAGGACGTCCGGGAGCGGTTCGTCGCGCTGTTCGGCGGCCTGAGGCAGCTGGCCGTGGCCGGGCTGGCCCCGATGCTGATCTTCGGCCTGGCCTTTCTGGCCTCGGCTCGGCTGGAGGACGGCCTCAATCTGCTGGCTCGTCAGCTGATCGGTCCACAGGAACTGGACACCTGGCTGGCGTTCTCGCCGCACGTGAACACGGTGACCCGGGCGATCGGCCTGACCGTGACGATGTGCCTGCTTGCCGCGGCGGTCGACCGGATCCTCGCGGCCGGTGGTGCCGAGCAGCCGGCGGTTCAGCCCGAGATGGCAAGCGAGACGTAGTCGGGCATCTCCCACCACAGATCTACCTCGGTCGGCGTCACTCCGGCCGGGACGACGATCACCGGCGAGACCGTCCATTGCGCGGGACGAGGCGGGTCGTCGGGGTCGGAGCCACCGCCGAACTCGCCCATCGCGGCGTCCGGACCGCGGGTGTCCGGTGGAACGCAGGGGGAGGTCGGCTGTTCCCCGAAGCTGCTCAGGTAGTCGTACCGGTTGCCGTCGGCGTCCCGGATCGCGAGGCTGCACACCGAGAGCGGAAGCTTCGAATCGGCTTGCAGGCTGAGCGTGACGGCGACCGCTTTGCTTCCGGGCGGCAACTGCAACGGGCTGGTGGACAACCAGGGTGTCGTCGCCGGCCGGACCGCATCCAGTCGCACCCGGACCAGTCGTTGATGATCTCCATTGCTGTCGCTGTACTGATCGCGAAAGTTCACCCATTGCGCTGCGACGCCGGACGTCGGGTGACGCAAACCCTTCTCCCAGAAGTAGAGCTGTACCCGGTCGGAACTGGCCGCCAGGGCAGCGATGGTGGCCAACGGCAGCGCCAGCAGCCCCCAGCGGTTGGCCCGGCCCCAGCCGGGCCGGTGGAGCGCGTGTCGCAGTGGCGCCATCATGTCTGGTCCTCGCAGGCCCTGCCGGTGCGGATGGTCGGTGGCTGGTCGGCGGCGTCCGGGACCGAGACTCCGGTGGCACTGCCGGCCCAACCGGCCGCCTGCGCAGCGGTGAGGCCGAGGTCGATGTCGGCCATGTCGTCCCGCCGCTGGTCCAGGCCGTCGAGGGCGATCCGCAGGTGCGCGCCGGCCACGGCATCCGGCGGAACTTCGACGACGACGCTGGCGTACCTGGCCAGCCCCGGCTGGCTGGTCCCGGGCGCGAACGGGCTACGCGAGCCGGTGGCGAGGAAGGTGCGACCCTGCCGGTCCTGAAGGGCCGCGTACCGGAGGTTGGCCGGTTTGCCCTTGGCGACAATGGTCAGCGGGACGACGACGAAGACCCCGGGCGTCCGCAGGACGGAGGTCCCGACCGACACGCAGCGGGATCCGTCGACGTGCCCCGCGGTCACGTCCGCGTAGCGCAGCGACACCGGCTTCCCGACTGACCCGGCCCGGAGGAACGGCGCGCTGATCGAGTCATCGGCCTGGAAGGCCCCGGTGACGACGCGACCGGCGGCCAGGGCGGCCAAGATCAGCCCGGCGGTGCCGGCCCGCCGAAGGTAACCCGAGTTGTGCCTGACCTCGCTCATCCGGAGGTCTCCGACAGCTGGATCATCGGCACGGTGGATTCGGCGATGACCGTCGGGTCCAACCACTTCTCCGTCTTGTCGATCGAATCCTCGCGCCAGGTGTGGCCGACGAGTTCGACCTTCACCCGATCCGGGGCCGGGGTGCCGGCCTTCTGCTCGAACAGGAAGACCATCTTGTAGTCGATGCTGGGCTGCACCGGATGCAGATCGCTGTTGTCCATGATCAGCTTCTGATAGCTGGACCGAACCCGATCGGTGTCGGGCTCTGGGGTCCGGACCAGTCCGTCAACGTCGCTGAGGGTGACTGACTCGGCCAGCTCAACAGCGCCGTAGAGGGACACCTCGTGCAGGTTCCGGATGGTCGCGGTGATCGCCAGCCAACGGTTGCCCCGCTCGCTCGGGTACACGTTCGGGAGGTCGTCCACCCAGACCACCCGGTTGAGCGTGATGTCGTACGGTTCCACGCGGGTCTTCACCCCAACCTTGACCGGTGCCAGCCGGTCGGTGCCGGCGGCCCGTTCCAGACCGCCGAACGCCGCTGTCGTCCCCAGCACGACCACCGCGACACCGACGCCCAGATTCCGCAAGGGCTGGTTGAGCAGCCGGTGGGCCACCTTGCTGCGACCCGGGTCGGCCGGTTCGTCGTTGGGGGGTTCCTCGGTGATGGACATCGCAGCGATTCTAGGGAATCGGTCAAATGACCGGACTGCGGCGATCGCGGCAAGATGGGCCGATACGTTGAAACGCATGGTCGATGCACAAGGAGGGGTGATGAACCCGGTTGACTCTGATCTGATCGGCTCGGACCTGCCGCGGGCCGCAGGTACGTCTGCTGCCAGGGCGGCGGCTGCGGTGTCGGCGTTCAGTGCCGAGTTGTTCACCGCAGTCGCGCCTTCGAGCGCGGACAACCTGGTGTGCTCGCCCTACTCGGTGGCCGTCGCATTGGGGATGGTGGTGCAGGGTGCGAGAGGGGCGACGGCCGCGCAGATCCTCGACGTCCTGCACAGTGACGACGCGCAGGCCCTGGCCGACGGGTTGAACGCGATCGACAGTGTGCTGACCGCCGATTCCGGCAGCGCTCGAAACTCCACCGAGATCGAGTTGGCCTCGGGGAACAGCTTGTGGGGGCAGCACGGCGTGCGCTGGGAACAGCCCTTCCTGGACGCCTTGGCCCGGGATTTCGGGACCGGTGTCCGGGTGGTGGACTACCGGCAGACAGCGGCGGCCCGGTCGGCGATCAATGACTGGGTCGCTCAGCAGACCCGCCGGCGGATTCCGGAACTGGTTCCGCCCGGCGCCCTGACCCTCGATACCCGGCTCACCCTGGTCAACGCGATCTTCCTGAAAGCTCCCTGGCAGAAGCCATTCCCCCGGGAAGGCACCCGAGATGCGCCGTTCCACCTGCTGGACGGGACGACGGTCAGCAGCCAGCTGATGGACGGCACGGTCGGCACCCGATTCGCCAGCGGGCCCGGCTGGGAGGCCGTGGACCTGCCCTATGCCGGGGCTGAATTGGCGATGGCCGTCGTCGTCCCGCAGGCCGGTCGGTTCGCCGAGGTCGAAAGATCCGTGTCCGGCGAGTGGCTGTCGGCGTTGCTTGCTGGTCTGCGGCCTGGTCCGGTCCGAGTCCGGTTGCCTCGATGGACCAGCCGCGCCCGGTTCGACCTCGCCGGCGTGCTGTCCGGGATGGGGATGCCGATCGCCTTCACCGGCGACGCCGACTTCGCCGGGATGGCCGCCGAGGAAACGCTGAGGATTTCCGCAGTGCTGCACGAGGGCTTCATCGCGGTGGACGAGGAGGGCACCGAAGCCGCTGCGGCTACCGCCGTGATGATGCGGACGTTGAGCGTGGCTGCCCAACCGCGATCCGTGGTCGCCGACCGGCCCTTCCTCTACCTGATCCATGACCTGCGGACGCACACCCCGCTCTTCGTCGGCCGGGTCCTGGACCCGACCGCCGGCTGACCCGGCCGCAGCCTCGTTGTAGGCTCAATATCCGTACCGAGCCAGTGAGGAACTTTTGCCCAAGACTCGAGCCGCTGCCGCCTCTTCCGCGCACAGTCCGGCCGGAGAGGGGGCGGAACCGACGCTGCTGTACCTGATGAAGCAGCTGGAGTTGGCGGTTCGCTCGCGGCTGGACGACCTGTTCCGGCCGATCGGGCTGACCGCTCTGCAGTACACCGCCCTGACCGTCCTGGAACGTCGTCCCGACCTGTCCTCGGCGGAGTTGGCCCGCAACTCGTTCGTCACGACGCAGACCATGGCGGACATGGTGACGTCGCTGCAGGCACGGGGTTTGATCGAACGGCACCGCGATCCGAAGGACCGTCGGCGGCTGGTTCTGGCCCTGGCCGCCGACGGCTGGAAGTTGCTGGGCAAGTACCGCCTCGAGGTCAGCGATCTGGAGGCGCAGATGCTGTCGAATCTCACCGCCGAAGAGGCGGTCGCCCTGCGGCGCAATATTCAAGCGTGCCGCTCGGCGCTGACCCACCACCCGTCTGTCTGAGCCGTCTGAACCGACTGGCCGGACGCTTCCGGTCGCGGATCGGTAATCGGCCAGCTGGGCTCTCCCGCACCACGACGACGCTCGCATCGTAAGGAATCCTGTACATACCGGGCGTGGGCGTGATGTCCTGTCAGGGCCCACACGAGCCTGCCAAGGGGTGCTGGAGGTCTCCTGATGATCGATCCGTCGCGAATCCACCCGACCCGGCAAGATCAGTGCACTGATAGCGCCCTGGTGGCGGGCCGGCCTGCGGAGTCAGCGGTGCGAGTCTCGTGAAACCCCGTCTGCAGCAGGTCAGTGGCGGGTGTTATGCCTGGCTTCAGCCGAATGGTGGCTGGGGGCTGAGCAACGCCGGCCTGATCCTGGGCGAGGGCGAGTCGCTCCTGGTGGATACCCTGTTCGACCTGCCGCACACGAAGAAGATGCTGG
This sequence comes from Kineosporiaceae bacterium, assembly GCA_035474375.1. Taxonomy (GTDB): domain Bacteria; phylum Actinomycetota; class Actinomycetes; order Actinomycetales; family Kineosporiaceae; genus JANNPJ01. Next base: position 5,852 of record DATINJ010000124.1, on the reverse strand, counting down.
ACAGCATGGCTCCGCTCACCGCGATGAGCCCGATCGGCACCCTGGTGAACACGCAGGGCAACGGAGATCATTGGTTCGGCAACGAACTGGTGCCGGCGGTCGAGATCATCGCCGCACCTGGGACGTTGCAGGACATGCGGGAGGTCGGACCGGCCGAGGTAGCCGCTCTCCAGTCGCTGCCCGGTATCACCGGGGACTACGTGCGAGACATCTTCGGCCGATACCAGTTCCATGGGATCGAACCGAGGTACCCGACCCGACTTTACGAGGACGAGTTGAATCTTCAGGTCGGCGGCGTGGACGTGGTGCTGATCGATGTCGGGCCCGCGCACTCCCGCGGGGACACCATCGTCTACTGCGAGCGCGAGCGCGTGGTCTACACCGGTGACATCGTTTTCGCCGGCGGCACGCCGATCGTCCGGGCCGGGCCGTTCTCGAACTGGATCGCGGCTTGTGAGCGCATTCTGGCCCTGGGGGCGGAACTGATCGTGCCCGGCCATGGTCCGGTCTGCCCGGTCGCCAAGGTCGCGGCGATGGTGGACTACCTCCAGCACATCTGGGAGCAGGCCAGTTCCCGGTTCGCCGCCGGCCTGCCTGCCGATCAGGCGGCCCGGGAGATCGAGCTCGGGCGGTTCGCCGCCTGGCCGGAGAGCGAACGGCTGGCCGTGAATGTTGCTGCCGTCTATCGTGAACTCGCTCCGGCGGGCGGTGCCCAGCCGGGCGGACCGGCGATGTTCGGCTGCATGGCCGAGTTGCAGACGCACCGACTGGACGCCCATCGACTGGACCCGCGTCGGTCGCACACCGATCGGTCGGACGCCGGTCGGGTAAGCGCTGATCGACTGGGCACGGGGTTCGTCGGCTGATTAGCTGAAAGCCGGAATCAAGCCCTCACGACGCTCGCAATAATCAGGAATCCTGTCTATTGTGTAGCCGGGCGCCGGTGCCGGCGTCCGGCGAAGGGAGTGCAAGATGTCGTTGCAGGAATCTGACGGGTCGCTCGCCGGCAAGGTCGCGATTGTCACCGGCGGCGGGCGCGGGCTGGGCTTGGCCTATGCGTCCGCGCTAGCAGCTGCTGGTGCCGCCGTGGTGGTCAACGACGTTGATGCGGAGGTCGCCCAGGCGGCCGTCGAGTCGATCACCGCAGCCGGTGGCCGGGCCGTCAGCAGCGTCGGCGCCATCGGCTCGACCGAGGTGGCGAATGCCCTCGTACAGACCGCCGTCGAGACCTACGGGCGGTTGGACATTCTGGTCACGAATGCCGGAATCCTGCGGGACACCGTGCTGTGGAAGATGTCCGACGACGACTTCGACGCCGTCATCGGCGTGCACCTGAGGGGAACCTTCACCTGCGTCCGGGCCGCCGCCATCCAGATGCGGCAGCAGGGCGAGGGTGGCCGGATCATCTGCGTCGGATCACCCACCGGCCAGGTCGGCAACTTCGGTCAGACCAATTACGCGGCCGCCAAGGCGGGCATTGTCGGAATGGTTCGCACCTGGTCCCTGGAGTTGGCCCGCGCGGAGATCACGGTAAACGCGATCATCCCGGTTGCGGCGACCGGGATGACCGAGACGGCGCCCTTCCTGGCCCCGTACGTGGAGGCACTTCGCGAAGGTCGGGAGCTGCCCCCGTACGCGCGTCGCGAGCTCAGCTTCGGCCCGCCGGAGGATGTCGCGGGTCTGGTGGTGTTCCTGGCCGGTGCCGACGCAGCCGGGGTGAGTGGCCAGGCGATCGGGCTCGGTGGCGACCGGCTCGCGCTCTGGTCGCATCCTGCCGAAGCCGTGGTCTCGTTCGCGGACGGTGGCTGGAGCGCCCAAGCCATCGCGGAGGCCTGGCCGAAGGAATTCGCCGATCATCAGCAGTCGGTCGGCCAGCACTTCCCGGAGCCGTACTGAGATGAGCATTGACGTCGATTCCATCGTCGCGATCGATACCCATGTGCACGTCGAGTCCGACGGGCATGGGCACGTGTCGCTGGACGAGGAGCTGATGGCGGCCTCGGCCGCCTACTTCAAGGCGGCCGACCACGACCGGACGCCCGATCTGGCCCAGATCGCCGAGTACTACCGGGAGCGGCAGTTGGCAGCCGTGGTGTTCACGGTGGATGCGCACCACGCCACCGGGCACCCGGCGATCTCCAGCACACAGATCGTTGCCGACGCGGCGAAGTACGACGACGTGCTGATCCCCTTCGTCTCGGTGGATCCGCACGATGGTGCCAGCGCGGTGGCCCGGCTGCGGGACTTGGCTGCGGCCGGAGGCCGAGGGGTCAAGCTGCACCCCTCCCTGCAAGCCTTCGCGCCGAACGATCCGGCGCACTATCCGCTCTACGAGGCGGCGGCCGAACTCGGGCTGCCGGTGGTGTTTCACACCGGGCAGACCGGCATCGGCGCGGGCTTGCCCGGCGGGCGTGGAATCAAGCTTCGGTACTCCGATCCGATGCTGCTGGACGATGTCGCCGCCGACCACCCCGAGCTCACGGTGATCATGGCGCACCCCTCCGTGCCCTGGCAGGACGCCGCGATCTCGATCGCAACACACAAGGCGAACGTCTTCATCGACCTGTCCGGTTGGTCGCCGAAATACTTTCCACCGCAGCTGGTCCGAGCCGTGAATGGGCTGTTGCGGAAGAAGGTGCTGTTCGGGTCGGACTACCCGGTGATCACTCCGGACCGGTGGCTGGCTGATTTCGCGGCATTGGATGTCAAGCCCGAGGTTCGCCCGCTGGTCCTCAAGGACAACGCGGCCCGGCTGCTCGGGCTGACGAACGCTGGGGGTCGATGAGCTGATGCCGGACTACGGACTGGGTAGCTGGCCGATGCGGCGGGCGCGGATCGACAGCGCCGGCCTGGCCCTGCGGCAGGGCGATCGCAGCCGCAGCTACGGCGAGCTCGCCGATCGGGTGGAACATCTTGCCCGGGCATTTGTTTCGCTCGGCGTCGGATACGGCGACCGGGTTGCATACCTCGGCCTCAACGACCTGGCGACGTTCGAGGCGTTCTTCGCCGCGACCCGGATCGGCGCGCTGTTCGTGCCGTTGAATACCCGGCTCACCGCCGCCGAAATCGCTTACCTGTTGGGCGATTCGCAGCCGTCAGTACTGCTCTACGGGCCCGAGCACGCCGAGGTGGTCACTGCCGCGGACCCGACCGCGCACGGCGTCCGGACCGTACTTCCGATCAGCGATCCGGCCCAGCGCTACGAAGGGCTGATCGAGTCTGCGACCGCGCTGCCGGCCGTGGGCTCGGAGGTTTCGCTCTCGGACGACGCGCTGATCCTGTACACCAGCGGAACCACCGGTCAGCCCAAGGGGGCGGTCCTCACTCACGAGAACCTGACCTTCAACACGATGAACCAGTTGGCCCACGCCGACGTCCTGTCCAGTGACGTCGCGCTGTGCATCTGCCCGCTGTTTCATGCCACCGGCCTGGGGCAGGTGACCCTGCCGACCCTGTTCAAGGGCGGAACCGTCGTCGTGGTGCCGAAATTCGACGCTGAGCAGGTGCTTGCCGCTGTTGATCAGTTGCGGATCAACTCCTTCGCGGCGGTTCCGACGATGCTGCAAATGCTCTGTGAGCACCCGAATTTCGCCACCACCAACCTCAGTTCGTTGCGATTCGCGATCTACGGTGGCTCGATGGTGATCGAACGGGTGGCGCGGGCCTGGCAGCAGCGAGGAGTCTCGATTCTGCAGGGCTATGGCATGACCGAAGCCTCGCCCGGCGTGTACATGGCGCCGGAAGCGGGCGCGCGGGAGCACCCGGTGTCGATCGGCTCTCCGCACTTCTTCACCGATGTATCGCTGGATGCGCCCGGGGTCGACGACTCCGGTCAGCGCCCAGCCGAACCCGGGGCGATGGGGGAGTTGCTGGTCCGTGGCCCGAACGTGTTCCGCGGGTACTGGAATCGGCCTGCCGATACCGAGTTGGCTTTCACGAACGGTTGGTTCCGGTCCGGTGATGTACTGCGGATCGGCGACGACGGCTGGGCTTACGTCGTCGACCGGGTCAAGGACATGATCATCTCCGGTGGGGAGAACGTCTATCCCGCTGAGGTGGAATCCGCGATCACCGCGTTGCCAGGTGTCCTCGACTGTGCGGTCGTCGCCGAGAAGGACGAGCGCTGGGGTGAAGTGGGCCATGCCTTCGTCATCCTGGCGGTGGGAGCCGCCGCTTCGACCGAGGGTGGCCCGATTGCCTGGACCCAGTCGTCGATGCGCGAGCGGCTGCGAGACACGTTGGCCTCCTTCAAGATCCCCCGGTTGATCGAGTTCGTGGACGAACTTCCACGCACCGCAACCGGAAAGGTTCGAAAGCAATTGCTGCGAAACAGGATCTCGCCGGCCCCCGGCAGCCCCGGTCCCGCCCTGACAGACCTCGCCACGAGCGACCTTGCCGTGAGCGATTCCGCACCAAGCAAGGAGATTCAGACGTGAGCACCGTTGTGCAGAGCATTTCCGACCTGGATGCCCTGGTCGGCACCGATCTCGGTGCCAGCTCCTGGGTCGAGATCGACCAGTCACGGATCGATACTTTTGCCGCCGCGACCGATGATCACCAGTGGATTCACGTCGACCCGGAGCGGGCGAAGGACGGCCCTTTCGGCGGCACCATCGCGCATGGATACCTCACGCTCTCGCTGCTGATTCCGCTCTGGAGCCAGCTCCTGGAGGTGCGCGAGGTGAGCACGAAGGTGAACTACGGCCTGGAGAAGGTCCGGTTCCCGGCACCGGTACCGGTCGGCTCCAAGGTGCGGGCCACCGCCACGCTGGCCGCGGTCGAGCAGATCCCCGGCGGGGTCCAGATCACCATCGATGCGGTGATCGAGCGTGACGGCAGCGCGAAGCCGGTGTGCGTCGCCCGCCCGGTGTTCCGCTTCTACGCCTGATCCCCGGCTGATCCCCGGCTGAGCCCTGGCCGGCGCTTCGGCAGGATTCGCGAATGGCACTTTGTTGACGTAAACGGCCGCGCACCGAGCCCCGAAACGTCAACAAAGTGCCGTTCACGGGCGCGCGAGCGGGCCGGAGGGGCAAAGATGTCCGGATGGAGACAACAGCGGTCGACCTCGCAGCAGCGGTGCGCAGTGGTCGGCATTCGGCCCGGGATTCGGTTGAACAGGCGCTCGACCGGATCGCCAAGCGTGATCGGGAACTGCTGGCCTTCCGCGTAGTTCGCGCCGAGCGGGCAGTGGCGGAGGCGGAGGCGGTCGACGTCAATCCGGACCGGGCCAGTTTGCCGCTCGCCGGGGTTCCAATTGCGATCAAGGATAACGTCGCTGTCACAGGCGAATTCACCGGAAATGGGTCAGCGGGCAGTTCCCGGTCCGCGCAGCCGGCCGATCACCAGGTGGTGGCCAGGCTGCGCGCGGCCGGCGCTGTCGTCGTCGGCCTGACCAACGTGCCGGAGCTCTGCGTCTTCGCCACGACGGACTCGACCGTCGGCATCACCCGTAACCCGTGGGACGGCGAGCGCAGCCCGGGTGGGTCATCGGGAGGTAGCGCTGCGGCCGTCGCTGCAGGCATGGTCCCGGTAGCTCACGGTAACGACGGTCTCGGCTCCATTCGGATCCCGGCAGCCTGCAACGGACTGGTCGGGATCAAGCCGGGGCTCGGTACGGTTCCGGCCGATCTCGGCAATGGCTCCTGGTTCGATATGTCGGAGAACGGGCCGCTGAGTACCACGGTGGCCGATGCGGCGCTGCTGCTCTCGGTGATGGCGAATCGACCGGAGCTGGCCGACGTAGCCTTTGAGGGGCGGCCCAATCTCCGCGTCGGCATCTCGGTGAAGGCCCCGATGGTCGGGCTCGGAGTGGATCGAGACTTCGTCGCGGCCACTCGCGGCGTTGCGGATCT
>DATINJ010000123.1:0-34651 GCA_035474375.1 Kineosporiaceae bacterium | reverse complement strand
GTCCCCCGGCTGGCCGGGACGGTCGATGAGCTGACGGCGGTGGTGCACGCGCTGGACGGCGGCTTCGTCGCCCCCGGGCCGAGCGGTTCACCGCTGCGTGGGCTGGTGAACGTCCTGCCGACGGGCCGGAACTTCTATTCGGTGGATCCGCGCGCGGTGCCCAGTCGATTGGCCTGGGAAACCGGGCGGGCGATGGCCGACTCGCTGCTGGAGCGCTATCGCACCGATACCGGCGAGTGGCCGCAGTCGGTCGGACTTTCGGTTTGGGGCACCAGCGCGATGCGGACCAGCGGGGACGACGTCGCCGAGGTGCTCGCGCTGCTCGGTGTCCGCCCGGCCTGGGACGACGCGTCCCGCCGCATCACCGGGTTGGAACCGATCACGCTGGAGGAACTCGGTCGACCGCGAATCGACGTCACCGTCCGGATCAGCGGGTTCTTCCGGGACGCCTTCCCGCACGTGGTGACAATGCTGGACGACGGGGTAAAGCTGGCCGCAGCCCAGGACGAGCCGGCCGATCAGAACTACGTGCGCGCCCACGTCCAGGCCGATCTTGCCGATCATGGTGATGAAAGGCGCGCCACAACAAGGATATTCGGTTCGAAGCCGGGGTCATACGGAGCCGGCCTGCTGCCGCTGATCGACACCCGGACCTGGCGGGACGACACCGACTTGGCCGAGGTGTACGCGGTCTGGGGTGGGTACGCGTACGGTCGTGGGCTGGACGGGCGAGAAGCCCGAGCCGACATGGAGAGCTCATACCGCAGGATTGCGGTGGCAGCGAAGAACTACGACAGCGTCGAGCACGACATCGCCGACAGTGACGACTACTTCCAGTACCACGGCGGCATGGTCTCGATGGTTCGCTCGCTGACCGGAACCGCCCCGCGGGCCTATATCGGCGACAGCACCCAACCCTCGGCGGTGCGGACCCGGTCGCTGCACGAGGAAGTGTCGCGGGTCTTCCGATCCCGGGTGGTCAATCCGCGCTGGATCGCCGCGATGCAGCGGCATGGCTACAAGGGCGCCTTCGAGATGGCAGCAACCGTCGACTACCTGTTCGGCTACGACGCCACCACCGGCGTTGTCGCGGACTGGATGTACGGCAAGCTGGCGGAGACCTACGTTCTGGATGAGGCCACCCAGAAGTTCATGAGCGAGTCGAATCCGTGGGCACTGCACGGGATCACCGAGCGGCTGTTGGAAGCCGCCGACCGGGGACTATGGGCCGAGCCGGATCCGGCAATGCTGGACGCACTCCGCGAAGTCTTCCTTCGCGCGGAGGGTGACCTCGAGGGCGACTGAGAAATCTCCGGCCAGTTTGCCCCATCCGCCGCGTCGCCGTCGCAGAAGCGCCTTATTCGGCCCCGCCCGAACTTCTGCGGTGATCATGCACGGTTGCCCGCCTCGAGGTGGGCAACCGTGCATGATCACGCTCCATGGAGGGGCAACCGTGCATGATCACCACGGTTTGGGAAGGCCGAGCGAATTCGCCTGCAGGGTCGAGCGGCGGGACTAGCTCTGGCCGAGCCGGGCAACCATCAGCTTGGCCATCTTCGTCGCGGTCGCCCCGCCGTTGTTCTTGGCCGAGGCGGACAGCACCGACACCACCTCTGATCCGACCCGCACCGCGATCAAGGTCGTCCCGCCTTCCCACACCGGCGAGGTCACGGTGGCGCCGATGCTGCTGTCGCCCACGTTCGGCCCGGCCTTGACGGTGACCTTGACGGTTGCCCGACCAGCACCTTCCACCGTCGTCTTGAAGGTGGAGCAGATCTTGAAAAGCTTGGCCAAGTTGGTCATCACCGCGCGGGCATCGCTGCCCCGGTACGACTCGATCTCCGCATCGACCTCGCTGCCGTAACTGTCAGTGAACCCGGTCTGGGCGAAGGCTGCGGAGTCACTGCCGGCAGCCTCGATCCAAAGGTTGGACTCCAGTTCCTTGCAGGACGCCGCTGTCGGCGCGATCACCTTGGTCGGCGGGCTGAAGGTCTCCGCGCTGTCCCGCTGCAGATTCGTGGTCGCCTTGTACCTGGCAGGCAGGTCCTTGTCGGTCAGCAATGCCCTTCTCAGCTCGGTGCCACTCTTCAGACCCGCGTTCGGATCGGACTCGCTGACCGGCACGGTGGTGTCGCGCAATCCGGTCGCGCTGCCCGCTGCCGGAGTGCCGTCCGCTGAGCAGCCGGTGACCAGGACGACCACGGCAAGGCCCGCAGCGGCGATCACACCCCGCTGCCCTCTTCGCCGAGGCGCCCGAGAAGCGGTCAAGCGGACAGAAGGAACTGACGCGAACATCGGGGGGCTGCTCCGGGTCCTAGCTGTGAATGGGCACGTTCAGCGCCCCCCGCCGAACAATAGGCTACCAGTGCAGATCTCGGACGATTTCAAGACATCCGAACCGCGCTACCGGCCAACGACAACCGATGAGCGATGCGCGCCGGCACGGTCGATCGGCGTGGCTCCAGAGCTCCCGATCGACCACGCTGTGGTGATCACGCACGGTCTCCTCCCTGCTGCGCGGCGGCATAAGCGGCCGGGGTGGTGCCGACCACCGAACGGAAGTCCCGGACCAGATGCGCCTGGTCGCTGTAGCCGAGGTCGGCCGCCACCTGTGCCCAGCCCACGGGCTGCCGATGGCGCACCGTTTCGGCAACGTCCAGTAACCGGTAGCGACGCAGAACCCAGGTCGGCGAGATGCCGGCGAATTCGTTGAACAGTCGCTGCAGCGTGCGGGCCCCGATTCCGGACGCCGCAGCCAGGTCGGTGAGCTTGCGGATCGACCGGTCGCGCTCGGCGACCGCGCTGACCTGAGCCACCTCGAGCGCCGTCCGCCGCCGGCCCGGGTCGGCGAGCTCGACCAGCCTGGTCAGCTCTTTCTCCAGCACCGCCACCTGCTCGGCCGCAGCGTCGGCCGACGCTACCTCGGCGACCAAGGCCGCGTCGTCCAGGTCGAGGACCCGGCTCGGCGGAATGACCCGGTCCGTCAGATCCGCGACCGACCCGGTAACGAATGCACCGAATCCACCCGGCGTGCTCTTGGCGGCCACCGCCCAGCCGGTGCCGGCGATCCGTCGCGTGTAGAGCCGCCGAGGAACCCCGGTCAGCGTCGCCTCCAAGGGCCGGGGCCGTCCGTCGTCCCCGACCTGCCCGTGCGCAACGCTCAGATTGACGCACGGATGCGTTATCAACTGCTGGCTGTGCACGGTGCCCTCGGGCAGCTGATAAGAAACCAGCCAGAAGAACTCGATCAATCCAGCCAATGCCGGGCCGGGCGGATACCGGGTGAGCGTGACCCGCTGCTGGAACCGCCCGGGATCGATGATGCCGCGACTGTCCTGCGCGGTGCTCGGACTGCGGCCCAGGTTCGGGCGGACGAGCGGCTGGTGCATGTCGATGACGCTAGGGCCAACTGTCGCGATTCTTCAAGACATGCTGGGCCGGCCCGAATAGCCTCGATCCATGACCACCCCCACGACCGCGGGCCAGCTGATCAAGCCGGTTCTCCAGGATCTCGCCGATGTCGTCGCCGGGATCAGTCCCGACCAGTTCACCCACCCGACTCCCTGCGCCGACTTCGACGTCGCCGCTCTCCGGGCGCATGTCCTCGGCTGGGTGACCTTTTTCGGTGCGGCCTTCAACGACCCGGACGGGTCCACCGACCGCCCCGATCCGAAGAGCGCCGTCGCCCCCGAGGACCCGCAGGCCGCTGCGGATGTCGTCCGGGCGGCCGCGGCTCGGATCACCGAAGCCGTCGACAACGGAGTGGCCGAGCGCCCGGTGCTGATGGTCCAGGCCACCATGCCCGGTGAGTCCCTCCTCCGGATGGCGCTGTGGGAGTACCTCACCCACGGTCACGACCTGGCCCGCGCCACCGGGCAGGAGTGGAACCCGCCGGTCGCCGCGGTGCAGGACGCCCTGGAGTTCGCGCCGAGCATGCTGACCGATGAGTATCGGGGCATAGACAAGGATTTTGGCGAGATTGTGCCGGTTCCGGACGATGCACCGGCACTGGATCGGCTCCTCGGCTTCTCCGGCCGCGATCCGCACTGGAAGGCCTGATCACCGCACCGAGGGCAGCCTCCGGCCGAGTCGGTGCAGGTACGTGCCGACCGTGAGGGGTAGCAGCGCGGGCGGGATCAGCCCGTCGCCGAGGCCGACCTCCACCAGCCGGTCCAAGAGTGCCGGCCGGGTGGCGGCGGCGGCCAAGGCGGCGTCCAAGGCCGGCCGGTGCCGGGACAGCAGAGCCAGCGCGGACGTGTGCCGCAGGTGCCGACCCAGGGATCGGGCCAGCGACCGCCGATAGGCCGCCCCCGCGACCGACCCGCCTGGGTTCACCGCCGCGGTGCCGGCCAACCGCCCGGAACGGACGGCGTAGAAGATCCCCTCCCCGGTGAGCGGGTTGATCAGTGACGCGGCATCACCGACGAGCAGCACCCGGCCGTCCGGCTGCGGTGGTCGCCAGGTGGACAGCGGCAGGTGGTGAGCCCGCAGGTCCTCGGCCGGCTGGTCCGGCAGCAGTCGCTGCAGTTCGCCCCAGAGCTGACTGCGAGTCGACAGCGCCGAACGCAACCGGCCGTACCCGATGTTGGCCCGGCCTGATCCGTCCGCGAGCGGGAAGGACCAGACGTAGGCCGGCCAGTCCTGGTTCTGCATGTCGATCAGCTGTGCCCGGTCACGATTGCCGTTGGCTGTGCCGCCGGAGCCGAGTGCGGCAGCCGGCTGCCAATCGTCGACGTGCTCGACGGCATACCCGCGGACCGCCACCGCTAGATGATCATCCGGGTTCCGGGGCAAGCCGATCGCTCGACGCGAGACCGAATTGGCGCCGTCAGCCGCGATCAGCACCCTGCCCGCCTGCTCGCCGTCCACAATCACCAGGTCGTCCCGGACCTCGATCCGCCGAGCCCGATGCTGAACCAGCTCCACCCCGGCCGCCACCGCCGCCGCGACCAGCCGGGCATCGAACACCTTCCGAGGGATCACATAGTTAGGCCGTGGCGGTTCGGCCCGCAGCCGGACTCCGCCCGGGGTGCGCAGGTCCAGCCAGCGCACCGGCTCGTGATCGGCGGTCAGATCGTGGACGCCGAGCGCCTGCAACTCGGCCAGCGCCTGCGGCGCGATGCCGTCACCGCAGGCCTTGTCCCGAGGAAAGGTGGCGGCATCGAGCAGCCGCACCTTCGCGCCCGGCTGGGCCCGCAGGGCTGCCAGGGCAGCCGTGGCGCCGGCCGGCCCGGCTCCGACGATCAGCACGTCCGCAACGTCATCCATCGCTCCACCTTTCACCGGATGCCAACACCGGACGACAAATCGTCAAACCGGATCTATCTTCATCGGAACATCGATCCGACCGCAGTGCCGCGAACACCTGAGGGTTTCTCTGCCAAGCGCGCTACTTCGGCCACTCGACAGGCGCCAGCTACTAACCGACCGGCTATTCCGGAGGTGGGCTTTGTCCAGCAGTGTTCAACCACAGGTCAGCGGCGGCGGCAGAGGTGGTGGCGTAAGGAGCAAAATATTTGCGATCAAGGATGTCTCAGCGCTCGTCGCCGCCACTGAGGAGGAGGGCGAAGGGCTGAAGAGATCCGTCGGCGCCCTGCAGCTGACGGCTATGGGAGTCGGCGCGATCATCGGCACCGGGATCTTCGTGGTGATCGGGGAGGGCGCTCGCGAGGCCGGACCGGCCGTGATCTACTCGTTCATCCTGGCCGCCGTGGCGTGCGTCTTCTCCGCCCTGTCCTACGCCGAACTGGCTTCTTCCATACCGGTTTCCGGCAGTGCCTACACCTACAGCTATGCCACCCTCGGGGAGTTGACCGCCTGGATCATCGGCTGGGACCTGATCTTGGAGTATGGGGTGTCGGTGGCGGCGATCGCGGTCGGATGGGGTGGGAATCTGAATTCCTTCCTGGATTCCGCCTTCGGCTTCGCCTTGCCGTCAGCGATCGCTGAATCTCCCGAGGACGGCGGGGTCTTCAATCTCCCCGCCGTATTCATCACCCTGGCGATCACCTTGCTGCTGGTCCGCGGAACCCGAGAGAGTGCCCGGGCCAATCTCGTGATGGTGGGGATCAAGCTCGCCACTCTGACGTTCTTCCTCGTCGTCGCCTTCGCCAATTTCGGAACGAAGAACTTCCACAACTTCGCCCCGCAGGGCAAGGACGGCGTCACCGCGGCGGCAGCGATCATCTTCTTCGCCTACATCGGTTTCGATGCGGTCTCCACCGGTAGCGAGGAGTCGAACAATCCCAAGCGCGACCTGCCGCTGGCAATCATCGGATCGCTGGGCATCTGCACGCTCTTCTACGTCCTGGTCGCGGTCGGCGCGATCGGCATCGCCAGCCCGGCCCAGCTCAGTTCCAGTGACGCGCCACTGTCCGCCGCCCTGGACCAGGGAGCCGGTATCAGCTGGGCCTCGGCGGTGCTCTCCTTCGGCGCCCTGGTCGCGATCACCAGCGTGGTACTGGTGATCATGTACGGCCAGACCCGGATCTTCTTCGCCATGTGCCGGGACGGGTTGCTGCCGCGCAACCTCGGCAAGGTGCACCCGCGCTACGGGACGCCGGCCCGGCTGACGATCGCGATGGGCATCCTGATCGCGATCCTCGCCGCCCTGGTGCCGCTCAGCGAGATCGTCAAGCTGGTCAACATCGGCACCCTGTTCGCCTTCGTGCTGGTCAACATCGGGGTCATCATCTTGCGTCGGACCAGGCCTGACATGCCCCGGCCGTACCGGGTGCCGTTCTCGCCCTGGCTGCCGCTGCTCGGGATCATCTTCGCCATCTACTTGATGGCTGACCTACCGGCGACCACCTGGATCCGGTTCGTGGTCTGGCTGGCCGCCGGGCTGGTGATCTACGTGTTCTACGGATACAGCCATTCCCGGCTGCGTACCGAGGCTGGTGGCCCGAGCGCGGCACCGGGCGACCGCGATACCCGTATCCGGCCGATGGATGAATGAGCCGACGATGACTGAATCCAGCCCAGCACGTGGCTCCAGCCCGGAATCCGCCCTGACCGGTCCGGTGATCGTCGGATATGACGCCGACAGCTCGGGAACCGATGCCCTGGCCCTGGGCATCGGTCTCGGCACGGCCCTCGGGCTACCGGTGATAGTCGCCAAGGTGCACGCCTCGCCGGCCCCGATCGGATCTGGACGCGTGGACGCCGAATGGGTGGCGGATCGGCGGGCAGCCTCGGCTGCGGTCCTTTCCGCCGCCAAGCGCCAGGCCGAGGAACTGCATCTGTCGGCGGACGCGGCCACCGCGATCGAATACCGCCTGGTGCCCTCCTCCTCAGCAGCGCGTGGTCTGCATGACCTCGCGGAGTCGGAATCCGCAGCCCTGATCGTCGTGGGTTCGGCCGCGACCGAGGGGTTCGACCGGCGAGTCTTCGCCGGCAGCACCGCCAGTCGATTGCTGTCCGGCGCCGCCTGGCCGGTCGTCGTCGCACCGAAGGGTCTGGCCGGCGCCGGCTGGAAAGGGCCGCAGCGGATCGGGGTGGCCTACCTGGCCACCGACGAAGGGTTGCTCGCCGTGCAGACCGCGGCCGACATCGCCCGCCGCACCGGCGGCTCGCTGCACCTGTTCACCGCCGTGGCCGAGGAAGCGAGCGTCCTACCCTGGCTGGTCGGGGTCGACGGGGAGCAGGCGTTCGCGGCGACCGTTCGAGAAGGCGTCCAGCGCGCTCTCGACGAAGCCGTGGCCACCACCGAGGGCTTGCCGGTCGACGCCGGGCTGCTGGTCGGCGACGTGGTCCGACTGCTTGCCGACCTGCCCGACATCGACCTGCTGATCTGCGGTTCGCGCGGGTACGGCCCGATCCGCCGGGTACTCCTCGGCGGGGTCTCTTCGCGGCTGATGCGCCGTTCGGTCAACCCCCTCCTGGTGGTCCCCCGCCCCTAAGCCCTCGCCAACGCGTGACTCACGGGCGCTGAGCGACGACGCCACCGATCACGATGATCGCCGGGGCCCGGACGCCGGCCTCCTGAGCGATGTCATCAATGCTGTCCAGAGTGCCGATAGTGATCTTCTCGGCCGGCATCGACCCGTCCTGCACCACCGCGACCGGCGTCTCGCCGTCCCGACCGTTCTTCCGCAGGGCGAGGGCGATCACTCCCAGGTTCTGCACCCCCATCAGGACCACGATCGTGCCGCTGAGCCGGGCGAGCGCCGTCCAGTCGACCAGCGACTCGGGGTGGCCCGGCGGCAGGTGACCGGAAACGATCACCGCCTCGTGCGCGACCCCGCGATGCGTGAGCGGAATCCCGGCCAGGGCCGGAACGGCGATCGCGCTGCTCAGCCCGGGGACCACGGTGACCGGGACGCCGGCGGCGGCGCAGGCTTCGAGCTCCTCGGATCCGCGCCCGAAAACATAGGGGTCGCCGCCTTTGAGCCGGACCACGAACTTCCCGGCCAGGGCGTGCTCGACCAGGCAAGCGTTGATCGCCTCCTGCGCCATGAACCGGCCGCGCGGCAGCTTGGTCGCATCGATCACCTCGACGTTCGGCGCCAGCTCGCCGAGCAGGGCGCGCGGGCCGAGCCGGTCGACCACCACGACGTCGGCCTGGCCGAGCAACCGACGGCCGCGGACGGTGATCAGCTCCGGATCACCCGGGCCACCGCCGACCAGTGCGACTCCCGGCAGCGTCGTCGACTCGGTCAACGCGGTACGCGACCTCGAGTCCGGATGGTTCAGCAACCGCTCCCCGGCGCCGGAGCGCAACCAGTCGAGGACGCCGTCCCGAACCGAGGCCACCCGGATCGGGTCGCGGCCACCGCTGGTCGGTGAGCGCCGGGTGAGGTGCCCGCTGGCGACGGCGATCCGCAGCCCGTTCCACTCCGCGCTCGCCGGGGTGGAAGCGGTGCCTGCGGTTCCGTCGTCGGCCCGGACGCAGAAGATCCGCCGTCCGGTGGCCTCGGCCACGACTGCGGCATTGACCTCGGCATCGTTGGTCAGCGCGAGCACGTACCAGGCGCCGTCAAGATCGCCTTCGCGATAGCGACGCTGGTGCCAGCGAAGCTCCTCGGCCTGGGCCATGCCCTCGACTGCGGGCGTGGCCTCCGGCGAGACGAGTTCCACGAGAGCGCCGGCATCAAGCAGGTTCGGCAGCCGCCGCTGAGCGACGATGCCACCTCCCACCACGACCACCCGACGGTCGCGGAGATCCAGGCCAGCCAGGTAGGGGGTATCCACCTGCGGCATTGTGTCAAGAACTCTTTTCTGTCACTCCAGCGGCGTCGAAGGTCGACATCTCGCGCAGGGCGGCGACCGCCGATTGGACCAACGGCAGAGCCAGAACGGCACCGGTTCCTTCGCCCAGTCGCAGTTCCAGGTCGATCAGCGGATTGAGACCGAGCGCCACCAATGCCACGGTGTGTCCCGGTTCTGCGGAGCGGTGCCCGGCCACGCAGGCATCCAGCACGGCCGGGGCGAGAGCGGCGGCAACCAGCGCGGCCGAGCCGGCAATCACGCCGTCCAGGATGACCGGGACCCGCTGCGCGGCGGCACCGAGGATGAATCCGGCCAGCGCGGCGTGCTCCAGCCCGCCGAGCGCGGCCAGCACCTCGATCGGATCGCCCTGGGCGATCACGTCGCCATGCCGTTCCAGCGCGGCGGCCACGACCTCGATCTTGTGGGCGTGGGTGGCGTCGTCGATGCCGGTCCCGCGACCGGTGACCAGCCCTGGGCCGTAGCCGGTGAGCGCGGCGATCAGCGCGGCGGACGCCGTGGTGTTGGCGATCCCCATGTCGCCGGTGAGCAGGCAGCGGTACCCGGCCGAGACGAGCTCGGTGGCCACCGTGATGCCGACCTCGAGCGCGGTGACCGCCTCGTCCCGGGTCATCGCCGGTCCGACGCTGAGATCGGCGGTACCGCGGCGGACGGACCGGCTCAGCAGCCGGGCGGCGTTAGGGGTGATCCCGGTCGCATCGGCCACCACGGCGGCGTCCGGGACCAGCCCGGTGAGCGTGGTGGCGACTCCGACATCGATCACCAGTACGGCCGCGCCGACCTGCCGGGCCAGCGCGTTGACCGCGGCGCCACCACCGATGAAGTTGGCCACCATCTGGCCGGTCACCTCTTGTGGCCACGGCGTCACGCCCTGGGCATGCACCCCATGGTCGGCGGCGAACACCGCGACGGCGGCCGGCTCCGGGATCGGCGGCGGGCAGGTGCCGGCGATCCCGGACAGCCGGATCGAGATGTCCTCCAGCGCGCCGAGCGCGCCGGGCGGTTTGGTCAGCCGGCCCTGACGGTCCTGGGCGGCACTCACGGCGCTCGGATCGGCTGGGTGAACTGCGCTGATGGTGTGGGCCAGCAAGCCAGTGGGCGGAAGCTCGGTCGTTGTCATCAGGACTCCTTCCGATTTTCGCTGAGCTGAGGAACGGCGTCCCGCAGGTCGATCGTGGTCGGCACGCTCGAGGCGCCAGTCGGTGCGCTGGAATGGACGGCGCGATCCAGGGCGGCGGCGAATGCGACGGAAGTGGCCTGGTCGCGGACGGCGATGCGGAGCCACCCGGCCGCCAAACCGGGGAAGGTGTCGGCCCGGCGGACCGCCCAGCCGGCGGCCCGCAACCGCTGATGGACCCCGACCGGATCCGCCCCCAGGGCACGAAGGAGTACGAAAGGTGCCTGCGGTGGGGCGCCCAGTTCGATGTCGCTCAGCTTGCCCAGCTCGTTGAGCAGGAACTGACGATCGATCTCGATACTGCGGGCGGTTCGATCTGCTTCGGCGACTGCCTCCGGTGTGCTGCAGGCAATCGCCGCTTCCAGCCCGAGCGAACCGACCGACCACAACGGCTGGTTGGCCCGGCACGCCTGGAGCAACTCCGGGTCGCCCAGGAGGTAGCCGATCCGTAGGCCGGCGAGCCCCCAGGTCTTGGTCAGGCTGCGGATCACCACCAGCCCAGGGATGTCCGGAGCGGGGCGCTCCGGGCTCCCGGAGAGGGTTTCCGATTCGCCCGGCACGGCATCCATGAACGCTTCGTCAACCACCAGCACCCGCCCTGGACGGGCCAGCGCGAGCAACACCCGGGTCGGGTGCAGCACCGAGGTCGGGTTGGTCGGGTTGCCGATGAACACCAGGTCGGCGTCGTCCGGCACCAACTCCGGATGCAGGACGAACGGCGGCTCCAGAACGACGCGCTGGACCGAGTGCCCGGCCGCATTCAGCGCTGCCTCGGGCTCGGTGAACTGCGGGTGGACGACGACCGCTCGGTCGGGTGCCAGGGTGTGGGCGAGCAGCACGAAGGCCTCGGCCGCTCCGGCGGTGAGCAGCACTTCCTCGACCGGGCGGGCGTGCCGGGCAGCGATCGCAGCGGTGGCCAGTTCCGAGTTCGGATAGGCGGCCAGATGGTCGACGGCAGCTCTCAGCCGCGCTTTCAGCCAGGCCGGGGTCTCCCGCACGTTGACCGCGAGATCTACCAGGCCGGGCGCTATTTCGGCGTCCCCGTGGTATCGCAAATCCTCGAAGTGCAGGTCATCGACTTCGCGACTCGGGGCCGGCTCGACCCTCGGCGCGACGGCGACCGGCAACCGGCCGACGGCGATGGTGACGCCGTGCGAGGCGTGCTTGGGCGCGACGAGTTCGCCCCCGAAGGCCAGCACCGCGGCCTCGGCGACGGACGGCGTGCCGACCGCGGCTTCGGTGACCGCTGACGGGTTGGGCACCGACTGGCCGGCCAGCTGGTCGGCGGGCAGCGTGCGCAACGGGATGTTCAGCATCTCGGCGAGTTCTTGCAGCGCGGGTTCGGACTGCTTGGCGTCGACGCTCACGATGGCCACGACGTCCCGAGCCCGGACCCCGGCGGCGGCCAGGCATTCCCCCATCGCCATCCGCAGGTCACGGATCCGCACGCCGCGCCGGGCGCCGATCCCGACCAGCACCCGGTCCACCGGCACCCCGGTTTCGACTGCCCGGGCAGACCCCAGCGCGGCGATCGAGATGCCTCCGGTCGGCGGGCCTGTGGTCTCCAGCGGAGGCTGCGAGCTACCTCGGGCTTCCGGTCGGTCCGGGGTCATGCGTCGGTACCGACGCTCGCGGCGGTTTTAGCCGTCGCAGCGGTTCGGGCCGCAGCCACCATCCCGGCGGCCGCTGCGGGCACCCCGGCCCAGTGCAAGTGCAGATAGGAAGCGTGAATCTGCTTGCGGACGAAGCCCTCGACCCGGTCACTGCCGTCGGCGCCGGACCAGCGCCAAGCCGCGCCCAGTTCCCCGCCGTCGGTGCTGGTGCCGGCAGTCGGCTGAGTGCCGGCCGTCGGCGCACAGGCAGTGCGATGGAATTCGTGGCCTCGGACCACGGTCCCGGCCCTTGCCAGGATCGAGTCAGACATCGCTGTCGCCTCTCTGTAACCCAGGGTCAGCTGGCTCGTCATAGCCGCATCTGTGGGTAACACCCCACACATCGGCTTCCCGTCTAGGAGTCGTGCAAGGTACAGCAACCCGGCGCATTCGGCAGCGATCGCCGCACCGGACCCCGCAAGAGCCGCGACCGCCGCCCGTAGTGGTCGGTTGGCCGCCAGCCGGTCAGCATGTAGCTCGGGGAAACCGCCCCCAATCACCAGGCCGGACGTGCCGGCAGGCAAAAACTCGTCGTTCAAAGGATCGACCGTGACCACGTCGGCACCGGCCGCTGTGAGAAGCTCCCCGGTCTCAGCATAGGAGAAGGTGAAGGCAGCCCCACCGGCTACCGCGATCACCGGTCGTGGGCCGGCCGGGTCGGGGCGCGCCTCGACGGCAACCTCGTCGACCGGATTCCAGACCGGCCCGGACAACGGTCCGGCCGACCGGGCCAAGGCCAGCACGGCGTCCAGATCCACGGAGCCGGCCACCACCTCAGCAAGCGCCCGCACGGTGGCGACCGCCTCACTCGAGCGTTCCGCCACCGGCACCAGCCCCAGATGCCGCGACGGCGTGGCCAGCGCGTCGTGGCGGCGCAACGCACCCAGTACCGGGACGCCGATCTCGGCAAGTGCCGCCCGCAGGATCATCTCGTGTCGATCGGAGCCGACCCGATTCAGGATCACCCCGCCGATCCGGACCCGAGGGTCGAAGCCGATGAACCCGGCCACCACCGCGGCGACCGAACGACCCATCGCGGTGCTGTCGACGACGAGCAGGACCGGGGCCGACAGCAATCGGGCCACCTGCGCGGTTGAGGCGAACTCACCGCGCCCGGCGGCACCGTCGTACAGGCCCATCACTCCCTCGATCACCGCGAGATCCGCGGGCCGCGGAGTCGCCACGCCGTGCCGGAACAGCGGAACGATCCGCTCCTCGCCGACCAGCCACGGATCGAGGGTGCGGCCGGGGCGGCCGGCGGCAAGCGCGTGATAGCCGGGATCGATGTAGTCCGGCCCCACCTTGTGCGGGCTGACCTGCAGGCCACGGGCGGCGAAGGCACCGAGCAGGCCGGTGGCCACACTGGTCTTGCCGTGCCCGCTGGCCGGGGCCGCGACCACGATCCGAGCTACCATTCGATCCCCCGCTGACCCTTCTGGCCCTCATCCAACTCAGCGTGTTTGATCTTGTTCGCTGTCACCACTCGATCCCCCGCTGACCCTTTTGACCATCGTCCATCGGGTGTTTGATCTTGGTCGTTTCGAGTACCAGGTCGGCGGCCTCGATCAGCCGCGGATCGGCGTCCCGACCGGTGATCACGACGTGCTGGTGGCCGGGCCGCTCACGCAGGGTCTCCACCACCTCGTCGACGTCGATCCATCCCCACTTCATCGGGTAGGTGAATTCGTCGAGCACGTAGAGGCCGTGCTCCTGCGCGGCGAGTCGCCGCTGGATCTCCCGCCAGCCCTCAAGCGCAGCGACCGCATGCTCCTCATCGGAGCCCGGCTTCCGCGCCCAGGACCAACCCTCGCCCATCTTCTGCCAGGAGACCGGCCCGCCTTCGCCGGTCTCCTGATGCAGCCGGCCGAGCGCCTTGAACGCTGTCTCCTCGCCCACCTTCCACTTCGCCGACTTCACGAACTGAAAGACGCCGATCGACCAGCCCTGCGTCCAGCCTCGCAGGGCCAGCCCGAACGCCGCGGTGGACTTACCCTTCATCACCCCGGTGTGGACGACGATCAGGGGGCGGTTCCGGCGCTGCCGGGTGGTCAGGCCATCGACCGGGACGGATACCGGTTGTCCCTGCGGCATCAGGCGCTCCTCCGTTGGTTTGTGCTCTGGTGAATTGTCCGTGCGGTCGCGGGCGCGCCCTCCACATCACGAACGAGATTGGCCAGGGATTCGGCGCGCAGGTCGTCCAGGGTGACCAGGTCGCCGTTCAGGTAGGTGGCCAGGCGGCCGGCCAGGCCTAGCCGGACCGGGCCACGCTCACAGTCGACGACGATGCTGCGGACCCCTGACCGAGCCAACTCGGCCGCGATCCGAGCCGGATCGTCGCCGGCGGTGTGTCGGCCATCGGTGACGACGATCAACAGTGGACGGCGTTCCGGGTCCCGAATGCGCTCGACGGCGATCACCGCTCGGGCTCGTTGCAGTCCTGCGGCTAGCGGCGTGCGGCCTCCGGTCGGCAGCGCCTCCAACCTGGCTCGGGCCGCCTCCACCGCTCCGGTGGGTGGTAGCGCCAGTTCGGCACCGGCACCGCGGAAAGTCACCAGGCCAACCCGGTCGCGCCGCTGGTAGGCGTCCAGCAGCAAGGACAGCACCGCGCCCTTGACCGCGGTCATTCGCTTGCGGGCGGCCATCGAACCGGACGCGTCGACGCAGAACAGTACGAGGTTGCCCTCCCGGCCTTCGCGCACCGCGACCCGGAGGTCAGCGCGCTGCAGGAGCAGCCCGCCTGCGCTGCGCCCGCGGGCCCGCTGGTGCGGGGCGGCCGCGAGCAGGGTGGCGGGTAGGTGCAGGGCCCGGGCGCTGGTGCTGCCCCGGTCGGCCGCGCCGCTGACCGGCCGGGTGGCGATGGTCCGCCCGACCGGGGTGATCGCCCGGGACCGACGGCCGGAGGCGCCTTGGCCCAGACCCGGCACCCGCAGCGGTTTCACCCGGTACGGGGTACCCGCCGACACCGCCGACCCTTCGGTGGATCCCGGTCCGGAGGACGAGCCTGCCGCAGCCGATGGCCGATCGCTCTGCCCGGGACCATTGGCCCGGCCGGGCCGGTTTGCGTCCTCGGGTGCCGAGTTCGAGCCTGCGGGATCCGGTGCCGATCCAGCGCTGTCCGCCGCCGGGTCGGGTGTGCCACCTGGTCCGCGGTCGTTCGGATCGGCACCGCCGCCGTCGGGACCGCCATCTGCTGGGCCGCCACCGTCCGGGCCGCCACCATCCGGACCGCCACCATCCGGACCGCCACCGTCCGGGCCAGCACCGTCCGGGTCATCCGGTTCGGGCGGAGCGGAGTCCTCCAGTGCCTGTTCCAGCCGTTCGTCGTCGATCCCCGGCGCATCGAACGGATCCCGGCGACGCCGGTGCGGCAACGCGAAGCGGGCCGCGACTCGAACGTCCTCGGTGTTCACGACGTCCCTGCCGCACCAGGCAGCATGCGCCCGAGACGCCCGGGCGACCACCAGGTCACCACGCATCCCGTCGACGTCGAAGGCGGCGCAGACCGCGGTGATCTGGCGGAGGACGGCGTCTGGCAGTTCCACCGTGAGCAGGAGTTCCCGGGCTGCGGCGATCCGGGCGGAGAGCAGTCGCTCGGCGTCCTGCCAGCCGGTCACGAAGCCGTCCGGATCGGCGTCGTACGCCAACCGTCGACGCACCACCTCGGCTCGGGTGTCGGGATCCCGACTGGCCTTGACCTCGACCGTCAGGCCGAATCGGTCGAGCAGCTGCGGCCGCAGTTCGCCCTCTTCCGGATTCATGGTGCCGACCAGCACGAACCGCGAAGCATGGGTGATCGAAATGCCCTCGCGCTCGATGTGCGCCCGGCCCATCGCGGCGGCATCGAGCAGCACGTCCACCAGGTGGTCGTGCAGCAAGTTGACTTCGTCGACGTAGAGGATGCCGCGGTGCGCGGCCGCCAGCAGACCGGGCTCGTACGCCCGGACCCCGGCGGACAGCGCCCGCTCCAGGTCGAGCGACCCCAGGAGCCGGTCCTCGGTGGCGCCGACCGGCAACTCCACGAGTCGCGCCGGTCGATCATCGGTACCGCCGGTATGCGGACCGTCTGGACAGCCGGGATCCGGCTGCTTGGGGTCGCAGGCGAACCGGCAACCGGGAACGACGTCGACCGGGGGCAGCAGGGCCGCGAGGGCCCGGACGGCTGTCGACTTGGCAGTGCCCTTCTCACCCCGGACCAGGACGCCGCCGATTTCCGGGGCGACGGCCGCCAGTAGAAGCGCGAGCACCAGGTCGTCCATACCGACGACCGCTGTCAGCGGGTAGGCCCGCACGTGGTTGTCCCTTCACTCTCGACGGGTCTCCACGCCCATCGTCCGAGCACCGCACCCGGCGGGCGCGGTGACGAGGCGAAATATCCTGGCTTCCGGTATCGAGCTCAAGGAACGAACTCCTCGAGCCCGGCGGGCCTCCCCTGCCTTCCCACAACCGCTTTCGGCCGCAGTGGCGTGGTGCGGGAGAGCCCTTCCCGGTCACAGTGGCGGGACCGCCCCGGAATCGGCAGGCGACGAATCGCCCAACTCACCGGAGTTCCTCCGCACTCGTCGTCTCTGGATCCTGCCACATCACAGCTGCGAGGGCGCATCGTCTGCCTTGCCCCGGCGCAGCTCAGGGCGCCCCCGGTGGGACGAACGGCAGCTCGGGCAACGCTCCGTGGTAGATCAGTCGCCGCAGCGTCGCCAGATCGAGATGATCTGCCACTGCGTCGGCCAGCGAGTCGAGCCGGGCCTCCCGTAACGCGGCGAACGAGGTGTCCGGCGCCGGCTGAAAGCCGGTACGCCCGGCCGCAGTCGCGACTTCGGTGAGGAACGCCCGGCGGAAGTGGTCATTCTCCAGGGCTCCGTGCCACGTGGTGCCCCAGACCGAACCCAGCCGCCAGCCGTCCAGGAAGGGCTCGACCGCTCCGGTCTGCGCCTGCGGAGCCGCCGGATCGAGCCGGACGACGCCGTGGTGGATCTCATATCCGTCGACGGGTTGGCCGAGGGCGAACCCGGAGGGTCGGGCCAGCACCTTGCTCGGCCCGAAGTCCGTCCGAGTGGGTAGCAACCCTAGGCCGGGCACCTCGCCGACCCGGGACTCCACGTCGTCCGCAATCAACCGGCCCAGCATCTGGTGACCACCGCAGATGCCGAGCACCGGCAGGCCGGCCTGGGCGTGCCGGACCACGGCATCGGCCAACCCGGTGGATCTCAGCCACGCCAGGTCGCTCACCGTCGCCCGCGAGCCCGGCAGCACCACCAGATCGCAGCCGGCCAGCTCGGCACCGTGATGGACCAACCGAACGGAGACCCCGGGTTCGACCGACAACGCGTCCACATCGGTGACGTTGGACAGCCTCGGCAGTCTCGGTACGGCAACCCGGAGCACGTCCGAACCGATCGGCGGGAGCATCGGACCTCGGTCCTTCTCCAGATCCAAGGAGTCCTCGACGTCCAACCACAAACCCTGCAGGTACGGCAGGACGCCGAGCACGGGTCGCCCGGTGGCCTTGTGGATCATGCTCAGCCCCGAGTCCAGCAGAGCCGGATCACCCCGGAACTTGTTGATCACAAATCCACTGATCAGCGCCTGATCGGCGGCGTCCAGCAGGGCCAAAGTGCCGTGGAAGGCCGCGAAGACACCGCCGCGATCGATGTCACCGACGACGATCACCGGCAGCCCGGCCGGCCGGGCCAGGCCCAGGTTGGTGATGTCTCGATGCCGAAGGTTGATCTCGGTGGGACTACCCGCGCCCTCGCAGATCACCACGTCGAACCGGGACCGCAGATCGGCGAGGGCGTCCAGGACGATCGGCAACAGGGTCGGCGTGAGGTTGCCGTAGTCCATCGCCCCGGCCTCGGCGAACGGCTGGCCCATCACGACCACCTGTGAACTGCGGTCGCTGCCCGGCTTGAGCAGCACCGGATTCATCGCCGCTTCCGGCTCGACGCCGGCCGCTCGAGCTTGCATCGCCTGAGCCCGACCGATCTCCGCACCCGCGGCGGTGACGAACGAGTTCAGTGACATGTTCTGGGCCTTGAACGGAGCGACGCTGACCCCTTGGCGAGCCAGCCACCGGCAGATTCCGGCAACCAGGACGCTCTTTCCGGCATCCGACGTGGTACCGGCCACCATCAGTGCGCCTCGCCGAGCACCCATCACCGCTGCACCCCCCGCCGGGCAGCCACCGCGACCGCGACCGCAGCGCCGGCGAGGCCCACGTACCGGCTCAGTGCTGCCGCGCGGCGCACGTCGGCGGTGCCGGCCGCCCGGCCGCCGGCTCCCACTTCCGGACGGCGCTCGGTCCGGCCGGCGTACACGTTCACTCCGCCGAGCCGGACGCCGAGCGCTCCGGCCGCGCTGGCCTCACACCGCCCGGCGTTCGGACTCGGATGCCGAGCACCGTCCGCTCGCAGCACTCGCCAGGCCTCGGCCGGGGAACCGCCGACCAACGGAGCACAGAGCACGGTCAGCAGCCCTGTCACTCGGGCCGGAACCAGGTTGATCACATCGTCCAGCCGAGCCGAGGCCCAGCCGAACTGCAGGTAGCGCGGCGAACGGTAACCAACCATCGCGTCGAGCGTGTTCACCGCCCGGTAGCCGAGTGCCCCCGGGACACCGGCCACCGCCGCCCAGAGCAGCGGTGCGACAACCGCATCGGACGTGTTCTCGGCCATTGACTCGACCGTTGCGCGGGCCAGGTCTCCGGCTGGCATGCCTGCCGGATCCCGGGCACACAAGTGGGTCAGTCGGCTCCGGGCTGCGGCCAGATCTTCGGCCTCCAGCGAACCCGCCATCGCCAGACCCTCCCGTCTCAGGCTCGTGCCACCGAGTACCACCCAGGTGGCCAGCGCCGTGGTCAGCATCCGAGCGACCGGTCTGCGTGCCGTGGACCGCTCGGCGATCAGACCGAGGAGCACGGGACCGGCGACCGCACCGGCGGCGTACCCGAGCCCGCGAGTTCTGGTGGGTGCGTAGCACCGCTGTTCCAGAGCCCCGGCCCACCGCCCGAAGATCGCAACGGGGTGGCCTCGAACCGGATCGCCGAGGATCGCGTCGACAACGACGCCGAGCGCAATCCCGGCGGCTCGGCCGTGGACAAGGTGACCGGTCACGAGGTGCATCCTGCCGGACTTCGCCACCTTGGTGACGGCGCCCCCATCGGCACCCCCACCGTCACCCGCGGCGGCATCGCGCAGTCACCCCCCTGGCACCCGTGTCGGCGCCCCTGCCGTCACCCGGTCGTGGTCAGGTCGAGCCGCTGAACCGGTACCTCCCCCTCGTCCACCATCTCGGTGCCGTCCACGACGTCGATCGCGACCGCCATCTCGTGGTGATCGAGCACGTCGTCGGAGTCGAGTGCCGCTTCGGCGAGCACCGGCAGGCTGGAGACGTCGGTGAGTGACCTCCGCTCGGCGCGGACGATTCGGGCGAACTCCGCGGTGCCATAGCTGAGGTCGTGCCCCAGGCCCTCCGCATGGATCTCCAGGGTCTGACCGGATCGCCCGTTGGCCGACCAGTACCGCTCCGTCAACTTGCCGGTCACCACCATCGGCTGGCCCTTGCGGACGCTGGTCGCGGCGTTCACGGCCATCGCCTTGCGGCAGGTGACATTGACGTACGTGGTTCCCCGATCGACCCATTCCTGACGTTCGCGGTCGTAGCGCCGAACGGTCGAAGCCAGCCGGAAACTGGTCAGGGAATTGCCATCGTCGAAGCGGACATGCCTGGGCTCGCTGGCGACGTTGCCGCGCAGGGTCACCTGAATCTCGTTCATGAGGTCCCTCCTGGAGGTTCCCCGGCCGGCTGCCGGGACACCCCAAAGCGTGAACCGATGAACGGGTCAACGGCCGGGAGCACCTAGATCTGTGGAAAACCGTCGGTTCCCGCGGACTGTGGAAAAACCGACGGGCCGACCAGATCAGGCCCTACCTGGGCAGTTTGGAGATCACTGCGCTCAGACGGCTAGCCGGCGAGAAACCGATCCGTCCGTGGTCTCGGCAGGGCCGGTCAACTCGGGTGACGTTGCTCCTTCCGGCAGCGCGACCTCGGGCCGGTTCACCCCGTCGACCGGATAGCCCACCGGCCCGGCGCCGTTGGCCGATCCCGGATTCGCCGTCGGCACGGGCTCGGCGCCAGGCACAACCGCTCCCATTGAGGCCTGGTCAGCCGGTATCGCAGCGACCGTCTGCCACCCAGGAGTCGCCGGTTTCCCGGTCCACCCGGGGGCCGGGCGGGCCAGCTCCGCATGCTGTCCGGCGAGTGCGAGCCGGGTCAATCGATGCTGGTTGAGGACGTCCTGGATCGGCGTCAACACCCGCTCATCGGCGACCAGTCGGACCGCGTCGTTCAACCGCTCCTGCGCGGCGAGCCGTCGCCGGCGAGCTCCCACCGCCAGCACCCAGGCACTGAGTGCGGTCACCAAGGCACCGCCGAGCAAGCCGATCACGAGCATCAGCAACGGCGAAGGCAGGCCGAGCGCCGGCGCCGGTCCGACGAAGTCACTGTTGATCACACCGGCGAATCCGAGCAGCACCAACCAGACCGCGCCAACCGCGGCCGCCAGTCCGAGCAGGTACTGCACCACCGTCGCCAGCCACCACCATGGCGGCGGGGAGAGTTCGAGATCGACCTGGGACACGCTTCGGTCCAGCCCGGCGACGAGGTCTTCTTCAGACCGAGACACATTGTGCCGCACCGCATCTGCCCAGCGGGAAGGCAGCCCGTCAGCCGTCGCCGCAATCGCCGTTTCGACGGCGAGTTCGACCTGGGGGCGCAGCGAGGGCGCCGAGACCGGCGTAAGTCCGCTGGTGATCAGCTTCAGGTCCTGCTCGTCGACGGCATCACCGAGGCGATCTCGACGCAGTCGCCGAAGTATGGGCAGAGCGGGCCAGCGGGCCCGAATCCACCCCCGCCGCCGGTACTCGGCGGCCACCGCATCGATCACGACCGGGACTCCGGCTGCGGCCGCCAGGTCAGCGACCAACCGATCCGCGCCCGGCGGAGTGCCGTTCCCGGGCTCGGCCGGCGCCAGACCGGAAGCCACCTCCTCGATGGCGAACCGCAGATCGGCACCGACCCGTTCGGCGATGGCAGTACGGTCCTGAACCACCCGTGCCAGCAGCGTGCGAAGTTCGTCGACGCCATCCCCGCGCCGGGCCGAGACCGGAAGCATCGGGACCGCCTCCAGCCCGTCGCCGTCCAGCAGCCGACGCAGGTCCCGGACGCAGGTGTCGGCCTCATCGGCACCCAGCCGATCGATCTGATTGAGGACGACGACCATCACGCCGTCATGCCCGACCATCCGTTGCAGGTACCCCGAGTGCAGTGCATCATCGGCGTACTTCTGCGGGTCCACCACCCAGACCAGCAGGTCCACCATGGTCACCAGGCGGTCTACCGCTACCCGGTGAATGACCTCCGTGGAGTCGTGATCCGGCAGGTCCAGGAGTACCAGACCATGCAGTGGGGCCTGCAGATCGGCGTCCAGCACCGATTCCCGGGTGACCCGCAGCGCGGCCGGCACCTCCAACCAGTCCAGCAACTCCTCCGAACCGCCTTCACCCCAGACGCAGGCCATCGGCAGCGACGTCGTCGGTCGGCGAGCACCGACCTCGGCGATCTCCATCCGGGCGAGGGCGTTGAACAGACACGACTTTCCGCTGCCGGTAGCGCCGACCAGGGCGACGACCGTGTGATCGACACCGAGCCGGATCCGCATCACCGATCGCTGGACGCTGGCCCGGGCTTGCTCGACGACGGTCGGATCCAGCCAAGGCTCGCCCATCTCGAGCGCGGCCTCCAGAGCTGCCAACTGAGCAGCCACGTCCGTCACCTCGCCTCGCCGTCCTTCCATCTCAGCGCGCCGCTTCCACGAGTTCCGCGGCGAGCCGAACGGCAGCGCCTCGGCCGGTTCTGGTCTCAACGCTCTCCAACAACCGTTCAAGTCGACGACGCTCGGTATCGAGCATCACTGCCGCCCGCGCGGCCAGATCGGCCCGGGCCTCGACGGCGATGGAGCGTACCGGTTCGGCGCCGAGGAAGCTTGCGACGATCCGCCGGGCGGCGGCAACGGTCCCTGCTGAGTCTGCAGTCGCCTCGGCCGCCGAGCGCTCGGAACGCTCGTCCACAGCGACCACGAACATCACGTCGGCGGCCGCCTCCGCGTCGATCCGTGCTTCGGCCGCTCCTGGGGTGACCTCCTGCACTGCGGCGGCGACTCGCGAGGACACCGCCACCCGCCAGTCCCGAACCGCGCGCTCCAGCTGCGGCTCGATGTCGTTCGCGTTCACCTGGTGCCCGCGGGCGGTAAGCAGGGCGGAACCGAAAGGATGCTGGCGCCAGCGGCTGAGCACATCCTCGGTCGCCGCCCGCAGCGCCGCCCGGATCGCCGAAGAGACGCCCTCGGTGACCGACACGTCCAGCGGTTGGGCCGGCTCACCGTCACGGCGGACGGAGGTGCTCACGGCGGTACCCATGCGGTCGGTCAGGCTCGGCGGACGACCGTCCAGTCGCCGCACGAACCCGCCGTCCGCCATCAGTTCCTGCCAACGAGCCAGTACTTCACCGCTGAGCAGCGAACCGTCCACCAGGTTCGCCAGCAGCCGGGGTCGGGCAGTCGCGAAGACGGCCTCCACCTCGTCGTGCAACAACTGCCAGCTGACTGCCTGAGCATCGGAGGCCGTTGCCAGGCACTCGGCGCGCACCGGCAGGCTTCCGAGCACGCCCTTGAGCGTGCGATCGGCGACCACGGAACGCGCATGCTCGTCGCCAGCCACCCGGCGCAACCATTGCTGCAGCGGAGCGACCAGAGGTTCGGGGAGGAACCCATCAACCGTCTCGGTCTCCGGGATGACGAACAGCGGCGCACCGCTGAGACCACGATCGCGCAGCCGGGTCGCCAAATGCACGCGCAGGTCCGCGAGCGACTCCGGCGGCACCCGATCGAGGACGACGGCAATCGCGACCCCGCGCTCGGCCGCTTGTCGCAGGAGTTCCCACGGCATCGCGTCCGCGTACCGGGCGGCGGTGGTGACGAAGATCCACAGATCAGCGGCCTGGAGCAGCTGGACGGCGAGATCGCGGTTGGTCTCGACCAGGCTGTCGATGTCCGGGGCGTCGATGATCGCCATCCCCGGGGCGATGCCATCGTGTGGCACCAGCCGCAGACCGGTGATCCGGGGCGCGTTCGGGTCGATCGGCTGCAGCGGCTCGGGTGCCTCGGAGGTCACCCGGGTGAGCCGAGGCAGGATCCGCTGAGAAAGAAAGGCACCCGAGTCGAGCGGATGGTGGACCAGCACCGGTGAGCGAGTCGTCGGCCGAAGCACGCCGGAACGGCTGACCACCCGTCGAACCAGCGAGTTGGTCAAGGTGGACTTACCGGCCCCGGTCGACCCGCCGATCACGGCCAACAGCGGGGCGTCGCGGCGGCGCAGTCGGGGCAACAGATAGTCGTCCAGCTGGCTGAGCATGCCCTCACGCTCACGGCGCGCGGCGGCCACGTCAGGGACGTCGAGAGTCAAGGAAAGGGTGGCGATCTGCATCCGGAGCCGTTCCACCGCGGTCAGCAGATCGACGTCGCGACTGACGGCGCCGGGACTGCGCGCCGCAGACCGGGCTGCCGCGGAGCGGACCGACTCAACGCGCACCAATTCGGAGCGAAGCGATTCGGGAACGGACGGCGTCGCCTCGGCCGCGATCGGCTCGGGACGGACGGGGGTGGCGGCAGCGGTCAGCCGTACCGCGTCCCGGTGTTCCGGGCGCAGCACTATCTCAAGATCAGTAGGCGGCGCCGCCTCGACCTCGTTCCGCCCGTCATTCACGGGCGCCTCCTTCGCCGACCTCAACTCGTCCGCTCCTCCGTTGCGACCGCGACGCCGGTCTCGGCGCCGATCGTTCTGGGGTCCATCGTCACTGCTTTAGCCTGCCTTCGCGTCCAACTTGACGCCAAGGCCACCAATGGACCACCGATAGAATCTCTCGGGTAAGGCTGTCACGTCGTCTCGAACATGCAAGGTTTGGCATTGACAACTCTCTGCATTAACAACGGAACGTAGCGTAAGCAGATCACGTTGCCTTGATGCGTTCTTTGCCCACATTCTTAGTAGCAGACCGGCACATCCGTCGCGCTTCAGCCCCACGCCGCCCCAACACGCCGCTAGCATTGCCCCGGGGTTGGACGTCGGACTGCTTCGACGACGCAGATCCCAAGGCGCTCGTAGCTCAGCGGATAGAGCAACAGACTTCTAATCTGTCGGTCGCAGGTTCAAATCCTGCCGGGCGCACCATCAGCACCTTCTTCCTTGTCAGCGCACCTTCCGCCCATTTTCTGGGCCTATCGACCGCGCCATCGCGCAGGGAGCGAAATGGTGTTCCGTTCACCCGCCGACCTCAAGAAAAACAGCCCGTCGGACGGCATTCGCGATCTACTGCAGCACGCCTTCAGCCAGAATCAACCGGTGCCGACACGCGTGGTTGCTCCGCACGCAATCTTGCCCTTGAAGCGGGCTCGCCCGCCAGACTCCTGGCTGAGCGCTTCCGCATAGACCAACCTCGATATCCGACCCGACCGGCTCAACGAGGCCACATCCCACTGGCGTACCATCCGGACAAAGCTACGCACTCCACTCATAGACTCGCCTTGCCTATCTGAGTAAATTCATCCGCTAGCTACTCAGCTGGAACCGTTCGACGTCGATGAGCGGACACTGCCCTGTTGATCTCGGAGCCCGCTCCGACCGACCCCCGGCTGGTGCTCGTGTTGGATCGCGCCGACGACACCGCAAGGATTCAGAGCCTTGCGGCGATGGCACGCGCGCTGGCCCTGTCGGTACGGCTGGATCAGATGCTGGAACTCGCCGCCGAAGAAGCGCTGAAGGCACTGAACGCCAGCAGCGTCTCGATCAGCTCCCTGAAGCCTGGCACCGGCGCCCTCCACACGATGATCAACGTCGGCGAGTTGTCACCGAACGAAGTACGCCTGCCGACCGACGAGGTCTACCAGTTCGACGACTATCCGCAGGCCCAGGCGCTGGTGGCAGACCTGCGGATCTGGATCACGCAGGTGGACGACGCGGAGGGCGACGCGGACGAGATCGCCCTGCTGCGCAGGCTCGGCA
Source organism: Kineosporiaceae bacterium (assembly GCA_035474375.1). Lineage (GTDB taxonomy): Bacteria > Actinomycetota > Actinomycetes > Actinomycetales > Kineosporiaceae > JANNPJ01. The sequence continues at coordinate 9,482 of DATINJ010000123.1, read as the reverse complement.
AGAGCTCCTCGATGGCGGCACCGTTGGTGGTCGACGGCCAGCTGTGGGGCGAGTTCTATGCCACCCGAAACGAACGGCTGGCAGAGTTCTCTGAGCTGGATATCGCCTATACCGAGGCGTTGACCGCGATCCTGGCCGGCGCGCTGTCTCGGGCAATCCATTTCGAGGCCCTGCAACGCCTGGCGTTTCGCGACTCGATGACCGGCCTGGCGAACCGGCGCGCCCTGTACGAGGCGGCCGACCAGGTAATCGGTCGGCTGCTGGAGACTCCGGGCCGGCGGGTGACTGCCGTCGCCGTGGACGTCAATGGGCTGAAAACGGTCAACGACACCGCTGGGCACGCCGCGGGTGATCAACTACTCACCGCCGTCGCGGGGCTGCTGGTACGGCACTTCTCCCCGCTGACCGGCAGCCTGGTGGCCCGAGTCGGCGGGGACGAGTTCACCGTGCTGGTGCCGACTCACTCGGTCGACGCTGTGCTGAGCGCGGCGGACGCCTTCTGTGACGCCGCCGCAGACCTTTCCGCCGGTGCCGGCGTGTCGTGCGGAGTGGCCACCACGACCAGCGAGGATCCGTGGGCCAGCGCGAAGCTCCTGTTCCGGGCCGCCGACGAGGCGCAGTACGAAGGCAAGCGCCGCCGCAGCCCGACCGCAGTGCTGGCCAGCACGATCGCGCCCTGAATCGATCACCACATCCCCGGTCGCAGTTTCATCATGGCCACCACCGCTTCGGCGCCCGCCAATCATCGGATCGAAGACCGAGCAGACTGTCGGTGGTCGTGCCTAGGGTGGCTGTGTCGCGCGGCGCTCCGGCTGCGCGAACGGGAGAGGAGTGACGGCATGAGCGATCTTGCTGCCGTAGACCGCGACCTATCCAGTGATCGCGTAGATCAGGCCGGTGATCTCGAAACTCGCTTGGAGAAACATCGTCGGGAGCTGACGGCCTACTCGTACCGGATGCTGGGCTCGGGGTTCGAAGCGGAAGACGCCGTCCAAGAAACCATGGTCCGAGCCTGGCGGGGGTTGGATCGATTCGAGGGTCGAGCCACGCTGCGCTCCTGGTTGTATCGGATCGCCACCAACGTCTGCCTAGACATGCTGAAGGGCAACGAACGTCGAGCCCGCCCGATGGAGTTCTCACCCGCCGGTACGGCACAAGGGCCGCTGGGCGACCCGCTACCCGAGGTGACCTGGCTCCAGCCCTACCCAGATGATCGACTGCTGCCCACCACCAGCGACCCAGCCGAGAGCGCGATTCTCAGAGAATCCGTACAGCTGGCGTTTCTCGCTCTGCTCCAGCATCTTCCGGCCCGCCAGCGGGTCGTCCTGATTCTTCGCGAGGTACTGCAATGGTCGGCGGCCGAGGTCGCTGAGCTCCTCGACACCTCGGTAGCCTCGGTGAACAGCGCACTGCAACGGGCTCGTTCGACGCTCGCCGAGCACCGAACTGCATTCGAGAACGGCCCGCCGGCCAATGCCGAGAGCTCGGCCACCAGCGACGCCGAGCAACTCCTGCTGGATCGCTACGTAGCCGCCTTCGAGCGCTACGACATGGCCGGATTGGTCGCTTTGCTGCACGAAGACGCCACGCTCTCGATGCCTCCGTACAGCCTGTGGATGCGCGGCCCGAAGGAGATCACCGGCTGGATGCTGGGGATCGGTGCCGAATGCCGTGGTTCCCGGCTGATCCAGACCGCCGCGAACGGCTCGCCGGCCTTTGGGCAGTACCGAATCGACCCGAACGGCGGCTATGCCCCTTGGGCCCTGCAAGTCCTCGAGGTCTCGCAGGGCCAGGTGACCGGGCTCAACGCGTTCCTGGACACAGCCGCCCTGTTTCCCCTGTTCGGTCTGCCGGCCCACCTCGACTCCTGATCCAAGACACCATGGAAACCATGGACCTCGAGGATGCGACGAGCGAGTTGTATGCGCTTACCCCGGCCGGGTTCACGGCCCGCCGAACCGAGTTGGTGGCGCAGGCCCGACAGGAGGGGTTGAAGGGTCTGGCGAAGGAGATCTCCGAGCTTCGTCGACCCACCGTGTCGGCCTGGCTGGTGAATCAACTGGTCCGAGGAGCCGGCGGCGCAGAGCAGGAGATCGAAGAGCTGGAAGCGCTTGGCGTCGACTTGCGTGCGGCGCAGGCGCAGCTCGACGGTCCGCGGATGAAAGAACTCACCAAAAGCCGCCAGAAGCTGGTGGCGGCGTTGCTGAAACGGGCGGAGACGATCGCGGACGACGATGACCAGAAGGTCAGCGCCAGTACCCGGCGCGAGTTGGAAGAGACATTGGGGGCGGCGATCGCCGACGAGCAGGCGTCTCTGGCGGTCACCTCGGGGCGCCTGACTCGGGCGTTGGTTTACGCCGGATTCGGCGAAGTCGATGTCACGGCCGCCACCGCGACGCCGGTGACGGCCCGACGTCGTCCACTCACCTCGGTCTCGAAACATCGGCCTGCAGAGCCGGGTTCGGCCACCTCAGCGGCCGAGTCCGCGGCCCGAGCGACAGCGACCGAATCCGCAGCCCGAGCGGCAGCCACCGAGGCTGCCGACCTCGCCCGCGCCGACGAGGCCGCAGCAGCCGAAGACCTGGCGACCGCGACCCGGTATCGCGACGAGATCCGAGCCAAAGAGGTAGAGCGCACTGAGACCCTGGACGAGCTACAGCGAGAGATCGTCCGCGTTCGGCACGAACTCGACGACCTCACGCGCTCGCTGGCCGCCGCCGAGCGCGACCATCAACGCCGGGAGCGGCAGCTGGACCAGGCCCGAAAGGCGGTCCGGCAGGCAGAGCAGGCGCTGAACGACATGCCACCAGGTTGACCGTCAGCCGTCGAGCCGAGCCTCAGGTGTCGGGTGACCGTCAGCCGTCGAGCCGAGCCTCAGGTGTCGGGTGACCGTCAGCCGTCGAGCCGAGCCTCAGGTGTCGGGTTGGGCCTCAGCCGTCGAGTTCGCCGAGGTAAACCCAGCGGCCGTCTTCCCGAATGAAACGGCTGACCTCGTGCTGGCTACCGAGCACCCCGCGCCGGTTGAAGTGCGCCCTGAACTCAACGGTCCCGCTCGGGTGCAGCATCCCGCCGTCCGTCGTACCGAGGATGTCCAGGCCGGTCCAGCGCTGCTCGGTATCGAACGCGATCCGGCGCACCCTGGTCCGGGAGTGCCAAGTGCGCAACAGATATGCCTCGTCCCGGACGGCGAAGGCACTGTACCGAGAACGCATCAGCGCCTCAGCGGTCGCTGCGGCCCCCTGCCCGGCGTGAAGTCGGCCGCAGCACTGGTCATACGGCTGGCCAAGGCCACACGGGCAGGACTCGGACGTTGAAGGGCTCACCCCGGCAGCCTAGATCAGGGAACCAGCACCACCTTGCCGGTCACCGTTCCGGACTCAGCCAGCCGGACGGCCGTGGCGGCGTCCTGGAGCGGGATCCGAGCGGCGACCTGCGGTGCCAGGGTGCCCGACGTGATCTGGTGGAACACTTGCGCGAGATCGGTGCGTAGCTTCGCCCGGAACGTGTCCCGGCGGCGCAGCCCGGCCCAGAGGTTGTAGAAGTGCGCGCCCTTGCCATTCGGCAAGGCGTTCCATAGAAGGACCCGAGCGAGCAGCTTGAGCACCGGCACTCGGGACGCGCCCGGGTCGTCCCGAGTAGACGCGCTGCCGTAGGAGACCAGCGTGCCTCCGCGAGCCAGCAACCGGTAGGAGTCGGCGATGCCAGGCCCGCCGACGTGGTCGAAAACGGCGTCCACCCCGGCGGGGGCAAGTTCGCGGACGCGAGCCGGGACGTCAGGGTCGCGGTAGTCGATCGGGGTGGCACCGAGCGCACGGACGGTGTCCTGATGACGTGCGGACGCCGTCCCGATCACGGTTATCCCGGCGTTGCGGGCGAGCTGGACCAGCGTCGACCCAACTCCCCCGTTCGCGCCGTGCACCAGGATCGTCGCGCCGGAGCGAACCTGGGCCACCCGGTGCAGCATCTGCCACGCGGTGACTCCGTTGACCAGGACGGCTTCGGCCTCGGCCGGGTCGATACCGGTCGGGACCGGGATCAGATCTGCCGCGTCCAGGAGCACCGCGCTGGCCCAGCCGCCGGTCTTGGTGAGCGCAGCGAACCGACCTCCAACCAGCGCCGGATCAACCCCGGTGCCGACCTCGATCACCGTGCCGACCAGGTCGTACCCGGGGACGAAGGGAAACGCCGGCTGGTCGTAGTACTTACCTCGGCGCATCTGCTGTTCGGCGAAGGAAACCCCGGTGGCTTCCATTCGGACCGAGACCTGCCCGGGTCCCGGGGCAGCGAGCTGACGACGGGTGATCTGCAGTCCTTCGGGGTCGACGATCCCGGGCAGGACGATCTCAAGAGCTTCGATGGTCATCGGCTTCTCCTCGTGATGTATGTGAGCACTCACTCACTCAATTGGGTATAAAAAATCGCAGCCCGATCAGCGGACATTGATCAGTGGTTGCCGACATGACGCATGCCGGCGGTCAGAGTCCGCGCCCAGGGCGCCTCGACCCCGTCAAGGTTGGCGGTCACGATCAGGTGGCAGAGCTGCCCGTAGGCGACGAAGCTCTGGACCTGCTCGTCGCTCGCCCGGGAGCGCTGCTTGGCGAAGTCGACGATCTCGGCGTAGCCACGGCGTAGCGCCTCCCGGATCTCCGGAACGTCCGCCGCGCTCTGCGCATGCACCTGAAGCATGAGCAGGTCTCGATCGCCGATCAGTTCGGCGTAGGCATCCCCCATCGCCTCCAGGATCTGCTCGGGCGAACCACCTGACACCCGATCGGCCCCTTCCTCCAGACCCGCGAGAATCTGCGCGTAGCAGTGATCCAGGGCGGCGACGAACAGCCCGAGCTTGCCGTTGAACAGCCGGAAGACGTAGGCCTGGGAAATGCCCGCCGCCTCTGCCACCTCAGTCACCGGGGTGGCGTGATAGCCGGCCCGACCGAACACCCCGACCGCGCGCGAGACGACGGTGGATCGCCGGGCATCGGCCGTGGACCTGGGCGGAACTCCGACTGAACTCATGTATGTGAGTACACACTCACAAGCGTGGACTGTCAACCCCGGATGCGCCCCGCACGCTGCTTCGGCAAGCTGAAACTCTCGTCGGGCAGGCCCGAAACGTGTCCAGGCCGGCGTAAGTAGGCGCAACAGAGGAGGTCGGCGTGGCCAGTCCGGTCAGCACCATCGCGCAATGGACGCTCGATGTTCAGGACGTCGGGACGATGGCCAGGTTCTGGTCCCAGGCCCTCGGCTACCGGATCGAACAGGGGGACGACGGGAGCGCCAAGCTCTATCCGCCGCCGGAGGCACCGCCGTCCGCTCTGACCGTGTGGCTGCAGGCGAGCGCCGGCCCCAAGCGCGGGAAGAACCGCAACCATCCGGACCTGACCACGGCCGGCGACCCGGACGTCGAGGTGGACCGGTTGATCGGGCTCGGCGCCAAACCGGTGGACGTCGGCCAGCGGGGGGACGAAGGGTTCGTCGTCCTGGCCGATCCGGAAGGCAATGAGTTCTGCCTGCTGCGCCGGCCACCGCGCGCCGTCTGACCTGCCAAGCCGTCTGACCTGCCAAGCCGTCAGACCTACCAAGCCGTCAGACCTACCAAGCCGTCGAACCTGCGAGCCGTCGGACCGACTGAGCAGACCGGCGAGAGGCCGCGCCAGACCGGAGCGAGAAACCGTCAGACCGCAGCGAGGAATCCGGCGATCACCAGGGTGACGGCGAGCAGCGTGAGTCGCCAGGCGGCCCGGCCACCCGGGACGCCGACCCGGCGAACGGCACCGACGATGGCGAGCGCTACCCCGGACAGGAGCAGCGCCCCAGCCACGAATCGACCGGCCGCCGACCCGTCGCCATCCTGAAATACGGCGACCAGGAGGACGATCGCGGCCGTGGCGACGAGCAGAGCCATGGCGATCAGCGAGCGCTGCGGGCCCAGCCGTTGCGGCAACCCGCGTACCCCGGTGGCGGCGTCCGCCTCGGTGTCGCCGACGGTGTTCCCGGCGTGCCCGGCACTGCCCAGCAGGGCTGCCGCGACGACATGCGACAGCGGCGGCCCGCTCAGCCCGGTCACGGCGTAGGTCAGCATCACCGGCAGCAGGCCGAAGGAGATCAGGTACGGCGCCGGGCTGAGCCACGTGGCCTTCAAACCGGCGTTGTAGCTGACGGCGCTGACCACCGCCACCAGGTGCAGCCAACCGAACGCAGCGCCGAGCCGGAACGACAGCACCCCGCACGCGACGGCGGACAGGAACGCGGCCACGGCCAATACCCGGCCGCTCACCAGCCCGGTGCTGACCGGCTTGTCGGTGCGCTGCGCGGCCAGATCCCGGGGTGCGTCGATGGCGTCGTTCGACCAGCCGACGACCAGTTGACCAGTCCCGATGGCCAGCGCGATGCCGATCAGCCGACCGGGCCCGGCCTCGATCGCGGCGGCATAGGCGGTGGCGAACGCGGTGACCGCCACACAGGGCAACGGATGGCAGCCGAGCAGCAGCCCGAGTGCCGATTCCCGCAGGCGAGCGGTCATTCGTTCGCGCCGCTCGCCTCGGAGGCGACCCGGGCGATCAGGGCCTCGATCCCGTCCAGGACCCGCTCCAGCCCGAAGCCGAGCTCGTCGTCCACCGGATCGGCGTTGTCCAGCGCGCCGGACGCGAACGCCGCGGTGAGCGCGGGGAACTGGGCCGGAGTGATGACCCGGGCGAGCGAGGCGAAGCTGGCCATCGGGTCACCTTCCGAGCCGGCAGTGCCGTCGGTGGCCAGGCCCAGGTCGAGCTCGAGCATGACGTAGCTCCGGACCAGGTTGCTGATCAGCAGGATCGCCGAGAGCTTGTGCTGCTCGGAAAGCCCGGTCCCGGCCAGGCAGCGCAGCCCGCGATCCATCCAGGCGACCTGCTGAGGAAGCATCGGCAGACCGGCGATCGGCGCCCGAGGCGCCCAGGGATGCCGCCGATAGGCGGTGCCTTCGGCCCACCCCCACTCGGCCAGACCGGCCCGCCAGGTCTGCCCCGGCCGAGGGACGTCAGGCGGGGGACCGAGCCCGGCGTCCACCATCAACGCCAGCAACTCGTCCTTGTTGCCGACGTAGCGGTACAGGGCCATCGCGGTGACCCCGACCTCGGCCGCCACCTTGCTCATCGAGACCGACCCCAGCCCTTCGGCGTCGGCGATCCGGACGGCTGCGCCGACGATCCGGTCAAGGCTCAACCCGGGTTTGGGGCCCTTGGCCGGGCGGTCCTGAAGACCCCAAGCCGCTCTCAGGCTGGCCGGGAGCCCGCTGCCGTCGTCGTTCGTCATTGCCTCCGCTTTCGCCGTTGACCCCTGATCCTAGTTCTGTGTATAACGTATACAGAAAAGTATATGGCGTACACAGAAGCCGGACAGTCAACCCCCGAAGGAGCAACGCAGCGATGACCACTACCGACAACACCAGCCAGCAACCGGCCGCACCAGGAATCGAGGCCATCGGCCTGAGCAAGGCCTACCGGGGACTGCCGGTCCTGACCGGGGTCGACCTCCTGGTCCCGGGTGGCAGCGTGTTCGCCCTACTCGGGCCGAACGGCGCCGGCAAGACCACCACCGTGCGGATCCTCGCCACCCTGATCGAGGCAGACTCCGGGCAGGCCCAGGTGGCTGGTTTCGATGTCCGTACCCAGCGCCGCCAAGTCCGCCGCAGCCTCAGCCTCACCGGCCAGTACGCCGCGGTCGACGAACTGCAGACCGGAGCCGAGAACCTGCGGATGATGGGGGCCCTAGCCGGGCTCTCCCGCTCAGCAGTCCGACGCCGGACCGGCGAGTTGCTCGCCAGGTTCGACCTGGTGCAGGCGGGAGATCGACGGGTCGGCACCTATTCCGGTGGCATGCGCCGACGGCTCGACCTCGCTGCCGGTCTGGTCGTGCCGCCGGCCGTGGTCTTCCTGGACGAGCCGACCACCGGCCTGGACCCCCGCAGCCGTCAGCAGATGTGGCAGGTGATCGCCGAACTCGGCCAGAGCGGGGTGACGGTGTTCCTCACCACGCAGTACCTGGATGAAGCCGACCGGCTGGCCGACCGAATCGCGATCATCGACGGTGGCCGGGTGGTGGCCGAAGGCACCGCTGACGAGCTCAAGCAGCGGATCGGCGAGCAGCGGCTCACCCTCACCCTGACCGACCCGACCTCGTTCGACGTCGTGGGCCGGCACCTCGGCGACCGGGCGACCTCAGCCGACCGCAGCCAACTGGAGATCAGCGTGCCGACCGACGGCAGCGGCGGCCACGTCCGGGCCTTGCTGGACGAACTCGACCCGGACCGAAGCGCAATCGAACGGTTCGCCGTCCACGGAGCGACTTTGGACGACGTCTTCCTCGCCCTGACCGGCCACCCGACCACCACCCAGACCAGCCCGAGCACCCACACCCAGGAGACCGCAGATGTCTGAACTGACCGCAGTGACCATGTCCGGCCGCAGTTTCCGACTGGCTCGCCGCAACATCGACGCCCTGATGACGGCCCTGATGCTGCCGGTCATGCTGATGCTGATCTTCGTCTACCTGTTCGGTGGCGCCTTGAACACCGGGACCGCCTACGTCACCTATGTCGTTCCCGGCGTGCTGCTGCTGTGCTGCAGTTTCGGTGCCTCGCTCACCGCCGTGGCAGTCAGCCACGACATGACCGGAGGCATCATCGACCGGTTCCGCTCGATGGACGTCGGCGGTGCGTCGTTCCTGGCCGGGCACGTCGTCGCCAGTGTGGCCCGCAACGCGGCGTCCACGGTTGTGGTCTTCGCCGTTGCCTTCCTGATCGGGTTCCGGCCGACGGCCGGACCGGTGGGCTGGCTGCAAGCGATCGGGATCCTGCTGGCCTTCGTGATCGCGTTCTCCTGGTTGTCCGCCGCGGTGGGACTGGCCGCTCGCTCCCCCGAAGCCGCTGACGGCTTCACCTTCCTGCTGATGTTCCTGCCCTACCCGAGCAGCGCGTTCGTCCCGATCGACACGATGCCGGGCTGGCTTCACGGGTTCGCGCAGAACCAGCCCACCACGCCGGTGATCGAATCCTTGCGCGGGTTGCTGCTAGATCAACCGGTGGGAAATTCGCCCTGGCACGCACTGGCCTGGAGCGGCGGCATCCTGCTGGTGTCGATCGCCGCCTCCGGCGCGCTCTTTCGCCGCCGCACCAGCTGACCCAATCACCGACCCTGTTGCTGACCCGTTCGACCTGCCCAAACCTCTGCCGTGATCATGCACGCTTGCCCGCCCCCCTTCGCCCGTGATCATGCACGCTTGCCCGCCCTCCTTCCCCGTGATCATGCACGCTTGCCCGCCCTCCTTCGCCCGTGATCATGCACGCTTGCCCGCCTCCGAACACCGCCGCGGGCAACCGTGCATGATCACCGCAGGGTTTTGGCTGACTCAAGAGCATGCTCAGTGAGGCGGAGGCTTGGGGGCGGCGAAGGACCAGCCCGACCAGCGGGAGATCTCGACCGCGAGAACCGGTCCGGGCGGCGGCT
>DATINJ010000122.1:0-16627 GCA_035474375.1 Kineosporiaceae bacterium | reverse complement strand
CGCTTCGGCCTGCCGCTCACAGACGAACAGATCGCGAAGATCCCATTCCTGAACTTCGAGGAAGAGAGCAAGGAACTCGAATACCTGCGGGCGCGGCGCAAGGCGTTGGGTGGCTACCTGCCGGCCCGGCGGCAGAAGTCGACGCCGTTGGAGATACCTTCGCTGCAGGCGTTCGCGGCCCAGCTCGTCGCCACCGAAGGGCGCACGATCTCGACCACCATGGCGTTCGTCCGAATCCTCAACACGTTGTTGCGAGACAAGCAGATCGGCAAGCACGTGGTGCCGATCGTGCCGGACGAGTCGCGAACCTTCGGGATGGAGGGGATGTTCCGGCAGTTCGGGATCTTCTCCCAGGTCGGGCAGATGTACCAGCCCGAGGACGCCAACCAGATGATGTTCTACAAGGAGTCGAAACAGGGGCAGATGCTGCAGGAGGGGATCAACGAACCGGGTGCGATGTCCTCCTGGATCGCCGCCGCGACCTCGTACTCCACCAACGACGTGCCGATGATCCCGTTCTACATCTACTACTCGATGTTCGGGTTCCAGCGAGTCGGTGACCTGGCCTGGGCGGCCGGTGACATGCGCTCGCGCGGCTTCCTGATCGGTGGGACCGCTGGTCGCACGACGCTGAACGGCGAGGGCCTGCAACACGAGGACGGGCACTCGCACCTGCTGTCCTCGACGATTCCGAACTGTGTCTCCTACGACCCGACGTACGGCTATGAGGTCGCGGTGATCGTCGCCGACGGTCTGCGGCGGATGTACGCCGAGCAGGAGGACGTCTACTACTACCTGACCGTGATGAACGAGAACTACGAGCACCCGGCGATGCCTGACGGCGACGGGGTCGCGGAGGGCATCCTGCACGGGATGTACCTGCTGCGCGAGGGTGCGGACGGCGGCCGGGCCGGCAACAATCGCCGGGGGCGGCCTCGGGTGCAGTTGCTGGGATCGGGGACGATCCTGCGCGAGGCGCTGGCCGCAGCCGACCTGCTGGCTGACGATTTCGGTGTGGCGGCGGACGTCTGGTCCTGCCCGTCGTTCACCGAACTGCGCCGTGACGGGCTCGAAGTCCAACGCTGGAACCTGCTGCACCCGACCGAGGAGCCCCGGCAGTCCTACGTTCAGCAATGCCTGGCAGATCGGCCGGCCGGCCCGGTGATCGCCACCACCGACTACCTGAAGACGTACGCCGATCAGATCCGCCCGTTCGTCCAGCGCCCCTACCGGGTACTGGGCACGGATGGCTACGGTCGGTCCGATTTTCGTCGCAATCTGCGGCATTTCTTCGAGGTGGACCGGCATTTCACCGCCGTCGCCGCGCTGGCGGAGCTGGCCCAGCAGGGCTCGGTGCCCGCTGCGCTGGTCGCCGACGCCCTGACGAAGTACGGAATCGATCCCGAAAAGCTCGATCCGACAACGATTTGAGTATCTGGGTAAGACGACGACGAGGAGCCGAGCATGAGCGTCGCGACCGAGGTCAGGGTTCCGGACATCGGTGACTTCACCGACGTCCCGATCATCGAGGTGCACGTCAAGCCCGGAGACCGGGTGAACGAGGACGACCCGTTGCTCACTCTGGAATCCGACAAGGCCACCATGGACGTGCCCTCGCCGCTGGCCGGGGTGGTGCGGGAGGTGCCGGTCAAGGTCGGTGACCAGGTCAGCCAGGGCAGTCTGATCCTCCAGGTAGAGCCGGGCGACGGCGCCGTCGCCGAGCCGCCATCGCTGGTCGAACAGCAGGAACCGGAAGAACTGGAACTGCCTGAGTCGAACCAGGGCAAGCCGAATCAGGCTGACCAGAAGCAGGCCGACCAGAAGCAGGGCGAGCAGGATCAGGCGGCCGACTTCAGCCAGACCCACGCCGGACCGAGCGTCCGGCGACTGGCCCGCGAATTCGGTATCGACCTGACGTCGATCACCGGCACCGGACCGAAAGGCCGGATCACCAAGGACGACGTCCTCTCGTTCCTGAAGGGCCCGGCCGCCACCCCGGCAGCACCGGCCGCCCAGGGCTCGGGGATCCCGGAGATCCCGGTTCAGGACTTCTCCAAGTTCGGGCCGATCGAGGTCAAGCCGCTGGTCCGGATCAAGAAACTGTCCGGCCCGCACCTGCATCGCTCCTGGCTGAACATTCCGCACGTCACCCACCAGGACGAGGCGGACATCACCGAACTCGACCGCTACCGCAAGGAACTCGACACCGCAGCCAAGCCGGACGGGTACCGGGTCACCCTGCTGGCCTTCCTGATCAAGGCTGTCGTCGCCGGGCTGAAACGCTTCCCGGAGGTCAACAGCTCGCTGAATCCGGACCGGGACGCCCTGATCTACAAGCAGTACTACAACATCGGAATCGCGGTCGACACCCCGGACGGCCTGGTGGTGCCGGTGCTGCGGGAGGCCGATCGCAAGGGCATCACCGAGCTCAGCAAGGAACTGGGTGCGGTCTCGGCCCGAGCTCGGGAGGGCAAGCTGAGCAGCGCGGATCTGCAGGGCGGAACGTTCACGATCTCCAGCCTCGGTGGCATCGGTGGCACCGCGTTCACCCCGATCGTGAACGCCCCGGAAGTGGCGATCCTCGGCGTGGTCCGGGCCACCACCAAGCCGGTGTGGGAAGGCGAACGGTTCGTTCCCCGGCTGGTGCTGCCGCTCTCGCTGTCCTACGACCACCGGGTGATCGATGGTGCGCTCGCGGCCCGGTTCACCCGGAACCTGGCCGATCTGCTCGGTGACGTCCGGAGGATCCTGCTGTGAGCGACGTGCAAGCCGAGGTTCTGGTGCTGGGCTCCGGGCCGGGCGGATACACGGCGGCATTCCGGGCCGCGGATCTCGGCAAGCAGGTCGTGCTGGTCGAGCGGTACCCCACCTTGGGCGGCGTCTGCCTGAACGTCGGTTGCATCCCGTCCAAGGCCTTGCTGCATGCCGCGAAGGTGCTCGCCGACACCCGGGAGATGTCCGAGAACGGGCTGGGTTTCGCCTCCCCGACGATCGATCTCGAGCAGCTTCGGAGCTGGAAGGACGGCGTCGTCAAGCGGCTGGTCGGCGGCGTCGGTGGGCTGGCCAAGCGGCGCAAAGTCACCGTGGTCACCGGGACCGGCCGGTTCACGTCGCTGAACCAGCTGGAGGTCACCGCACCGGACGGTGCCGGTAGTCAAACCATCCAGTTCGAGCAGGCGATCATCGCCTGTGGGTCGGAGGCGATGCGGTTGCCCTTCGTCCCGTACGAGGACCCGCGGGTGGTGGACTCCACCGGTGCGCTGGAGCTGGACGGCGTCCCGGAGCGACTTCTGGTCATCGGTGGCGGAATCATCGGCCTGGAGATGGCTACCGTCTACTCCGAGCTCGGCTCGAAGGTCACCGTGGTGGAACTGCTGGATCAGTTGATCCCAGGAGCGGACAAGGATGTCGTTGCCCCGCTGGCCAAGCGGATCGGGAAGCTGTACGACCGGGTTCTGCTCAGTACCAAGGTCTCCGATGTGCAGGCTCGGCCCGAGGGTCTGGCCGTCACGTTGGAGGGGGCCGGAGCTCCACCCGGGCAGGTGGTGTTCGACAAGATCCTGGTCGCGGTCGGGCGACAACCCAACGGGCGGCAGATCGGTGCCGAGAACGCCGGGGTGGCCGTGGACGAGCGCGGCTTCATCCCGGTGGACAAGCAGCAGCGGACCAACGTGCCGCACATCTTCGCCATCGGTGACGTCGTCGGTCAGCCGATGCTGGCGCACAAGGCCAGCCACGAGGGCAAGGTCGCGGCCGAGGTGGCGGCGGGCAAGCAGAGCTATTTCGACGTCACGGTGATTCCCTCGGTGGCCTACACCAATCCGGAGGTGGCCTGGGCCGGGCTGACCGAGAATGAGGCGAAGGAAGCCGGGCTGGACTACGGCACCGGTGTGTTTCCCTGGGCCGCCAGCGGTCGGTCGCTGTCCTTGGGTCGCGACGAGGGCCTGACCAAGCTGATCTTTGATGCCTCGTCCGGGCGATTGCTCGGCTGCGGCGTTGTCGGCCCGGACGCCGGTGAGTTGATCGCCGAAGCCGTATTGGCGATCGAAATGGGCTGCGATGCAAGCGATATAGCACTGTCTGTGCACGCCCACCCGACGCTGTCCGAGACCGTGGGGTTGGCCGCCGAGGCGTTCGAAGGCACCATCACCGACCTGGTCGCACCCCGCCGGAGTTCGCGCCCGAGGAGCTGATTCAGATGGATGAAGTGGCATTCGAACTAGTTCCCATCGAAAATGGTTATCTGGCCAGGATTCGAGCCCGGGGCAACAACATTCTGGCCACCCCGCTGATCAATCGCGGAACCGCATTCACCCTCGAGGAGCGCCAGGCTCTCGGCCTGACCGGATTGCTTCCGGCCGCGGTGTCCACGATCGAAGGCCAGCTGCGCCGGGTCTACGCGCAGTACCAGCGTCAGCCCACCGACCTGGCCAAGAACGTCGCGCTGACCCACCTGCGCGAGCGCAACGAGGTGCTCTTCTACCGGTTGCTGTCCGAGCACATCGCCGAGATGCTGCCGATCGTCTACACCCCGACGATCGGCCGGGCGATCGAACGGTTCAGTCACGAATATCGCCGTCCACGCGGGGTTTTCCTGTCCGTGGACGCTCCGCAGGAGGTCGAGACGTCGCTGCGGAACTACGGCCTCGGCGCCGATGAGGTCGATCTCCTGGTGGCCACCGATTCGGAAGGCATCCTCGGGATCGGTGACCAGGGCGTCGGCGGGATCGACATCGCGATCGGCAAGCTGGCCGTCTACACCGCAGCCGCTGGGATTCATCCGCGCCGGGTGATCCCCGTCGTCCTGGACATGGGTACCGACAATCTGCGCCTGTTGCACGATGAGCTGTACCTGGGCAACCGGCACGCGCGGGTGCGGGACCAGCGCTACGACGACCTGATCGACGCCTATGTCACCGCCGCGACGAAGCTCTTCCCGCACGCGATGCTGCACTGGGAGGACTTCGGCGTGACGAACGCTCGCCGCATCCTGAACAAGTACGCCGACCAGGTCGCCACCTTCAACGACGACATGCAGGGGACGGCGGCGGTCGTGCTGGCCGCCGCGTTCGCCGCCACCCGGGCTGCCGGAACCAGAATGCGCGACCAGCGAGTGGTGATCCACGGCGCCGGTACCGCCGGACTGGGCATCGCCGACATGATGCGGGACGTCATGATCGCCGAAGGGCTTTCCGCTCGCGAAGCCACCCGCCGCTTCTACCCGCTCGGCCGCCACGGTCTGCTGCTGGACGACGGTACCCAGAATCTGCTCGACTTCCAGCTGCCCTACGCTCGTTCGGCCGCTGAGGTCGAGGAATTTCGCCGCGACGGCGGTGAGCCGATCACCCTTGCCGATGTCGTCGTGGAGGCGCGGCCGACGATGCTGATCGGCACCTCCACTCAGGCCGGTGCCTTCACCGAGGCGATCGTGGGGACGATGGCGGCGAACTGTGAGCGGCCGATCATCATGCCGTTGTCCAACCCGACGTCGAAGGCCGAGGCCCTGCCCGAGGACCTGATCCGGTGGACCCTGGGCCGGGCGCTGATTGCTACCGGCAGCCCGTTCCCGCCGGTCAACTACCAGGGGCAGACGTACACCATTGCGCAGGCCAACAACGCGCTGCTGTTCCCGGGGCTGGGGCTCGGCGTCAGTGTGGCCCGAGCCCGGCGGATCAGCGACGGCATGCTCACCGCCGCCGCGAACGCGGTGGCACAGCTGTCGGATGCCACGTCGCCCGGAGCAGCGCTGCTGCCACCGGTCGAGGAATTGAGGGTGGTGTCGGCCGCGGTCGGGATCGCCGTCGCCGAGGCCGCGCGGGACGAAGGGTTGGCCCAGGGCCCGCTGGAGGACCCGATTCGACAGGTGCACCGGGCGATGTGGCGACCGGAATACCCCGCCGTCCAACCGATGTAGACATCCGATCGGCTCACTCGATCAACACAGGAGGTTCTGATGCCAGGTTCAGTCATCGTCGGCGGCGCCCGAACGCCGATCGGCAAGCTGCTCGGTTCACTGAAGACGTTCGAGGCTGTCGACCTCGGCGGAATCGCGATCGGTGCCGCCCTGGAGCGGTCCGGCGTCGCTGGTGAACAGGTCGACTACGTGATCATGGGTCATGTTCTGCAAGCCGGCGGGGGACAGATCACGGCTCGCCAGGCGGCGCTCAAGGGCGGGATACCCATGTCCGTCCCCGCGCTCACGGTGAACAAGGTCTGCCTGTCCGGTCTGGACGCGATCGCGCTGGCTGATCAGCTGATCGGCTACGGCGAGTACGACGTCGTCGTCGCCGGCGGGATGGAATCGATGACGAACGCGCCCTATCTGCTGCCCGGAGCCCGGCAGGGCTACCGCTACGGCGATGCGAAGGTGGTCGATGCCACCGCGCACGACGGGTTGTTCTGCTCGATCGAGTCCCGGGCCATGGGAGAGGCGACCGACGACTACAACGCCCGCCTCGGGATCACCCGGGAGGAGCAGGACGCCTTCTCGGTGCGCTCGCACGAGCGAGCGACGGTGGCGGCGAAGAACGGCACGTTCGATGACGAGATCGTGCCGGTGAGCATCCCGCAGCGACGCGGCGACCCGGTGGTGGTGACAGCGGACGAAGGAGTCCGGGCCGGGACGACGGTGGAGTCGCTGGCCGCACTGCGCCCGGCGTTCGCGCCGGACGGCACCATCACGGCCGGCTCGGCGTCGCAGATTTCGGACGGCGCGTGCGCGGTCGTGGTGATGAGCCGGGACCGGGCGGAAGCCCTCGGGGCCCCGATCCTCGCGGAGATCGCCAGCCACGGGGTGGTCGCCGGGCCGGATCCGTCCCTGCAGTCCCAGCCGGCCAACGCGATCAAAAAAGCGCTTACCAGAGAAGGGCTTTCGGCGCAAGACCTCGACTTGATCGAGATCAATGAGGCGTTCGCTTCGGTGGCGATCCAGTCGATGCGAGAACTCGGCGTGAGTGACGACAAGGTCAACGTCAACGGCGGGGCGATCGCGATGGGTCACCCGATCGGGATGTCCGGCGCCCGCTTGGTCCTGCACCTTGCGCTGGAGTTGCGCCGGCGCGGTGGCGGGGTCGGGGTTGCCGGTTTGTGCGGCGGGGGCGGGCAGGGCGACGCCCTGGTTCTGCGAGTCGTCGCCTGAACTGATGCTGGCTAATTCGCTCGGCTTTCCAAACCGCCGCGATCATGCACGGTTGCCCCTCTATAGACCGCGATCATGCACGGTTGCCCATCTCAAAGCGGGTAACCGTGCGGGAATCACCGCAGAGGTTTGGGTAGGGCTGAATGAGCCAGAAAGGCCATGACTGATGAAATCTAGCGAAGGGACGACGAAATGGCTGACATGAGCGGGCAGGTTGCCCTCGTGACCGGTGGCGTGCGCGGGATCGGCGCGGCGATCACCGAGCGGCTGGTGAACCGCGGCGTCAAGGTCGCCGCGGGGTACTCCCGAAACTCTGCTACGGCTAAAGAATTTCAAGACAAGTTTGGTGACGCGATCAGTACTCACCAGGGCAACATCGGAAGCTGCGAGGACTGCGAACGGGTCATCAATGAGGTGATCGATCAGCATGGGCGGCTGGACATCCTGGTGAACAACGCGGGGATCACCGCGGACAAGACCGTCCGCAAAATGACCGCTCAGGACTGGGATCGCGTGGTGCAGATCAACCTGTCCGGAGCGTTCTACCTGTCCAGGGCAATCTTGCAGCACATGCTCGATCGCGGTTCGGGGCGAATCATCAACATCAGCTCGATCATTGGCGAGTCCGGAAACATCGGCCAGGCCAATTACGCGGCCGCGAAGGCGGGTCTGTTCGGTTTGACGATGAGCCTGGCGCAGGAGACGGCGCGCAAGGGCATCACGGTGAACGATGTTGCGCCCGGCTACATCGCGACCGAGATGGTGGCAGCAGTGCCCAAGGAGGCGCTGGACAAGGTGATCGCGAAGATCCCGGTGGGTCGGCTGGGCGAGCCGGACGAGGTGGCCCGGGTGGTCGAGTTCCTCGCCGACCCGGATTCCGCGTTCATCACCGGCCAGATCTTCTCCGTCAACGGCGGCCAGTACATGTAACTAGGGCCTGTCCTAGCCAGAGCACGGTCGTATGGTTGGCGGATGGCACCCGAGGTGTGGGCGGCGGGCCACGCCTACGAGACCTATGTCGGCCGGTGGAGCCGGTCCGTCGCGGAACGCTTCGTGCCGTGGGTCGCAGCCCCTGCGGGCCGGTGCTGGCTGGATGTGGGCCGTGCTGGGCAGCCGCAGCCGTGATGGTTGAGTGGGACGCGGCAACTGTCCCGGACGCGGCAGTGATACTGGCCGGATGAGTCACCGTGAGGTCATCGTCCTCGGAACCGCGAGCCAGGTACCCACGAGGGAGCGCAACCATGTGGCGACGTTGGTCCGGCTCGGGGAGATCTGCGTGCTCGTGGACTGTGGCGAAGGAACGCAGCGCCAGATGCTCCAGGCGGGTGTGCGCAGTTCCCAATTGGCCGCCCTCTGCCTCACGCATGAGCACGGCGACCATTGCTTCGGCGTCCCCGGTGTGCTGCAACGTCGTCGGCTGGATGGGGCGACGGACCCGCTGCCGGTGGTGGCACCGGACGCGGCCGTCACCAGGCTCTCGCTGCTGACCGACTTCGCCACCAACGGGCCTGACCCGCTGCACCAGTGGGTGCCGGCGGCGACAGCAGCAGGTTCAGCCCCGGTCGAGGTGCTGCGGCTGGGTTCCTGGAGTGTGCAGACCGCGCCGCTGCTGCACCGGGTCCCCACTGTCGGTTACCGGTTCGTCGAGGACGATGGCCGCCGCATGGTCCCTGAACTGCTGGCGGCCGCCGGAATCGCCGGTCCGGAGATCAGCCGGCTGCAGCGCGGGGAGAAGGTGCGCGGCGTGAGCCTGGACGAGGTGAGCGTCGCCCGTCCTGGCCAGCGAGTGGCGGTCGTGATGGACACCGCGATCTGCGACGGCGCCCTTGCCCTGGCGCAGGACTGCGATTTGCTGGTCTGCGAGGCGACTTTCCTGGACGCCGAGAGCGAACTGGCTCGCGAGCACCGTCACCTCACGGCACGTCAGGCGGCGGAGATCGCGGTGCAATCGGGGGTGCGTCGCCTCGTCCTCACTCATTTCTCCTCGCGCTACGACAGTTTGGCGGGCCATGTCGAAGAGGCAGGTGCCGTCCACCCCGATGTTGCGGTGGCGCGGGACCTGGAGGTCATCGCCGTTCCGGGTCGCTAGCCCCAGCGGTGGCAATCACGTGAGTCAAGGCCGCGACGCCTCGGTAAGGGTCCGTTCGACCGGCGATTTCCTCACAGGTCAACACCAGATCCAGCTCCTGGGGGCCAGGGAGCGGAGCGTCCACGGCGGCGGCATCAGTGAATACCCTGACGCCGTACCAGGTGAGCATGCTGAGACCATGCTCGCCGAGTGACGTCGTCAGTTCGCCGAGCCTGTCGGCTCGGGCGGGTACTCCGATCCGGTTCAGATACGACGAGCCGTCGAAGGCCGCCTTGGCGGTAGCCCAGTCACCCAGCAGCCCTGGTCGCATGGCCAGCGCATCACCGTTGCGCACCAGTACCGAGGCCAGACCACCGGGCACGAGAACCTGAGAGATGGCGCTCAGGAGCGGATGCGGATCGGCGAAGTACATGAGGACGCCGTGGCACAGCACCACATCGAAAGTGGACGGCGCGAACGCGGCCAGCAGGTGCCCGGCATCACCCTGCACCGTCGTTACGCGCTCTCGGACGTCAGGTGCTTCGGCGCTGAGCGAATCCTCCAGATCGGCCAGCAAGCCGGCCGAGGAATCGAAACCCGTCACCCGATGACCTCTGCGTGCCAAGGCCAGCAACTGCGTGCCCTGGCCGCATCCCACATCCAGAACCCGCCGTGACGGGGCGTCCGGGAGGTGGACCAAGATCTGGCGAGAGACCAGTTCCTGGCGAACAACCTGCCGAAGCGTGCCCAGCCGGGCCTGCCACTCGCGCTCGCCTGCCTGGAATCCATTCACGGTGCGTCGCGAGTAGCGCGGAGAAACGTCCGGTCAGACACGACCGTGAAGACTACCGGCTGCGGTCCGGTGCCAGCTGATCAACCGGCAACGGACCGCGACCGAGGACGGTGCGGAGCGCGAACGTGCTGCGCGCGTCGGTGACCGCCTCAATGGCGAGGATCTGGTCGAGGAGTAGCCGCTCGTACTCGCCCAAGCTGGGGACGACGGCCTCCAGCAGGAAATCTGCCTCGCCGGAGACGACGTAGCAGGCAACGATGGCCGGAATGGCGGTCAGCGAGCCCTCGATCCGGCGCGAGGTCTCCCGCGAGTGCTGCGCAACCTTCAGCGCGATGAAAACCGTGAGCCCGAGCCCGGCCCGCTCGCGATCGAGCTCGGCGTGGTAGCCGGCAATCAGCCCGGCCGCCTCCAGGGCCTTGGTGCGGCGCAGGCAGGACGACGGGGAGAGGGCCACCGCTTCGGCCAGGTCGACGTTGGCGATCCGACCGTCGCGCTGGAGGTGCGTAAGAATGGCTCGATCTGTCGCATCTAAGGTGAGGTCCGGCATAGAAGCAAGCTTATGACGTCCATAGTCGAATATTCGTGCACGGACGGCGTGTTGTGAACCATTATTTGCCATCGGGTGCCGGTCGATTCGCGGCAGGCTGGACGGCATGACGACAACCGGGAATCTCTCCACCGCCAGGGCCTCGGCGCTCTACATCGGTGCGCTGCTGGGGCCGAGCCTGCTGCTGCTGCCCGGCCTCGCGGCCGAACTGGCAGGTCCGGCCTCGATCCTGGCCTGGCTCCTGCTGCTCATCGTTTCGGCCATGCTGGCAAGGGTTTTCACCGCACTCGGCACGCGGTTTCGATCCGCCGGCGGAGTTGCCGCCTACACCGAGGCCGGTCTGGGCCCACGAGCCGGTCGAGCTGTCGCCTGGTGCTTCCTGGCCGGGGTGATCTGCGGCGCGCCCATCGTCTGCCTGATCGGCGGCGGCTACGTCGCGGTCCTGCTCGGTGGGGGTCGAGGTGCCAGTCTCGGCGCAGCCGCCGTGCTCCTGGTCGCCGTGATCGCCCTCACCCTGGGCGGAGCGCGGGCCACGGCCGCCGCTCAGTTGGTGCTGATCTGCCTGCTGGTCCTGCTCGTGGTGGTGGCCGTGGTGGGGTCCGCGCCGGCCGCTCGGACGGCGAACTGGCAGCCGTTCCTGCCCCACGGTTGGTCCTCGATCGGCAGTGCGACGTCGGTCCTGATGATGTCGGCCGTCGGCTGGGAAGCGATCGCGCCGCTCACCACTCGGCTGCGTGATCCACGTCGTCAACTGCCGCGCGTCATCCTGATCGCCTTTGTCGTGACGATGATCTTCTACCTTGGACTGGCCGTTTCCACCCTCTCCGTGCTCGGGCCGCAGGCCGGCAGTGCGACGCCGCTCAGCGATCTCCTGCGAGTGGCGGTCGGACCAGCCGGCCCGGCGATCGCCGCCGTCGCCGCCGTCGCCCTCACTCTGGCCTGCACCAACGCCTATCTGACCGGTGCCGCAGCGCTGGCCGCCGCGCTGCGGGCGCCCGCCGGGCCGGCCCGGCGGGCGCAACGGCCGGCGGGGGAGCGGGAGTCCAGGTTGCTGCAGATCGGCACCGGAGCGGTCGGGCTGATCATCCTCGGCGGTGCCGCGACCGGCCTGCTCAGCACCACCCAGCTGGTGGCCTTGCCCACGGCGCTGTTCCTCACCGTCTATCTCGGCTGCACGGCGGCCGCGACCCGGATTCTCCGGGGCGGGACCCGGGTGATCGCAGGGCTGGCGTTCGGCACGGTCGCCGCCATCCTGTGCTTCGCCGGCTGGGCCTTGCTCGGGGTGCTGGCCGTCGTCCTGCTCGGCGCCATCCTTCCGCAGGGCGCTGACCTGCGGGAAGGCTCAGGGGTGCGGCCGAACCCCGCGCCTTCGCGGGTGCCGGCCGGGCTCGGGATGCGGTGAGGGCCGGGTAGATGGCGGACGATGGAACGATGAAGGACGCAGAACTGGTACCGCTGACCCAGCAGCCCTCTGCCCGGCAGTCGGCTGGCCTCGGCCGGGTGCTGCTCTGGATCTCGGCCGCCGTACTCGCCCTGGCTGGGGGTGTGCTGCTGGCGGCGGCCCTGCTGCCGGTACCGGAGGAGGTCCCGGAAGGCACCTACGTCGCCGGTCTACCGGTCGGCGGCCTGGACCGGGCAGACGTACGGACGGCGCTCGCGGGCCCGGTAGCGGCCCGGGTCGGCGGGCCGGTTCGACTACTGATGGGCGACGAGGTCGCGGAGGTGGATCCGGCGGAGGCCGGGATCACCCTGAACCGGACCGCCACCGAGCAGGCCCTGTTCGACGGCGCCCCGGAATCGGTGCTGGACCGGTTCCGGGACCGGCGGTCCGCAGGTCGGCACGACGTCCCGGTGGCACTTGCCGTCAAGCAATCCGCTCTGGACAAGACGATCAAGTCGCGGCTGAGCACGTTCAACCGGGCCGCGAAGGATGCCACCGTCACCCTGCCGAAGCCGACGGCGGTGCTGTCCGAGAAGGGCGATGCCGAGTTCTCCGCCACCGCGGTCGACGCCACCGTGGTGCCGGCCGAGGTCGGCCGTCGCGTCGACGCCTCGACCGCCGCTGGCGCGCTCCGCACCGCCGTCGCCACCCAGCGCTCGGAGGTTCGGCTGCCCGTGGTGCAGACCGAGCCGAAGATCTCGACCGCGCAGGCCTCCGAGGTCGACCAGCTGATCGGTACCTTCACCACCCAACACGCGTGCTGCGCGCCAAGAGTCACCAACATCCACCGGATTGCGGAGATCGTCGACGGAGCGGTGATCAGGCCCGGAGCGACGTTCTCGCTGAACGCGGCCTCGGGCCCGCGAACTGCGGAGAACGGCTTCGTCTCGGCCCCGGCAATCGCGGACGGCGAATTGGTCGACCAGTTCGGCGGCGGCGTTTCTCAGTTCTCCACCACGCTTTTCAACGCAGCCTGGTTCTCCGGCTTACCGATCCTCAAGCATCAGCCGCACAGCAAGTACATCTCGCGCTACCCGCCCGGCCGGGAAGCCACCCTGGACTTCGACACCATCGATCAGACGATCCGCAACGACACCGACGCACCTGTCGTGATCCGGGCCGCCACCACGGGCACCTCGGTCACCGTCGCGTTGTACGGGCACACCGGCGACCGGAAGGTCGAGTCCACCACCGGAGAGCGGGTGCCCCGGACCGGCGGCGGGTTCAGCATCACCGTGCGCCGCGTCGTCCTCGACTCCGGGTCAGTGCACGGCCGAGACACGCTGAACTGGAGCTACACCGGCCTCGATTGATCCGAGGCCAGCGCCCGACTCGTGCCGTCGTGCCGTCGTGCCGTCGTGCCGTCGTGCCGTCGTGCCGTCGTGCCGTCTCGTGCCCCTCCGTGTCGCCTCGTGCCGCCTCCGTGCCGCCTCGTGTTCTGGCCGATAACAGGCCAACGCATCGACTTGATCGCGGTCCAGACCGGAATGCAGCCGCGAGAGAGAGGGATGCAGGAAGCTGGGGGCATGCAGATCACCGACATCCCGGTCCCCGGCACTCCGGTCGCGTTGCTCGCCCTCGAGGTCAGCAGACGGTTCAGCTCGGACGCCATGCTGAACCACTGCCGGCGTTCGTACCTCTGGGCCGCTGCCTACGCCGGGCTGAATGACATCCGCTTCGACGAGGAACTGCTTTACGTCGCGTCGATGGTGCACGACCTCGGCCTGGAGGCGGAGTTCGACAGCCACACGCTGCCCTTCGAAGTCGCCGGCGGCCATGTCGCCTGGGTGTTCGCGGCCGGCGCCGGCTGGCCAGTGACCCGCCGGGACCGGGCCGCTGAGATCGTGGTCCGGCACATGCGGGACGACGTGGACGTCGCTATCGACCCGGAGTCGTACCTGCTCGCGGTCGCCACCAGCTGGGACATCTCGGGGGCCCGCCCGTCCGCCTGGCCGGAAGGATTGCAGGCCGAAATCGTCGCGGAGATCCCGCGGTTCGATCTGACCGCCGAGTTCGTCGGCTGCTTCCGGGATCAGGCCGAGCGGAAGCCCGAAAGTGCTGCCGGGTTCAGCTTCCGCAGCGGGATCGCCGACCGGATGGCGGCCAACCCGCTGGAATCCCTCGGGGGTTCGACTCCCTCGTTCGGGTAGATCTAGTTCGGGTAGACCGTCCCGTTCGGCGGCGTCCGCCCGGTGAGCAGGTAGCGGTCGATGGCGTCCCTGGTCCGGCTCGGGCCGTGGGTCAGGTAGGTCGTGTGGCCGTCACCCTCGCGGGTGACCAGGACGCTGGACGGCAGGTCCCGATGCAACTTCAGGGCCCACGGGTACGGCGTGGAGGGGTCGTGGGTGGCGTTGGTGATCAGGATCCTCGGGGCGTGCCGGACCGTGATTGGCTGTGGTGGGTTCACCACGGGAGCCGGCCAGCCGATGCACCCGGTGAGCAGGGTCCAGGACTGGGACGCGCCACCCAGCCGGGGCGCGACCGACTGCCCGAGCCGCTGCATCCGACGCAGATCGCTGAGGGTTCGAATCGGCGTCGGCCAGTCCAGGCACTCGATCGCGATCTGGCTGCCGTTCCGGGCGTCACCACTGGGCTGGGTGGCGACCGGCGGCGAGAAGGCTGTCGCGTCGCCGGCCTCGGCCTGCTGGAGGGCGAGAGCCAGCCCGTTCCACCCTTCGTCCGCGATGTAGGGGATGGGCGTCTTGAAGAGCAGGTAGCCCTGGGCACTGAGACGGATGTCCTCGCCGGTCACGGTCGGCCGGCAGGTGCCCTGCACGACGCAGGTCGGGGCCGGCAGGGGGGTGCGATCGGCGGTGGCGACCAGGGTGTCGAAGAGTTGCCCGACGTCTCGACCGTGCAAGGCGCACGAACTGGTCTTGGCACACCAGTCGATGAAGCGGTTGAACGAGTCTTCGTAGGCGTGCGCCTCGTCCTTGAACAGGGCGACCGGCTGCATCGAATGATCCAGTGCGCCGTCCAGGGCCATGGTCCGGATCCGGCGCGGGAAGAGCTCGGCGTACGTCGAGCCGAGCTGGGATCCGTAGGACAGCCCGAGGTAATTCAGCTTGCTCTCGCCGAGGGCGGCTCGGAAGGCTTCCAGATCCCGGGCGACGCTGACTGTGTCAACGTGCTCGAACAGCGGCCCGGTGAGCTGTCGGCAGCTCTGGCCGAGGGCCCGGTTGTGGGCAACCAGTCGCTGGAATCCCGCCTCGTCGGTGGGGAACAGCGAAACCTGGCGGTTGAGCAGATCCGGATCGCATTTGACCGGGCTGCTCAACCCGACACCGCGGGGGTCGAAGCCGATCAGGTCGAAGTGCTCGCGCGTGGAGGCGGAGAAGAAGTTCAGGCCGAGGGACTCGGCGTAGACGACCTCGGCGCCGGAACCGCCTGGGCCACCGGGGTCGAAGAACAGGCTGCCGACCGGGTGCGCGCCGGTCGCCGGAAGCCGGTTCACCGTCACCGTGGTGCTCGGTCCGTGCGGGTTGGCGTAGTCGATCGGGACCTGGAGCGAGGCGCACTGCAGCGTCTGCGGCGCGTCCGTGAACGGGCAGGCCGCCCAGTTCAGCCGAGCTCCGGTGGCTGGTGCCGGGTTGGCCGGGCCCAGCGGTGCGTGGTTCGCCCGTGCAGCGCTGACCAGTGCGCGGTTGACCAGTGCGGGGTTGACCAGCGCGGGGTTGATCAGTGACGGCTTGGCCAGCGCAGGGGGGGCCAGTGCGGGGCTGCCTGGTCCTGGCCTGATGGCTGCGGCGCCGGCGGGCGCGGTGAACACCGTGCCGACGATCACGGCCGTCCCGATCGCCCAAATCATCCGGTTCATTGATAGACCCCCCGTTTTGTTCCGCTGCTGACGACCATGCAACACCTGTCGGGCAGGTCTGTCACGGGTGTTTTGTCCACAAGTTCGACCCTGGTCGCCAATGGCTCGACTAACTCTCGCGATCATCCAGAGGAGCCCGCCCACCTGTGCGGATCTCTTGGGTCTCAGTGATCGCCAACTCTGCCCACGTGGAGGCCCTTAATCGACCCATAGCGGGCACAGCTGGCGATCTTGGCGAGCGCCCGGGGCTCGGCGTCCCGACGACCAGCGGATTGGGTGAGAAAAATGCGGCCAGGGCGCACAAAAGTCTCCCGATCCACCCGGGGGCGTCTTGGCCAGCAGGGTCATCCTGGGCCCTGCCGGCCTATTGGCTCAGGCCGATCCAGGACTTTGGCCGAGTCCTGCGGCGCTTCACTCGATACCAAGCGCAAACCGTGGCCGCGATCAGACCGAACGGGAGCCTCTGCGAGTTGCACGTGGCTTGCCGGGTCGAGGGTGGAGATCACGAGGGCAGTGGTGCGTTGATCCTCAGGTGCTCATCGAGGACGGCGATGAGACCGTCGGCCAGGCTGGGGCTGATGCCCGTGGCCCATCGCTGGACGAGCTCGAGGAATCCGCTGAGCTGCTGTTGCGCCGAAGCGAGCAGGCTGTGCAGTTCGCTGGAGGTGAGCTCGATGGTGTGGACCGGGGAGCTCTCCTGGTCGTTCTGCCGGAGCCGGATGACCTGACCATCATGGTCAAGCTGCGGGGAGGGGGCATGTCCGAGCCACAGCTCCTGCCCGCGGGCCACGTCCCACCAGTCGCGCCAGTTCTCCAGGCCGAA
>DATINJ010000121.1:0-13501 GCA_035474375.1 Kineosporiaceae bacterium | reverse complement strand
TGACCTGCTCGCTGATGTCGCTCACGAGATGTTCCTCATTTCGTCGATTTCATCGATTCCGTCGGTGCCAGGCTGCGCTGCACGCTGGGCTCGCCGGGCGCGCTTGCCCCGGGCGACCTCGGTGGCCAAGGCATCGAGGGGTGAGGCCTTGACTGCCGTGGCATCGCCCGGCGTGGCATGGCCTGCCGTGGCATCGCCTGGCGAGGCACCGCGTGAGGCACCCAGTGGCGGGGCATCCTGTGGGGCGGCCCAGGCCGGGCGGAACCGGCTGAGCCAGCCGTCGGCCACCTGCAACCCGGTCTGATCCACCGAATACAGCCGCCGCGCGCCGTCTGCCCGAACTGTGGCGAAGCCATTCTCTCGCAGCACTTTTAAATGCTGCGAGACAGCCGGCTGGGAGATCCCGAATTCCCGCTGGAGCACGACGACGACGCTGCCGGACGCCGCCTCGCCCGTGGCGAGGAGCTCGAGAATCCGGCGGCGAACCGGGTCTGCAAGGACCTCAAATGCGTGCACGCTCGGCAAGATATCAACTCACGCTTATATAAGTCAACACGCATAACTGCCCGCGAGTGAGACGCCGCCACGGGATCGAGCAGCCGGATCGCGGCAAAACGGGATCGCGGCAAACGAGATCGGTCCCGGCCCTGAGGGCCGGGACCGATGGAACCGACTGGATTACCTGACCGCAACGCAACCAGGCATCACCTCCTTCGCCTGGTGACTCACCTAGTCATCGGCGTCACCCGAGCCTCAACCCGGGGGTGATCGCTGCCGACCAGCCCCTTCCCTTGTCGCGGCCACTCGTCCGGTGGGAGCGAAACGATCATCAAGCTGCACCGGAGTGAAGGGCGTCGGCTGGACGGTGCCCGTGCCTACCGCCGAGTCGCGGGACGGCGGCCCTTCCTCGTCGCCGTCCCAATTGGCGACGATGGCGTCGAACTCCGCCGACAGCAGCTCATCGTCCATGCACAACAGCTCGCACAGCAGATCGACGAACAGGTCGCTGGTCGCTGTCCTGCTCGAGCTCCCCACCGCACTCAGGCCCGCGGTCGATGCCGTCGCCATGATGGGGATACCGGCTGGCCGGTCAGGCGTTGATCGCCTGGCGCTCGTCGGCCGACTGGCTGATCTCGATCTTGCGGGGCTTGGCCCGCTCAGCAACCGGGATCCGGAGAGTGAGGACGCCGGAGCCGTAACTGGCCTTGATCTGTTCAGTGTCAAGGTTGTCGCCGAGGAACAACTGCCGGCTGAACACCCCGCGCGGCCGCTCGGCAGCAACCAGCTCGCGATCGTCCGGCAGCGCCGGGCGCTCGGCTCGCACGGTCAAGACATTGCGTTCCACATCCAGATCGACGGAGCCGGGCTCCACGCCGGGCAGATCGAACTCCACAATGAACTCCCCGCCAGCCTGCCAGGCGTCCATCGGCATGACGGACGGGCGCGCGGTCGTGCCTACCGAACCCCACAACTGCTGGGTCAGCCGGTCGAGTTCACGGAACGGATCGGTACGCATCAGCATCGGTTCCACCTCCACAGACAGTAACAATTTCGATGCCATCCGTAGCCTCAACCTCGACGATCTGTGTTGGTCGAGACAGATTTTTTATAGCACTGGAGGCAGAGGAGTGCAAGAGGGTGCGAGCCGAAGAGTTAATCCGGCAGCCGTGACGACGACCGCGCCGTAGCCCTCGGACCGGAAACCCGGTCGATCGGCCAGCCACTCCAGACCGCCGTCGCCGTAAGCGAAGGCCGCGGTAGCGAAGACATCGGCCCACATCAGGGACGGCCCGTAAACCGTGACGGATCCGCCACGAGCTACCCGCTCACCGGTGAACGGATTGACGATATGCGCTCCCCGGGCGGCACTTCCGGAGGTGGCAATGCCGCCGCTAGCCAGCTCCACGGTAGCCAGAATCCGGCTCCGGTCGGCCGGATCCTCGATCCCGGCCAGCCAGGACCGGCCGTCCACCGCCGCCCGGTGCACGGCGACATCCCCACCCGCGTTCACCGCGACATCCAGCCCGGTCGCCCCCTGCCCTTCCAGGGCAACCACGACCGCGGTCAGGGCGCGCTCCACCGCCCATCCCTTGACCAGCCCGGTGGGATCGATCAGGCGAGTGCCCGAACCATCGTCGATGAGGTACTCGAACCAGCCGGCCGTCCGCTCGCGGGCGGCGTCGCACAGTTCGATGACCGCGGCCACCTCCGGCGAGCACTGCGTCACGGTCAGCTCGCCTCGGCGCAACCGCTCGATCGCGCTGTCCGAGCGCCACGTGCTGAAGACCGCGTCGGCCTCGCGCAGACCGGCCAACCCCAGCTGGATCGCGGCTTCGACGTCCGTTCCTCGGGCGCCGTCACCCCGAACGTGGACGCCCACCGGCATCCCCATGATCTGCTCGACGACGGCTCGTCGGGGTGGGGGCGGGACGGCTTCGATCACCGGAAACGTCCTCTGTCTCGGGATGCTCACTGGAAGGCCTGGTCGATCGCGGACTGCAGGGACTGGGTGTACCCGTCGGAGGTGACCGTGGCACCGGAGACGAAGTCGATCTGGGCGCTCTGGGCCTGGATCGTCTCGTCGCTGAGGATCGGCAACGCGTTGTCGTTGATCTCGACGTCCCGGTGGTTCTCGGTCGGGTACACGATCGCTTCGGACTTGGTGATCTTGCCGTTCTTCACGGTGATCTCAACCTGGACGGGACCCCACCGGGTGGCCACGCTGTCGCCGGTGAACGTGCCGGACGCGAGCGTTCCGGACGAGCTGTCACTGGAGGTGTCACCGGCCGTGTCATCCGACGTGACCGGTGGATCCGCGGGGGCGCTGGCCGCCGACCGGCTCTGGACCGAGGCGGCCTCCGTCTCGCCGAGCTGGTTGGTGCTCGTGTGGTAGCTGAACAGCAGCACCAGTCCACTGATCGTGCTCATGACAGCGACGACGATCCGGCGCATTACTTCCTCACTTTCTCGTCCCCGGCTGGGGACGTCTCCCCGGCCGGGGGCGTCGGGGCCTCGATTGCTACCAACTGAACCGCTCACAATGGATTCGGGACGCCGGGACGCCGGCACCGAGCGTGGCTTCCTGGACGGCGTCCATCCAGCCCTCCGAACCGCAGATGTAGACGTCCTGCTCGGCCAGGTCCGGGACCAACTGCAGCAGCGCCTCGCTCTCGCTCAGATGGGCGGCCGACTCCGGCAGCCAGGTCTGCTTCCGGTACGAGATCCTCGGACCGACGACATAGAACACCCGGGCGCCGCGGCGCAGGGCCAGATCGTCGAGTTCGGCCCGGAAAGCGACGTCCGCATCGCGGGTGGCCCGGTAGATCAGGGTGGCCTCGCCGGGGCTGTAGTCCAGTTCCTCCAGCAGCGCTCGGATCGGCGTCACCCCGATCCCGGACGCCAGCAGGGTGACCTTCGGCTGCGTGCGGACGTCGCTGGTGAGCCGCCCGTACGGGCCCTCGATGAAAGCTCGGGTGCCCGGTCGCAACATGGCCAGCCGGGCGCTGCCGTCGCCGAGGTCCTTGACCGTGATCCGGAGGCGATTCCGGCTGGGCGCTGCCGACAGCGAATACGGGTTGCCGCGGGTCCAGCCGGGCCCGTCGTGGAACCGCCAGGTGAAGAACTGCCCGGCGCGCACCGGAAGCCGGTGCAGGTGACGACCGCGCAGGTACACCGAAAGGACGCCGGGTGCCTCGGTGGTGACCTTCTCGACGACCAGTTCGTGGCGCCAGGAGCGCCAGGCGGGCTGCAGGATCCGATAGCCGATCACGGCGCCGGCAGCCACCGCGTACAAGCTCCACCAGTAGATCTGGGCCGGCGTGGAAGTGAAGTCGGCTCCGGTCCAGATCTCGTGCGGGATCGAAAGCCCCACTCCGAGATAGGCATACAGGTGCAGCAGATGCCAGGACTCGTACCGCAACCGGGCTCTGGCCATCCGGATCGAGGTAACCACGACCATCACCAGCAGCAGCGTGGCGACCAGGGCAAGCAACATGCCCGGGTAGTTCAGCACCAGGTCCACCGTGGTGCCGACGATGCCGGCGCTGGAATCGTGGGCGTAGCCGAGGATGATCAGGACGACGTGCGCCATCATCAGGTTGAACGAGGTGAAGCCGACCAGTCGGTGGCGACGGGCCAGCTCGTCCTGCCCGTAGCTGCGCTCGATCACCGGCACCCGGGCCATCAGGAAGACCTGGATCAGCAACAGATCCGCGGCGATCAGGCCGGTCAGCCGCCCGAGCCCGGTGAACGGTTCGGTGCCCAGGCTCTGCACCCCGCCGTTGGACAGCCAGAGCGCGAGGACGACGATCATGCTGGCCCAGGTTGCCGAGCCCACACCGTCCCGCCACCAACCGGGCGTCCGGCGTCGGGCCGTAACGACCTGGCCGGAAGCGAGTCCGCTGGAAGCGAGCCCGCCGGAGGCGAGTCCGCCGGAGGCGGAAGCAACCGCATCGGGAGCCCGAAAGCGAGCGTTCTCGGTATCCACGTGCAGGCTCAAAAGCTCCCAGCTCCTCAGTTGCGGCCGGGGGCGAGCCTGGCCTTCTCGAATGAGATCTGAGTAGAGCGTGCAACTACTTTCTGGGAGCTTCCTGAGTCACGCCTGCCCGGACACCGGGAGCCGCCAGCCGCCAGCCGGGAACCGGGAACCGGGAACCGGGAACCGGGAACCGGGAACCTCGCATATGCGGCCCCGCCCAAACTTCTGACCGGAAGACAGCCGCATCTTCACGCCTCATGGCGTCCCCGAGGGCCAGCTTGACTGCGGTGATCATGCACGGTTACCCGCTTTGAGGTGAGCAACCGTGCATGATCACGGCAATGCCGGTGAGTTAAGCGACCCCGGGACCCCTGACCAACAACCGTGATCATGCACGCTTGCTCGTCAGGCCAGGGCAACCGTGCATGATCACGGGGCGTGGGCGGGCAATCGTGCATGATCACGGGGCGTGGGCGGGCAACCGTGCATGATCACGGGGCATGGACGGCGACAGTCCGAGCGCAGGTGAATCCTGGGACTACCGGACGTCGTAAGCCAGGTTGGGGCGCAACCAGCGCTCGACCTCGTCGACCGACATCTCCCGACGCCCGGCGTAGTCCACGACCTGGTCCTTGCCGATCCGCCCGACCGAGAAGTACTTGGCCGACGGATGGGCGAAGATCAGCCCGCTGACGCTCGCCGCCGGGGTCATCGCGAACGACTCGGTCAGCGCCAGATCGAGTTGCTTGGCGTCCAGCAGATCGAACAGGGCCTGCTTCTCCGTATGGTCGGGGCTGGCCGGGTAGCCGAGCGCCGGGCGGATACCCCGGAACCGCTCCGCGTGCAGATCTTCCAGCAGCGGATCGGCGTCCGGCTCGAACCAGGCCCGCCGCGCCTGCAGGTGGATGTACTCGGCGAAGGCCTCGGCCAGCCGGTCGGCCAGCGCCTTGACCATGATCGCCCGGTAGTCGTCGTTCTCCGCCTCGTACTTGGCGGCCAGCGTCTCGGCGCCGTGGATGGCCACCGCGAACCCACCGAGGTGATCGCCGGCCGGGGCGATGTAGTCGGCCAGCGAGCGGTTCGGCCGACCGGCCGGCTTGCTGGTCTGCTGGCGCAGCATCGGCAGCCGAAGGCTGGTCTCGCCGTCCTCGATCAGGATGTCGTCGCCCTCGGCGTGGGCCGGCCAGAAGCCATAGGCACCGCGCGCCTGGAACGATCCCTCGGCGATGATCTGATCGAGCAGGGTGTTCGCGTCGTCGAACAGTTCGCGAGCCACCGGCTGTTCCAGGATCTTCGGGTACTTGCCCTTGAGCTCCCAGGCGAGGAACAGGAACTGCCAGTCGATCATCGCGCGCAGGGCGTTGAGATCCGGTTGCAGGAGCCGAACGCCGACGAAGTCAGGCACCGGCAACTCGTCGAACACCACCTGCTCGGCGTTCGCCCGCGCGTCCTCGATCGTCAGCAGCGGGCGCTGCTGACGATTGGCGTGCTGCTCGCGCAGCTGGTCCTGGTCGGCCCGGTTGCTCAGGGCCAGCGCTGCGGCCCGGTCGGTGTCGAGCAGGTCCGCGACCACGCCCACCACCCGGGAGGCGTCGAGCACGTGCACCGTCGTCCCGTCGTACGCCGGAGCCACCCGGACCGCGGTGTGCTGCCGGGACGTGGTGGCCCCGCCGATCAGCAGCGGAAGTTTCATCCCCCGCCGCTTCATTTCCGCTGCGACCGTGACCATTTCATCGAGGGACGGCGTGATCAGGCCGGAAAGACCAATAGCATCAGCATTTTCGGCGATCGCAGTGTCCAGGATCTTGGCCACGGGCACCATCACACCGAGGTCGATCACCTCATAGTTGTTGCAGCCCAGGACAACTCCGACGATGTTCTTGCCGATGTCGTGGACGTCACCCTTGACCGTCGCCAGCACCACCTTGCCCTGGCCGCGCTCGGCCTGAGCCCGCCCTTCGGACCGGGCCAGCTCCTTCTCCGCCTCCATGAACGGCTCCAGGTAGGCGACCGAGCGCTTCATCACCCGCGCGCTCTTGACCACCTGTGGCAGGAACATCTTCCCGGAGCCGAACAGGTCGCCGACCACCTTCATGCCATCCATCAGCGGGCCCTCGATCACCTCCAAGGGGCGGGCCTTGGTCAGCCGCGCCTCTTCGGTGTCGGCCTCGATGAAGTCGACGATGCCGTGCACCAGCGCGTACGACAGCCGCTGCGCCACCGGGGCGTCGCGCCAGGCCAGGTCGACGACCCGGCGGGTGCCGGCCGCGCTGCTGACCGTCTCGGCGAAGGTGACCAGCCGTTCGGTGGCATCCTCGCGCCGGTCGAAGATCACATCTTCGACCAGTTCCAGCAGCTCCGGCGGGATGTCCGCGTAGACCGCGAGCTGCCCGGCATTCACGATGCCCATGTCCAGCCCGGCGGTGACGGCGTGGAACAGGAACGCCGAGTGCATTGCCTCCCGGACCACGTCGTTGCCGCGGAACGAGAACGACAGGTTCGAGATTCCGCCACTGATCCGGGCTCCCGGGCAGCGAGCCTTGATCAACGGCAGCGCCTCGATGAAGTTCTTGGCGTATCCGTTGTGCTCGGACATTCCGGTCGCCACGGCCAGCACCGCCGGGTCGAAAATGATGTCCTCGGGCGGGAAACCGATCTTCTCGGTGAGCAGGTCGTAGGCGCGGGCACAGATCGAGACCTTGCGCTCGGTGCTGTCGGCCTGGCCCTTCTCGTCGAAAGCCATCACCACCACACCGGCGCCGTAGTCGCGGATCATCCGGGCCTGGTTGAGGAACGCCTCCTCGCCTTCCTTCAGGCTGATCGAGTTGACGACGCCCTTGCCCTGCACACACTTCAGCCCGGCTTCCAGCACGCTCCAGCGCGAGCTGTCGACCATGATCGGAATTCGGGAGACCTCCGGCTCGGTCGCCACCAGGTTCAGGAACGTCGTCATCGCCTGCTCGCTGTCCAGCAGGTCGGCGTCCATGTTGACGTCCAGCAGGTTGGCCCCGCCACGCACCTGCTCGAGCGCGACGTCCACCGCGCCCTGGGCGTTGCCGGACTCGATCAGCCGCCGGAACCGCTTCGAGCCGGTGACGTTCGTCCGCTCGCCGATCATCACGAAGCCGGTGTCCGGTCCGATTTCGAACGGCTCCAGGCCGCTGAACCGGGTGGCCTTGGTCGGCGTCGCGACCTCGCGCGGCGGCAGCCCCTTGACCGCGGCGGCGATCTTCGCGATGTGCGCCGGCGACGTCCCGCAGCAGCCGCCGACGATGTTGACCATGCCGGAAGCGGCGAATTCTTCCAGCAGGGCAGCGGTTTCCTCGGGCTGCTCGTCGTAGCCACCGAACGGGTTCGGCAGGCCGGCATTCGGGTGGCTGGCCACGTAGGTATCGGCGAGCCGGGCCAGTTCGGCGACGTGCGGACGCATTTCCGCGGCGCCGAGCGCGCAGTTCACCCCGACGACGAGCGGGTGCGCGTGCTCGATGGATCGCCAGTACGCCTCAACCGTCTGCCCGGACAGGGTGCGCCCGCTCAGGTCCACGATCGTCACCGAGATCCACAGCGGCAGTTCCGGTGCGACGTCGCGGGCGGCAGCGATCGCGGCCTTGGCGTTCAGCGTGTCAAAGATGGTCTCGATC
The DNA here is from genome assembly GCA_035474375.1 of Kineosporiaceae bacterium. Lineage (GTDB taxonomy): Bacteria > Actinomycetota > Actinomycetes > Actinomycetales > Kineosporiaceae > JANNPJ01. Next base: position 5,383 of record DATINJ010000121.1, on the reverse strand, counting down.
AGCAGCACGTCGACGCCGCCGTCGGCCAGCGCCTGGATCTGCTCCGCGTACGCCGCCTTGACCTCGTCAAAGGTCACCGCCCGGTAGGCCGGATCCTCGACCCGTGGCGAGAGCGACAGGGTGACGTTCAGCGGCCCGATCGAACCGGCGACAAACGCTCCGGTGCCGGCCTCGTCGACGGCCTGGCGCGCCAGCCGGGCGCCGGCCAGGTTCATCTCCCGCACCAGCGCCTGCAGCCCGTAGTCGGACTGCCCGATGCTGGTGGCGGTGAAGGTGTTCGTGGTGGTGATGTCCGCACCGGCCGCCAGGTACTGCCGGTGGACGTCGAGAATGAGGTCCGGGCGGGTCAGGTTCAGTAGGTCGGGGTCGCCGGCGACATCGATCGGATGATCTTGGTACCCGTCGAGGCGATAGTCGGCCTCGGACAACCCGGCCCCTTGGAGCATGGTGCCCCAGGCCCCATCCAGGACTACTACCCGCTGGTCCAGAAGCTCGCGCAGGGACTGCGTGGCTTCGGCTGTCGACCTGGTCATCGATGCACCTCCCCATTGGGAGGCGCCCTTGCTGCGTCGTGCGGGCCGAGCGTGGCGGGCTTCAGCCCGTTGCAGCGCCTCTCGACCCGCAGCAAGTGTACGTCACGCGAAGCAGTCGGCCCGGTTCCCGGCGCCGGCCTGCACCCAGCTGGCCCAGAGTGGGACGCCGGAGAAATGCGGCCTTATGGCGCTGAAGTCCCGTCCCCATCTCGGGCATACCGCTGGATAACCCCGCGACTTCCTGGCCGGCGCGGGACTCTCCACGATTGCCTGGGTGCCCTCGGCCGGGCGATCTCGTGGCGGCGATTGCCCGCCGTTCGATTGAACCGATCGGCACCGCGCGTCGTTTATCGTGGTAACAGTTCAGCAACTACCGACGGCCGGACGCCAGAGCCGGCCCGCCCGGCCACAGCCGCCGAGAGCGTAGTGGTGCAACGTCAGGCGGAATGACTTTATTGATGCGCAACCGACTGCGGAGCCCAGCACCGCCCTGGGCGAGCAGGGTGCTCGCAGTGCTCTCGATCCTGGTGGCTCTGGCGGTGACAGCGGTGACCGTCCCCCGGTTGCCTGAGTTCTCGCCGTGGCCCGCGTTACTCGGGCTGGTGCCCTGGACGATCGGTAAGTACGTGCTCTGCCCTATCCGTTGGTACGCGATCTCCGACAGCGGGCGCAGCATGCGCTGGCACCTCACCAGCTTTGCCGAATCCGAAGTCTTCGGCCTGCTCACGCCGGGGCACATCGGCGCCGACATCTGGCGAATGCGCCGCCTGAGACAGACCGGGATGCCGCGGCTGGCGGCCGCCGCCGACGTCGGCCTGGACCGGTTCGTCGGAGCTATCGGCTTGGTCCTGTTCATCTCCTTCGCCGCCACCACGTTGCCCTTGCAGATGGTGCTGGTCTCGTTCGTCGGGGGCCTGGTGGCGTTGCTCGCGGCCCTGCTGGTGCACCGGCTGCGACCGGACTGGCTGCCGCGGCGTCGACTCCCCCCACTGGGCCGGTTGATCCACGGCCTGGCGCTGTCGGTGGCCTATCAGGCCTCGATCATCGCGCTGCTGGTGGGCACCCTGCTGGCCACCGGCTATCACCTCTCGCCGCTCGGTGTGCTCGGTGCCTTCGGGGCCAGCCAGCTCGCCGCCGCCGTTCCCGGCCCGAACGGCGCCAGCCCTCGGGACGGCGCGCTCGCCGTCGCCTTGAACGCGCTCGGCGTGCCCTGGGCAGCCGCCCTCGGTGCGGTCACCCTCAAAGCGCTCCTAGCCTGGGGCCCAGCCGTGATCCTCGGCGGCGGTTGCCTGCTGCTGGCCCACCGCCGCGGCGGCCTGCCCGGCCGGTCAGCCGATGTCTCGCACAGCGCCGCACCCGCTGCCCTGCTCGCCTGCCCCGTGACACCGGTCTGCCCGGTGACACCGGCCACAACATGAACCCGGCGCCGCATTCGGTCCTGGCGATCGCACACCGGTCGGGTAACTCCCTGACCGCGCTGCACCAGGCGGTGACCCTGGGTGCCGACGTGATCGAGCTCGACGTGCACAGCTACCGAGGCCGCCTGGAGGTGCGCCATCTGAAGACGATGGGCCCGCTTCCGCTGCTGTGGGACCGCTGGCAGCTGCGCTCCGGCCGCGCGCCCCGGCTGGTGCTGGAAGAAGTGCTGGCCGCCGCCGCTCAGGGCACCCTGTTCATGCTCGACCTGAAGGGCCGTGACAGCGCGACCGGTGAAGCCGTGGCACGACACCTGCACGAGTTCGCGCCGGACAACCCGGTCCTGGTGTGCTCGCGCTACTGGCCAGCCCTGACCCCGTTCGAGCACCTGCCCTGGGTCCGCACGATCCGCTCGGCGCGCACCCGGGCGGAGTTGGCGTTGCTGTTGCAGCAGATGCAGCGGCCCGAGTCTCGCCGGGCGTACGGCTTCTCCGTGCACCGCTCGCTGCTGACGACGGTGACCGTCCCGGCCCTGCACCGCCATCACCAGATAGTGATGACCTGGCCGATCAACGACCCTGCTGCGCTGGCCTCGGTCCTGCCGTTCCGCGCCAGCGGCACCATCGGCGTGATCAGCGACGAGCCCGCCATCCTCCGCCAACTGCTGGCCGACCGCGCCGGCTTTGATGAACCGTCGGACCCCGCTGGCCAATTCGGATCAGCCCGCAAACAGCCATGATCGAAATGAGTGATCTTTCGAGCGCAGTCGCAACCCGGCTCGGTCTAACTCCCACCGCAAACGGTTGCCGGGTCTTGTCCGGAGGGTTACACCGAGCCGGGTTGCGGGCCTGCTGTAAGCGTTCCGTTTTGATGACCGATTTGTGCAATTTCGGCCCGCATGATGATCTTCGTTCGCCCCTTCTGGGCCACGACTGGTAGTCGGCGCTCGGCTAAGCGCCGGGGTGGGCGCCGCAGGACTCGGCCGAAGTCCGGGGTAAGGCCTTTCATCGGTTCTTGCCGGCGGTTCGGCCGAGCCCTGCGGCGCCCACCATGATCACGGCGGATCCCGACGCCGGCTGCGACCACCCAACCCGGGGATAGCAGCGCGAGCCGAAGTGGCCAGCAGGCTCCCGTCGGTGCGCTTTGACGAACCCTTGGCGCGCGTTGACGAATAGTCTGTGCACAGTTAATCTGGATCCCGATTAACTTACGAAGGGATCTTCATCATGTGGACCACCGAATACCGCACCGAGGCCGACGTCGCGCCGCAGGCGATCTGGGCAGCGCTCCGAGATCTGCACTCCGGCGTCAAACTGAGCGAGAACAGCGACACGTTCGAACTCCACGGCCCGTTCGAAGTCGGCACCGCCGTCTCGGTGACCCCGCAAGGCCAGGGCACCTTCCAGTCGAAGATCATCGAGCTCGTGGAACCCGAGCTCTACGCCGACCAGACCTCCTTCGGCGACGTCACTCTGCTGTTCCGGCACACTCTCGCCCCGCTGGCCGACGGCGGAACCGCGATCACGCACCGGCTGGAGATCGACGGCCCTGGCGCAGACGCCATCGCCCCCGAGCTCGGGCCGCAGATCAGCGAGGACTTCCCGGCGGCGATGGACGACCTGATCGCCGCCGCCCGGGTGCGAAGCCGGAGCGATTCCCGCTCGTGACGGAATTTCCCGGCGGTCCTGGGGACAGTCCAGGCTTCCTGTTGTGGCGAATCACGCTGCGCTGGCAGCGCGCGGTGGCTGAGGCCCTCCGCCCGCTGGAGTTAACGCACGTGCAGTTCGTCCTGCTCGCCACGACCTGGTGGTTGAACCGGCAGGAGCGCTCGCCGAACCAGTTGGCGATCGCCGCCCAGGCGGATACCGACGTCAAGATGACCTCCGAGATCCTGCGCAAATTGGCAGACAGGGGCTTGCTCGTGCAGCGCACCGACCCGAATGACGGGCGAGCGAAACTGATCGTCGTCACCGCCGAGGGCTCGGCGCTCGCCGAGCGGGCGATCGTCGTGGTGGAGCGGGTGGACGCCGAATTCTTCACCGGCGCACCGGCGTCCCTGATTCCCGGGCTGAAACACCTGGCCCGGTTCGACCCGTCGTAGTCACGCACTGCGTCGACCTCGACGCCCGGATTCGCTCGTGGCGAAGCCCGTGGACGAGGGCCACGCCGGCCGAAACACTGGCCGGATGACGCTGGTCCTCGTTCACAGCCCGTCGGTCGGGCCGGGCACGTGGCAACCGGTTGCCAGATGCCTGCGCGGACGTGGTGTCGAGTCGGTCATCCCGGATCTGCGGTCCATCGGCAGCGGCGCGCCACCGTACTGGCCGCGCGTGGCGCAGACCGTGGCGGATGGCATCGGCACGCTCGACGCCGGAGTCTCGCTGTTCCTGGTGGTACACAGCAATGCCGGTCTCTTCGTGCCCGCCATCCAGCAGGCCGCTCCGCAGCCGATCGACGGTGCGATCTTCGTCGATGCCGGCCTGCCCGCACCGGACGGCGAGACGCCGGTGGCACCGGCCGCGTTCCTGGCCCGGCTTCGCGAGCTTGCCGACGCCGACGGAATCTTGCCCCCGTGGACCAATTGGTGGACGCCCGAGGACGTCGCCGAACTTCTGCCGGACCCGGCGGTACGCGCCGCCGTCGTGGCCGAGCAACCGCGGCTACCGCTGGCGTACTACCAGCAGGCGCTGCCTGCATCGCCGGCCTGGACCTCGATACCCGCCGCGTACTTGCAGTTCAGCGCCGGGTACGCGGCGGAGGCCGGGCGCGCCAGGCAAGCCGGCTGGCCGGTGGCGTACCTCCCGGGCGAGCACCTGCATCAGGTCGTCGATCCGGTCTCGGTCACCGACCGCATTCTCGGTCTTGTCGATCAGCTGAGCGAGCCGGCCAGCTGATCACCAGTCAATGGTGGTTCCGGCGCGCGACTATCCTGCTGAAGTGACGCTGCACCTGTTGGATGATCTGGGCGTCCTGACGCATCGCGCTCAGCACTTCCTGGCCGAGCACGCGCGGCTCGGGTCGCACGGCCAGCACGACGTGCACAGCGAGTGGTACGAGTGCACCGACGTCAATGGCAGCCCGATTGACGGCCCGGACGGCGGCCTCGAGCGGCTGCAGGCATTCATCGCCCAGTACGGCGGGTTGACGTTCTGCCAGGAGCGCCCTGGCTGTACCGGAAAGCATCTGCAGACCTATCGCTTCGACAGCGTCGTCCAGTCCGGCTGGGCGCGGACCGAATCCGGTGGCTGGGTGGCCGAGATCGGCGTCCTGGAGGGCTGGCCGCTGATGCTGGACTGGTCCACCGGGCGGATCGGGATCCACATCTACGCACCGGAGACCTGGATCGCCGACTCCCTGGTCAATCTGGTGGAATCGGCAGCATTGGGGCAAAGCCTGCATGCCGCCGCCGGTTGGCGAAAGGCGGTCCTGCCGGG
>DATINJ010000120.1:0-1691 GCA_035474375.1 Kineosporiaceae bacterium | reverse complement strand
GCGCAGTTGACGGCCGAGATCGAGCGGACCGATTCCGACTGGGATCGGGAGAAGCTGCAGGAGCGGGTCGCCAAGCTCGCGGGCGGCGTCTGCGTGATCAAGGTCGGCGCGGCCACCGAGGTGGAGCTCAAGGAGAAGAAGCACCGGATCGAGGACGCCGTTTCGGCGACTCGGGCCGCGATCGAGGAGGGCATCGTCGCCGGCGGTGGCTCTGCCCTGATTCACGCGGGAGCGGCGCTCAGCGACGATCTCGGGCTGACGGGTGACGAGAAGAGTGGGGTGGGCATTGTTCGCCGCTCCCTGGCCGAGCCGTTGCGCTGGATCGCCGAGAACGGCGGCGAGCAGGGTTACGTCGTTACCGCCAAGGTGGCCGAGCTGAAACCGGGCAGCGGTTTCAACGCCGCCACCGGCGAGTACGGCGACCTGATCGGAGCCGGCGTGATCGACCCGGTGAAGGTGACGCGCTCTGCGCTGGCCAACGCCGCATCGATCGCCTCGTTGCTGCTCACCACCGAAACTCTGGTGGTCGAGAAGCCCGAGGAAGAGGAGCCGGCCGCGGCTGGTCACTCGCACGCACACTGAATGACCCGGCGGTCAGTTCGCTGACGGCCGAATGCTTGATCCGGCGAGGCCCCTCCGATGTGGAGGGGCCTCGTCGTGCATTACCGGATAAAGCTTTGATTCGACCACTCATTGGGCGGTGCCGACGCGCAATTTCTTTGCCCGGATCAAACCGTTACAAATTGTCCACACCATTTGTCGGTTCTGGGTAGGTTTTTCCCAATCCATCTGCGACGCTTGCGAAGCTTTACAACGTACACACCCACTCGGGGACGGATGGGGGATCGGTGCCGACCGACCAGAATTACTTGCTGTCCGACCACGAACTCGTGGCCGACGCACAAGCGGGAAACCCGTGGGCGGTCGAATCGCTGATCGGTGCGGTCCGTCCCGCCGTACTCAAATACTGCCGCTCCCGACTGGCCACCTATTCCGGTGGCGTCGACGCCGCCGACGACGTGGCCCAGGAAACCTGTGTGGCCGTGCTTCGGGTGCTGCCCCGATACGAGGACAAGGGTGCGCCGTTCGCCGCCTTCGTCTACGCGATCGCGTCGAACAAGGTGGCTGATGCCCAGCGCGGCTTCAGTCGCTCAGCGCTGCTGGTCGATGAGTTTCCCGACCAGACCGAGACGTCGCCGACTCCGGAGGAGCAGGCGATGGCCGCGGTCGATCGACGTTCGGCCATGCAACTGCTGAATCGGCTGCCGGACCGGATGCGCGAGGTCCTGATGCTGCGGGCCGCCGGGCTGAACGCCGAACAGGTCGGCGAGCGGGTCGGGATGACGGCGAACGCCGTCCGGGTGGCCCAGCATCGAGCCGGGGCCAAGCTGCGGCTGATCATCGAGGGGTCCGCCGAGCAGCGCGAACTCTTCGACTCGGTGGCCGGCTCTTCGCACCGACCGTCCGCGGCTCACCTGCAGCTCGCAGCCGGCTACTGAGCGCGCCTCGGGTGGGCGGGCTCGGCTAGGATTGGGGCTTCCTCCAGTCCTGCGAAAGGTCGATTCGTGCCGCCGTCTTTTGGTGATCTCAGCGCCGCTGGCGTACCGCAGCCGTTCGAGACGCTCGGCCTGACCTTCGACGACGTCTTGTTGCAACCGGCCGAGAGTGATGTCATCCCGTCCCAGGTGGCG
>DATINJ010000119.1:0-8937 GCA_035474375.1 Kineosporiaceae bacterium | reverse complement strand
CGAGGTGGTGACGACCGCGATCCAGGAAGATGCGCACGGCGTCGCCGTCAGCTCTTACCAGGGCGGGCACGTCGAATACTTCGGGTACCTGGTGGAGCTGCTGCGTGAACGTGGGGCCGGCCGGATCAAGGTCTTCGGCGGCGGTGGCGGGGTCATCGTTCCGGACGAGATCGCTCTGCTTCGCCACCAGGGGGTGCGGATCTTCTCACCCGAGGACGGGCAGCGTCTCGGGCTGGCCGGCATGATCAACTCGATGGTGGCGGAGGCCGACGCCGACCTGACGGCCGAGGTTCCCTCGCTCGCCGCCGTCGGCGCCGGTGAGGATCACGCCTTGGCTCGGGCGATCTCGGTGATCGAAGCCGGTACCGCTCCGCAGGAGTGGCTGGACGAGCTGCGATCCACCGCTGGCAAAGCCGGCACCGCCGTGCTCGGCGTCACCGGCACCGGTGGTTCGGGCAAGTCGTCGCTCACCGATGAGTTGCTCCGGCGCTTCCGCACGGATCAGCAGGACAAGCTCCGGATTGCCGTGGTCGCCGTCGACCCGACCCGCCGTCGTGGCGGGGGAGCGCTGCTCGGAGACCGGATCCGGATGAACTCCCTCCAGGCCGGGCGCACCTTCTTCCGCTCGCTGGCCACTCGCGGATCGGCGAGTCAGCCGCAGTACCTGGCCGACGTGATCGCTGCCTGCGGGGTCGGTGGATACGACCTGGTCATCATCGAGACGCCAGGCATTGGTCAGGGTGACTCCGGGATCGTCGATCTGGCCGACGTCTCGTTGTACGTGATGACGCCGGAGTTCGGTGCCGCGTCCCAGCTCGAGAAGATCGACATGCTCGACTTCGCCGATGTCGTGGCGATCAACAAGTTCGAGCGTCGGGGCGCCGAGGACGCGCTGCGTGACGTCTCTCGCCAGTTGGTCCGCAACCGCGAGGCTTTCGGCGTGCCGTGGGAGCAGATGCCGGTGTTCGGCACCAGCGCCGCGCGATTCGCCGACGACGGGGTCACGGCGCTCTACCAGCACCTGCGTGACCTGCTGGCCGGCCACGGGCTGCCGATCGTTGGCGGGGTTTTGCCGACCGTCGACGTGAAGACGTCGTCCGGTTCAGCGGCCATCGTTCCGGCGGACCGAGGCCGGTATCTCGCCGACATCTCCGACACCGTGCGTGGCTACCATGCCCGAACCGTCAGGCTGGCCGAGTCCGCTCGCCGAGCCCAGCACCTGAGCACCGCCGCCGCCGAACTGGCCGCGATCGAGGCGCCTTCGGCGTCCCTGCCTGGTCTGATCGAGAAGGCCACCGCCGAGATCGACCCCGGTCTCCGGGCCGAGCTCGAATCCTGGCCTCAGACGGTTCAGCAGTACGGCGGTGACGAGCTGAACGGCGTGAAGCTGCGTCGGACCACGCTGTCCGGCTCGACCTTTCCCCGGGTGGCATTACCCCGGACCAAGGAGAACGGCGAGCTGGTGCGGTTCCTTCGGGACGAGAACGTTCCCGGCGTGTTCCCTTTCACTGCAGGAGTTTTCCGCTTCAAGCGGGACGCCGAAGCACCGGCCCGGATGTTCGCCGGAGAGGGTGACGCCAAGCGCACCAACCGGCGCTTCCACCTGCTCTCCCAGGGGCAGCCGGCGACCCGGCTCTCGACGGCGTTCGACTCGGTCACCCTGTACGGTCGCGACCCGGACGAACGACCGGACATCTACGGCAAGGTCGGCACCTCCGGGGTCTCGATCGCCACGCTCGACGACATGCGCGAGCTCTTCGCCGGATTCGACCTGTGCTCGCCAACCACGTCGGTCTCGATGACGATCAACGGTCCGGCGCCCACGCTGCTGGCCATGTTCCTGAACACCGCGGTGGACCAGCAGGTTGAGGTGTTCTGTGCCGCGCACGATGGTCGAGACCCGGAGCCAGATGAACTGGCCCAGTTGCGTGCCCGGGTGTTCAGCTCGGTGCGCGGTACCGTCCAGGCCGACATTCTCAAGGAGGATCAGGGGCAGAACACCTGCATCTTCAGCACCGAATTCTCGCTCCGGGCGATGGCCGACATGCAGGAGTGGTTCATCGGCAACGCCGTTCGGAACTTCTATTCGGTCTCGATCAGCGGCTATCACATCGCCGAGGCCGGTGCGAACCCGATCAGCCAGTTGGCGTTCACCCTGTCCAACGGATTTACCTATGTGGAAAGCTATCTCGCGCGCGGACTGGCGGTCGACGATTTCGCGCCGAACCTGTCCTTCTTCTTCAGCAACGGAATGGACGCCGAGTACACGGTTCTGGGTCGGGTGGCCCGGCGGATCTGGGCGGTCGCGATGCGCGAGCGCTACGGGGCGAATGAGCGCAGTCAGAAGCTGAAGTATCACGTCCAGACGTCCGGCAGGTCGCTGCACGCGCAAGAGATGAACTTCAACGACATCCGGACCACGCTGCAGGCCCTCTGCGCGCTCTACGACAACGCGAACTCGTTGCACACCAATGCCTATGACGAGGCGGTGACGACGCCGACCGAGCAGTCGGTGCGTCGGGCGCTGGCAATCCAGATGATCATCGACCAGGAGTGGGGGCTGTCCGGCAACGAGAACCCCCTGCAGGGCTCCTACATCGTTTCCGAACTGACCGACCTGGTCGAGGAGGCGGTGCTGGCCGAGTTCGAGCGGATCAACGAGCGCGGCGGTGTCCTCGGTGCGATGGAGACCGGGTACCAGCGCGGCCGGATCCAGGACGAATCAATGCTGTACGAACAGCGTAAGCACGACGGCTCGCTCCCGATCATCGGGGTGAACACCTTCACCGCGCCGGAGAGCGACGAGATGTCGCAGCTGGCCGGGCCGGAGCTGATCAGAGCCACCGAGGCGGAGAAGGACTCCCAGCTGCGCCGGCTCCGGGCGTTCCAGGGCGAGCATGCTGCCGACGCCCCACCGGCCCTGGAATCGCTGAAGGCCGCCGCGAGCGAGAACGGCAACGTGTTCGAGGCGCTGATGGAGGCCGTGCGACACTGCTCGCTCGGTCAGATCACCGAGGCCTTCTTCGAGGTGGGCGGCCAGTACCGGCGCAATGTGTGACGACCAGTGAGAGGTGCGATGTGACACCCGGCGGACGACTGCCGTTCGACCCGATCGCCGAGGCGACCAGGCAGTGGCACGCGCACGGCTGGGACGACGCGGCGGCCGGTATGGCGGCGGTCACGTCGGTGGTGCGGGTGCAGCAGATCATGATGGCCCGGGTCGAGGAAGTGCTGCGGCCGCATGAACTCACCTTCGCCCGCTACGAGTTGCTGACCTTGCTGTACTTCACCCGGACCGGCGCGCTGCCATTGTCTCGAATCGGCTCCCGCCTGCAGGTGCATCCGGCCAGCATCACCAACGCGGTGGATCGCTGCGAGGCGAAAGGCCTGGTCCGACGCATTCCGCACCCCAGCGACCGGCGAACCACCCTCGCCGAGCTGACCCCGGCCGGGCGCGACCTGGTGGTGAAGGCCACCGAGAGCATGAACCGCGAGGTCTTCGCCGATCTGGGGTTGAGCAGCGCGGACGTCGACTCCTTGGTCAAAGTCCTGGCCCGATTCCGCGCCGCCCAGGGCGACTTCTGAGCCCGGCCGTGAGAGACGATCTCGGTCACGAGGTGGCGGTGCCCAAGTCGGTGCACCGCGTCGTCTCCATCGTTCCGTCGCTGACCGAGGCGATCGCCGCCACCGCACCCGGGTTGCTGGTGGGTGCGACGGACTGGTGCACTCATCCGGCCGACCTCGAGGTACCGCGGATCCGCGGTACCAAGAATCCGGACGTGGCGGCGATCGTTGCGCTGGCCCCGGACGTCGTGGTCGCCAACGAGGAGGAGAACCGCGAGGTTGACCTGCAGCAGATGCGGGACGCCGGGCTCGCGGTCTGGGTGAGTCGGATCCGGACGGTTCCGGAGGCGTTCGACGCGCTGCGCCGGATGCTCACGCTGGCCTGCCGCTGCGAGTCGCCCGACTGGCTGGCCCGGGCCGAGGCTGCCTGGGCCGAGGTGCCGCCGGGCCTCGATCGCGGGACGGCGGTCATTCCGATCTGGCGGCGCCCCTGGATGGTGGTCGGCCGAGACACCTTCACCGGCGACGTCCTGCGTCGACTCGGCGTCCGCAACGCCTTCGAAACGCACTCGGAGCGCTACCCCAAGGTGCCGCTCGAACAGGTGCGAGCCGTGCGTCCCGACCTCGTGGTGTTACCCGACGAGCCGTACCGGTTCACTGCGGACGACGGCCCGGAGGCCTTCGCCGGGATCCCTTCGGCGCTGGTCAGCGGCCGCTACCTGACCTGGTACGGGCCCAGCCTGGAGCGAGCTGCGGAGGTTCTGACCGGTCAGCTCGACCCGTCCGCGTGGATCACGGTGGCCAAACAATCCTGATGCCCGGCACGGGGGGCAGTGTTAGCGTCGGCCCATGAAGTCGGCAAGTGAACAAGATCTCCGCACGTCTTTCATCAACTGCTCCAAGGGTGCGGCCAAGCGGGTGCCGATGCCCCGCGACCTGGCCGATCGGCCTTGGGCCGACCTGGACTTCGTCGGCTGGCGCGACCCGGGCGCTCCCCAGCAGGCCTACCTTGTCGCCGAACGGGATGGCGAATTGCTTGGCCTGGTAATGCGTTCGGCCGTCGCTGGGGCGCAGCGCCCGACCATGTGCGCGTTCTGCCTGACTACACATCCGGGTCAGGGGGTCGCCCTGCTGACCGCTCGCAAGGCCGGTGCCAGCGGTCGAGAAGGCAACTCGGTCGGCACCTACATCTGCTCCGATCTGGCGTGCTCGCTCTATGTGCGAGGGCGGAAATCTCCACCGCCGGGAGGCCGGCTGAAGGAGGCGATGTCGCTGGAGGAGCAGATCGAACGCACGCGAACCAACCTTTTCGGCTTCCTGGACCGGGTCGTCGCCCGGTGAGGACGGCGGCAGTCCAGCTACATCGGCAGCTGGGCCGGCGGCCCAACCGGCCGGGCGGACCAAGTCGGCCCCCAGCATAGGCTGCAGCGCGGCGGTATTCGCCGTCCGTTCAGAGAGGGAAGGACCTGCCCGTGCTGCAGCAGTACGACGAGCGCAACGCCGACCTGGTCTACAGCGTCAACGGTGTCCTGCGGCACCGTGATCAGCCGGGCCTGTCCCCGTTCGACTCGGTGGTTCAGGGCGGTGATGCCGTCTGGGAGGGCTTGCGGCTCTACCGCGGGCGGGTCTTCGGACTGCGCGAGCATCTGGACCGGTTGCGTCGCTCGGCCGTAGCCCTGGCGTTCGCGGCGATCCCGACCGAGTCAGAGATCATCGAGGCGCTGACGGCCACGCTGCGGGCCAATTCGATGTTCGACGGCGTCCATGTGCGGCTCACCCTGACTCGTGGTGTCAAGGTGACCAGCGGGATGGATCCACGGCTGAACCGGGCCGGCTGCACATTGATCGTGCTGGCCGAGCACAAGGCACCGGTCTATGACACCGGCGGGCTCAGCCTGGTGACTGCCAGCGTCCGTCGTCCCGGCCCGGACGTGCTTGATCCGAAGATCCACCATGCCAATCTGCTGAACTCGATCTTGGCCAAGATCGAGGCGAACTTGGCCGGGGCGGACGACGCGCTGATGCTGGATTCTCGCGGTTTCGTCGCGGAGACCAACGCCACCAACCTGTTCGCGGTGGTCGACGGCGTCCTCAGCACACCGTTCACCCACGCCTGCCCGGAAGGAATCACCCGGGCAACGGTTCTCCAGCTCGCCGCCGTGCACGAGATCGAGCACCGAACGGCAGACCTCTCCGTTGCGCAGATGTACACCGCAGACGAGGTCTTCTGCACCGGAACGATGGGCGAGATCGCCGCGGTGACGCGGATCGATGGGCGCGCTATCGGTGCTGGGGACGTCGGTCCGCTGACCCTGAGGATGGCGAAGCTGTACCGCGACCATGCCGCCGCCGAGGGCGTCCCGCTCGATCTCGACTGACCGGGACCGCTGCCTCCTGCGAAGTGTGTCCGTAATATGACCTACCGCCTGGGTCAAGTGACGGACACACTTCGCCGGTGCCGGTCCTTGCCTACCGGAGGCGGTGACTGGCTAGCTCGGCGTAGTACGGCCGGGCCTGTTCAAGCAATGGCTGGAGCCGATCGGGCACCGACCCGGACGCCGGTTGAGCCGCTGCGAACCCGGTGGACGCCTCGACCGAGGCGTACCAGTACGGGGCCCAGACGCCGTCGCTGTCTCGTGGGCCGGGCGGCCAGGACAGCATTGCGCTCTGAAACTCCAGGTCGAGCGCCTCGCAGAGCTGTTTCAGCATCCTCGGCGGGTCCTGGAGCAGGTCGTCGGCATCCACCACCGGCCCGTCGAAACGCCGGAAGATCCGGGCCTGCTGCTCGAATCCCAGATCAGCCAGCGTTGGTTCGGTGCGGACCCGGGCGTAGGAGGAGATCACTCGCGCCGGGTCACGGATCAGGTAGGCATGTCGCAGCCCGACCATCCACTCCTCGCCGATCTCCGGCAGAAGATGGTGAGTCATGTGCTTCTGATACTGCACGTGGACGCCATCGGGCAGCGGCTGCCGGAGCTGAGCCACGGCGTCCTGCCAGCGCTGCGGTTGGCCGGCCAGGATCTCGTCCCGACCTGGATGGTCCAGCCCGGTGGCCCGCAGATAATGCGCGTACAAGGGCTCGTCGACGACCATGCTGTCGGAGCGGGCACCGAAGCTGCGCATCATTGCCGTGGAGATGTTGCGGGGCCCCGACCACATCGCGATCCGTGTCAGCACTCGCCCAGGCTAGTGGTACCTGGCGGGCCGCAACCCGGCGCGGTCTAACCTCCGCAGCGCCCGTGAGAAGACGTTTTCTCCGGCAGTTAGACCGTGCCGGGTTGCGGGCACCCGAGTATCAGCGCTCTAGCTGATCCGGATGCCGGACAGTCCGCCGTCGACGGCCAGCATGGTTCCGGTGGTCGATGCGGACAACGGGCTGGCCAGGTAGACGATGGAGTGCGCGACTTCCTCGGCGCTGACCAGCCTGCCCATCGGCTGCCGAGCTCGTAGTGCTTTCGCAGCCGCCTCGGCGTCGTCGGCCTGGTCCAGCAGTCGCCCGACCCACGGAGTGTCGGCAGTACCGGGAGTGACGCCGTTGACCCGGATTCCCTGCTTGATGTGGTCGGCGGCCATCGCCAGGGTCAACGCCTGGACCGCACCTTTGCTGGCGGAATAGAGGGCGCGTTGCGGGAGGCCAACATTCGCTACCACCGAGCAGGTGTTGACGATGGCGGCGTGCTGAGACCTCAGCAGAGCGGGCAGCGCCGCCCTGGTGACCCGGGCGATCCCGACCACGTTCACGCTCAGCACCCGGAACCACTCGTCGTCATCGTTGGCGCTGATGTCTCCGATCGCCCCGATCCCGGCGTTGTTGATCAGGATGTCGATACCGCCGAGGGTGTTGTTGACCGTGTCGATCGCGGCAACCGTCGAGCCCGGGTCGGAGACATCGCAGGGAACGTTGAGCGTGGTCGTCTTCTCCACGGCGGCGAACGACAGGTCCAGGCTCGCGACCGTGGCACCGCGGGCGCGCAGCAGTTCAGCGGTGGCCGCACCGATACCGCTGGCACCGCCGGTGACCACCGCTACGAGTCCGTCGAAATCATTCATCTGAGAACCCTTTTCGCTGAAGTTGACACCTGGGCTCAGGTGCGCGGATCGATATGGAGTTTGGGTCCGGGTCCGGCGTCACTCGGACGCCAACCGGCCAGGATGTCACCGGCCATCTCCAGGCTGACGGTCGCCGCCACCAGCGGGTGAGGGTCGACCGCGCCGGTCGCGTAGTGCTCGATGGCACCGGCCAGACCCTGCGATCCGGCCAGGATCCCGACGGCGGTCACGTCCTTGAGCACCAGCGCTCGGCTGTCGATCAGGCTGGGGGTACTGGCCAGGCCGACGTAGACGACGCGTTTCCCGGGTTCCACCAGGTCCAACGCCAGGCCGGGCAGCGACGCCGCGTTCGAGGCGTCAATGACGGCATCCCAGGGCAGGAGGGGAGCGGTGCCGGCCACCCACACCCCGGCGAACCCGAGCGTGCGAGCGAAGTCGAGGTCGCGCTCGGCGCGGCCGATGAGGTGTACCTCGACGCCCTGAGCCCGAGCAAACTCGGCCACCAGGAGGCCGATCGTGCCGGTTCCGAGGACCAGCGCGCGCTCGCCCGGCGCGAGCGCGGCGGCCTGGACCGAGCGCAGCGCGCTGCCGCCGGGTTCGACCATCGCACCGGCGCCGTCGTCGACTCCGTCCGGCAGTTCGAACAGGGCGGTGACCGGGACGGCGAGCTGCTCGGCCAGGGCGCCTGGAAAACCGCCCCGAATGCCGATTTCGAACCGCTTTTCGCAGATGTTGTGCCGTCCGGACTGGCAGCGGTAGCACTGCCCGCAACCAATCATCGTGTCACCGGTGACCCGCCGTCCTACCCAGCGCCGGTCGACGTCAGCGCCGGCCGCGGAGACCACCCCGCACCATTCGTGACCCAGGCGGATCGGGTAGCTGGCGTGCCCCTGGTGCAAGTAGGTCATCCCGCCGGTGAAGAACTCGACGTCCGTGCCGCAGACCCCGACCCGGTGAACGTCGACGACGACCTGGCCGGGTTCGGCGATTGGTGGGGAAACCTCCTGGACCGCACCGGTATTGGGTGCGGTGACCACGTACGCCTTCATAGTCTCCTCGGCTGACGGGTCTGGCTATCGGGGCGCGACGACGCGCTGGCGCTGGGTGCCGAGGCCGTCGATGGACACCTCCATGATGTCGCCTGCTTGCAGCCAGAGTGGAGGATTCATCCCCAGCGCCACGCCGGGCGGGGTGCCGGTGTTGATCAGGTCACCGGGTTCCAGGACCAAGAATTGGCTGAGGTACTGAACGATGAAGTACGGGTTGAAGACCATTGTCTTCGTCGACCCGTTCTGCCGGCTCTGCCCGTTTACCGACAGCCGC
>DATINJ010000118.1:0-14783 GCA_035474375.1 Kineosporiaceae bacterium | reverse complement strand
GCTCATCGCGTGGTCTCCCGTCCTGAGTTGCCGGTGAAGTGCATGTTGTCGGTGAGGTGCAGTGAGTTCTCGGTGAGGTGCACGAACAGGTCTTGCAAGGAGACCGATCCGAGTTCGAGGCCGAGCGTCCGAGCCTGCGCTCGGGCCTCGGCATCCAGCGAGCCGAAGATCGATACCTGAGCAGTCCCGCCGAGCCGCTGGGTGTTCAGCTTGCGGACCCCGTTGGTGGTGAGCCGGGAGATGAAGGAGTCGACGGCGTCCGCCGGACCGGTGATCGAGGCGCCTCGACCGCGAATCGAGTCGGCGTCGTCGTGCATCAGGACCCGGCCCTCGTGCAGCACCAGCACGCCCTCGAACAGTCGCTCGATCTCGTCGATCAGGTGACTGGACAGGATGATCGTGCGGGGATGTTTGATGTAGTCGGCGAGCAGTTCGTCGTAGAAGGCGTACCGGGTAGGAGCGTCCATCCCGAGGTAGACCTCGTCCAACATGGTGAGCGGGGAACGCGCGGCCAGGCCGAGCACCACCCCGAGCGCCGAACGCTGGCCACGGGAGAGCGCATCGGCCTTCTTGTCCAGCGGCAGGTCGAAGCGCGTGACCAGTCGGTCGGCGAACTCCTGATCCCAGTCCGGGCGCAGAGCGGCGGCGAAATCCAGCACTCGGCCCACCCGGTCCGAGCCGATCACGTCACCGGACTCGCGGATCAGGCAGGTGCCGGCCATCACCCGGGCGTTCTCGAACGGGTCCTCGCCGTCCACCAGCACCCGGCCCCGGGTCGGACGGCGAAACCCGGCCAGCACGGAGAGCAGCGTGGTCTTGCCGGAACCGTTGCGGCCGAGCAGTCCGTGGATCCGGCCCGCCTGGAGGGTGAAATTGACGTCATCCACGGCCACGGTGTCGCCGTAGTGGATCGCGAGATCCGCTGCCTGGACCGCGAAACCGGTCATTGCCGTCCTCCGATCGGGGATTCGGGCCGGGGCTCGGACTCGGCCGCCAGAAGTCGAGCGACCACGTCGTCCAGCGGGACGCCGAGCATCCGGGCCTCAGCGATCATCGGGTCCACCACATCGGCGAAGAACCGTTCCCGGCGATGGTCGGCGAGCACGGCCCGGGCCTGCGGGCTGACGAACATCCCGACTCCCCGCTTCTTGTACAGCACGCCCTCCTCCACCAATTCCGCGAACGCCTTCGCCGCAGTGGCCGGATTTATCCGGTACGTGGTCGCGTACTGAGTCGTCGACATCACCTGGTCGTCCTCCTTCAGCGAACCGCTGAGAATCTCGTGCCGGATCCGCTCGGCGATCTGGAGATAGATCGGTTCCCGGCCGTCGAAGCCGTCACCGAACGCGCCATTCACCACGGATCCGCCTCCCTACCGCTTCTGTGGTTCATTACCTAACTAATGAACCACAGAGCTCATGCAAAGGCAACGGCCGGGATCGAGAGATCTGGCCGCGACAGTCGGAGCCGGAGCGGTCGAGCAGTCGGAGCGGTCGGAGCGGTCGTTCGACCGTGGCTAGTTCAGAGTTGGATCATCTGGATAGGTCGAGACCATCGCCAACCGGCCGCGCTGGCGGCGCAGCACCTCGGTCCACAGCCGTTCCGGGTTGTCGGTGAAGGCGTCCCGGGGCTCGGAGTCGACGACGTACCAGGCGCCGTCGTCGATCTCCCCCTCCAACTGCCCGGCGGCCCAGCCCGCGTAGCCGGCGAAGATTCGCAGCCCGGCCAGTTCAGAGACGATCAACTCGGGCGGCGCGTCAAGGTCGACCAGACCGATCGAGCCGATCAGCAACCGGATCCCCACCGGCTCCACGCCATTGCCCGGCAAGGCCACCAGCCCGAGAGCGGAATCCAGCTGCACCGGCCCACCCTGGAACAGCCGCCCCGGTGCGGTTGTGTACGGCTGCCAGGCCGGCAGCACCGACGAGACGTCGACCTCCATCGGTCGGTTGACGACCAGGCCGAGGGCGCCTTCGTCACCGTGGTCGAGAACCAGGATCACCGTTCGACGGAAGTTCTCATCCTCCAGCGTCGGGCTCGCGATGAGGAGACGACCACTCAACCGACTCACCTGGAGGGACATGGACATATCATCCGGGTCCGTCGATGCTCGCCGATACCCGGGTCTGCCGGATCGGTCCCCTTCGCCGCCACAAAAACAGGGCGACGAGCACCACACCGGCCAGATCGGCGATCGAATCAGCCGGGTCGCCGGAGCGCCCGGCCAGCAGATAGTGCTGGACGAGTTCGCTGGCCACAGCGTGCACCGCCAGCAGGACGCCGACCGGCCACACCCACAGCCGGGCCGCAGCCGCCGCCCAGAGCACCATCGCGAAGATCAGGGCGTGGACCACCTTGTCGATCGGCAAGCCCCCGGTGGACGGCGCGCGCGGCCAGTAGAGCACGGCCAAATGCACGGCCACGACGACGAAGAACCCGATCCGGCGATTCCGCCAGTTCCTCTCGATCGCCGGTCCCCTCTCGATCGCCGACTGCCTCTCGATCGCCTGCCTCACCGTGGCATCGATCGGGCGCTCACGTGGCAACGGGCTGCCGAGGCATTGCCGCACCCGCCCGCGCGGCGGTCTGCACGGCCGCTGCCACCACGGCGGTGACGTCGGGATGGAACACGCTGGGCACGATGTACGCGGCGTTGCGCTGGCCATCGGTGACGGTGGCGGCCAAGGCGTGCGCGGCGGCCAGCAGCATGCCGGTGGTGATGGTCTTGGACTGGGCGTCCAGCAGCCCACGGAAGACGCCCGGGAAGGCCAGCACGTTGTTGATCTGGTTGGCGAAGTCGCTTCGCCCGGTGGCGACCACGGCGGCGTGCTTCGCGGCGTCCATCGGGTCGACCTCCGGCTCCGGGTTCGCGAGCGCGAACACCACCGAGTCCTTGGCCATCGTGGCGATGTCATCTCCGGTGAGGATGCCCGGAGCGGAGACCCCGATGAAGACATCGGCGTCCACCAGGGCCGCCCGCAGGGTTCCGGTGATGCCCCGCGGATTGGTGTTCTCCGCCGTCCAGCGCAGGTCGTCGGCGAGCCCGTCGCGGTCCATGCTGACCACGCCGTCCACATCGCAGACCACGACGTCCCGGGCTCCGGCGGCGACCAGAAGTCGCAGCACCGCGGTTCCGGCGGCACCGGCACCGGACATCACCAGTCGGACCTCGGACAGTTCCTTGCCGACCACCTTGAGCGCATTGGTCAAGGCCGCAAGCGTCACGATCGCGGTGCCGTGCTGATCGTCGTGGAAGACCGGAATGTCGAGTGCCTCGCGCAGCCGCATCTCGATCTCGAAGCACCGCGGCGCCGAGATGTCCTCCAGGTTGATCCCGGCGAAGACCGGTGCGATCCCCTTGACAATGGCGACGATCTCATCGACGTCCTGAGTATCGAGGCAGATCGGAAAGGCATCGATGTCAGCGAACCGCTTGAACAGCGCGGCTTTTCCCTCCATCACCGGCAGCGCGGCGAGCGGGCCGAGGTTACCCAGGCCGAGCACGGCGGACCCGTCGGTGACCACGGCCACGGTGTTGCGCTTGATCGTCAAGCGCCGGGCGTCGGCCGGGTTCGCCGCGATCGCCTGGCAGACCCGGGCCACTCCCGGGGTGTAGATCAGCGACAAGTCGTCCCGGTTGCGGATCGGCACCTTGGACTCGATCCGCAGCTTGCCGCCGAGGTGCATCAGGAACACTCGGTCGGAGATCGGACCGATGTCGACACCGGCGAGCCCGCGCAGCGCCGACACGATGGTTTCCACGTGGTCGCCACCACGGGTGGCACAGGTGACGTCGACCTGTAGGCGGTCAAGACCCGAGGCCGTCACGTCGAGAGCCGTGACCACACCCCCGGCCTGTTCGATCGCATGGGTCAGCTCGCTGACCGCGGTGGACCGAGCGGGCAGTTCAAGCCGGACGGTGATGGATGAGGAGACGCTGGGCACGCTGGACATGCCGACATTCTCGCCCGTCCGGACACCAACTCGGACCAGGCCCGCCGAATCTGCCCTCACAGTTCCAGCCGAGCCTATTGGCGCAGGACCTCGTCGAGCGGGCCTGGGCCGCCGTCAATGAAACCTTGGTACTCGTCGCAGCCCATGTCCCGGAGCACGGCGAGGATGTCCTCGTTCTCCACGCCCTCAGCGACCACCACCAGCCCCATGCCGTGGCCGAGGTTCAGCACCGCCGAGACCACGGCGCAAGATTCCAGGCTGGTCGGCAGATCGGCGACGAACGTCCGGTCGATCTTCAGGATGTCGACCGGCAGGGTGCGCAAGAACTGCATCAAGGACCAGCCGGTGCCGAAGTCGTCCAGGGCGATCAGCACGCCGAGCCGGTTCAGGTCGGTCAGCACGCTCCGCGCTGCGGCGGGGTCGTCCATGAAGGCGCTCTCGGTGATCTCCAGGATCAGCCGGTGCGGCTCGAGCCCGGACTCGGCCAGTGCGGCGGCGACCGTGTGCGCCAGCTGGCCACCGACCAGCTGCCGGGTCGAGACGTTCACCGCGAGCGTGATGCGGGTGTCCTCGACCGCGGCGAACTCGGTCAGTGCGTTCTGCAGCACCCAGTTGCCGAGTTCGACGATCCGTCCGGTCCGCTCGGCGATCGGGATGAACACGTCCGGCTCGATCAGCCCCAGATCCGGGTGCCGCCAGCGCAGCAACGCCTCGACCCCGACGACCCGACGGTCACCGCAATACCGGCGGCTCTGGTAGGCGATCTCCAGTTCGCCGTCACCGACCGCGCGGCGCAGGGCGGCAGCCAGCTCCAGCCGTTCCTCGATGTTCTCCCGCAGGCTGCTGTCGAACAGCTCGTACCGGCCCCGGCCGCGGTCTTTCGCGTGATACATCGCGGTGTCGGCGTCCCGCAGCAGGGTTCCGACCGGATCGTCGTCGTCCGGTGGGACGTCGACGACGGTGATCCCGACGCTCACCCCGGGAGCCACCTCGATCTCCCCGACCACGATCGGCTCGTCCAGCACCTCGACGATCCGGTCAGCCATCGCGACCGCCTGGGCCGCCTCGTCGATCGAGAGCACCACGACGAACTCGTCACCGCCGAACCGGGCCACCACATCAGCCGAGCGACAGCGCTGACGCAACCGCCGGGCCACCGCCACCAGTACCTGGTCACCGACCGCGTGGCCGAGCCCGTCGTTGATGTCCTTGAACCCGTCCAGATCGCAGAACAGGACGGCAAGCTTGCCGGTACCGTCCATCCGCTTCAGCGACGTCGACAGGCCTTCCATCAACGCGGCCCGGTTGGGCAGCCCGGTCAGCTCGTCATGGGTGGCTCGATGCGTCAGCTCTTCGTGTCGTGGACGTCGGCTGATCGGAGTTTGGACGACGACCGCCCCACCACGACCGGCCTCTACCCGGGTCACCTCGATACCGATCTCGACTTCGATTCCGCCCTGTGGACAACCACATTCGGTGTGGACGCTGTTCAACCGGCCGCGCAACAGGTTGGCCACTTCGACGGCCAGCGCCCCCGCCTCCGGATCGGTTCCGCTGTGCAGGGCGGCCAGCCAGTTCTCCCCCTCGGCCACCGGGCCGCAGACACAGCGATCGCGGTCCGCCGCCGCCGACCGCCAGCGGGCGTTGCTTGCGGTCACCCGCCCGACGCTGTCGATCACCGCTGCCTGGGCATCCAGGACGTCCATCAACTCCAGGGCCGCCCGGCTCTGCGCCTGCGCATCCGCCCGAGCCGTGACCGCCGCCGTCACATCCCGGTTCACCGCGATCGTTCCCTGGAACTGCCCATTCGGCCCGCGCAATGCGCTCACCTGGGACTCCACCTCGAGAACCCGCCCGACTCGGGAGGTCTGCCGGACCTGTCCCTGCCAGCGGCCGTGGTTGAGCACGCTCGCGCGGGCAGTGCCCGCATCTCCCTCCCAGAACAGGTTGCGGATCAGGTCGTGGATCCGGTGGCCGGTCGCCTCCGCCGCAGAGATGCCGTACATCTCCTCGGCGGCCTCGTTCCAATGTGTGACCACGTCCATCGCATCGGTGGTGATCACCGCGTCTCGGAGCATCCGGACCAGCGCCCCGGCGCGTGCTGCGTCCCCGGCCGAACGAATGTTCTCCAGCGCCTGACCACACAGCTGGCCTGCGGACAGCACGTGATTCAGCTCGGTTTCGGTGAACGCCACCGTGCCACCCCGGGACACCACCAGGACGCCGAGGATCGCCAACCGGCCGATCACCGGCACCACCATCACCGGTCCGGGCCGCTCCTCGGCCAGCACGGCCTGGACCGGTTCCGGGAGCGCCGCCCCATCGATCGGCAACGCCATCCCGAAACGGCCGGCATGATCGAAGACGTCGTTCAAGGCTCTCAGCTCGACCCCGAGCCGAGCCTGCAGGACGACCGCCCGGCGCTCGTCCTGGTGCCGCACTCGGGCGGCTTGGAGACCGCCGACCGCCGGGTCGGTGAGCAGCAGCACGATCAGTTCATGCGGGATCCCGGCGCAGGCACGAACCAGAAGTTCGGTGACTTGATCGACGTCATTACCGGCCTCGGCGACCAACCTGGCGAGATTCGGATCGGGGCCGGTGGCAGACACGGCGAAGGGCGGAGCGGCGGTCGAAGACCGCAACCCACCCGGATCTATCTCCGATTGCTTCACTGATGCACACAGTACTGCCTGTGTCGCTATCTGTAATCAGCATTCGTCCCGGATTCGGCCGACATCACACCGATCCGGGTCGCCGTGAGCCTCGGGTTGACCCGCGAACGACCAGCTCCGGCAGGTACTGCAGCTGACGGTGCTGGTGCTCGGGACCGGCGTCCACTTCCTCGGCGAGGAGCTCGGCGGCGGTCCGGCCGATCAGATGCCGTGGCTGGCGCACCGAGGTGAGTGGGACGGCGGCCGCCGCCGCGAACTCGATGTCGTCGTAGCCGATGATCGCCAATTCCTCCGGCACCGGCACCTCCTGCCGGGTCATTTCCTGCAGCAGGCCCAGGGCCAGCAGGTCGTTCGCGCAGAACGCGGCCGTCGGTCGCTGCGCCGACGGCAACCCGACGAGTCGCTGACCGGCCCGCCGGCCCTCGGCCACGGTCAGCGCGGACGTGGCGATCACGGTCAGCGCATCCTCCGGCAGTCCCCCCTCCCGGATCGCCCGCTGGGCACCGGCCAGCCGGTCGCGGACCTGACCCAAGGAGTCCGGGCCGCCGACGAAAGCGATTCGCTGGTGCCCCGACTCCACCAAGTGGGTGCCGGCAAGATGACCGCCCACCTCGTCGTCCACCGACACCGAGCACCAATCGGCACCACCGATCCGGTCCACCAGGACCACCGGCAGGCCTAGCCGGGGCAGCGCCGCCAGCCGCTCGGTCTCCAGGTTGACCGGGGTCACCAGGACGCCGCGAACCCGCTGCTCCAGCAGCAGATCGAGATACTCCCGCTCGCGCAGTTCGCTGTTGTCACTGTTACAGAGAAAGACCGCCAGCCCGGCGGCCCGAGCCGCCTCCTCGACACCGCGCGCGACATCGGTGAAGAACGGGTTAGCGGCATCGAGCACCAGGAAGCCGATCAACCGACTGCCGCCGGCGCGCAGGTGTCGGGCGACCTCGTTGCGGACAAAGCCGAGCTCCGAGATCGCCGACTCGACCCGCAGCCGAGTCTCTCGTCCGACCCGGTCCGGGCGGTTCAGCACGTTCGAGACAGTGCCGACCGACACCCCGGCCAGAGCAGCAACATCTTTGACGCTCGCAGAACCGATCGCCACCAGCACCCCTCCCGGACGGAAACTCAGCTGAACTGTCCCATGAAACGAGTCAAGCCAGACTCAGCACCATTCAAGGACGCTCGGACGGCGCCAACTCACCGCGCATACCGCTCTGGTCGCCTGGTCGAGTCGAACTCCAGCGCGGTGGCCGGCGACAACCACTCCGGTGAGGATCTGGGCCGATTGCGAGTGAATCGTTTCATAAATGTGCGATCTAGGAAAGCTGGACATGCCGGGGGGTGAGCTCTTCCAGGCACGTCACCCCGAGCAGTCGCATCGTGCGCTCGATGTCGGTCCGGAGGATGTCGATCGCCTTGTCCACGCCGTCCCGGCCGCCGGCCATCAGACCGTAGAGGTAGGCGCGCCCGATCATCGTGAAACGCGCCCCCAAGGCGATCGCGGCGACGATGTCGGCACCGGACATGATGCCGGTATCGAGGTGGATCTCCAGATCGTTGCCCACCTCGCGGGCGACCTCGGGCAACAGCCGTAGTGGCACCGGAGCGCGGTCGAGCTGGCGGCCACCGTGATTGGAGAGGGTGATGGCGTCGACTCCGACCTCGGCGCAGCGTCTGGCGTCCTCAACCGTCTGAACGCCCTTGACGACGACCTTGCCCGGCCACTGGTCCCGGATCCAGGCCAGATCCTGATAGGTGACGCTCGGGTCGAACATCGCGTCCAGGAGATCGGCGACCGTGCCGGGCCAGCGGTCCAGCGAGGCGAACGCGAGCGGCTCGGTGGTGAGGAAGTTGAACCACCAGGCCGGCCGGGGCAGCGCATCCAGCACGGTACCCACCGTCAGCTGCGGCGGAATCGAGAAGCCGTTGCGCTTGTCCCGCAGGCGCGCCCCGGCGACCGGGACGTCCACGGTGACCAGAAGCGTGTCAAAGCCGGCCTTGGCAGCCCGGTCCACCAACGCCATCGACCGGTCGCGGTCCTTCCACATGTACAGCTGGAACCAGTTTCGCCCGCCCGGCGCGACGGCCGCGACGTCCTCGATAGCGGTCGTTCCCATGGTCGACAGGGCAAACGGGATGCCGGCCGCCGCCGCGGCGGTGGCCCCGGCGCGCTCCCCCTCGGTCTGCATCATCCGGGTGAACCCGGTGGGGGCAATGCCGAACGGCAGTGCGGTGCGCCGGCCGAGCACGTCCCATCCGGTGTCGACCTTCGAGACGTCGCGCAAGATCGCCGGGTGGAAGGTCAGATCGGCGAAGGTGCGCCGCGCCCGGATCAGGGAGGTCTCGGCCTCGGCGGCGCCGTCGGTGTAGTCGAAGGCGGCCTTCGGCGTGCGCCGCTTGGCGATCCGGCGCAGGTCCTCGATCGTCAGGGCCGCCTCCAGCCGGCGCCGGGTCGGGCGCAGCTCGGGCTGCTTGAACTGCAGCAACGGCCGGAGATCGCGCACCTTGGGCAGCTGCCGCTGCAGCTTGCCTGGTCGATCGGGAGGGACAGTCACGGACGGGCTCCAGCGGTATGGACGACGGGTCTGGTGGTTCGGGCGACCAGGGCGCGCAGGTCCTCGAGCGTCCCACTGACCAGCCCAGCGGCACGAGCCTGGACCATGATGTTGCCGATGGCGGTGGCCTCGACCGGCCCGGCCACGACGTCCCGGCCGGACCGGTCGGCGATCAGCCGGCAGAGCAGGGCGTTCTGGCTGGCGCCGCCGACGATGTGCACGGTGTCGATCGAGACGCCGGTAAGCCGTTGCAACTCGTCCAGGGTCTGCGCGTAGGCGAGCGCGAGGCTCTCCAGGATTGAGCGGATGACGACGGCATGATCGGCATCGCGCAGATCGGGGGCGAGCGCGATGATCCGGGAGGGCATGTCCCCGGCCGGCAGCAGCGAAGGGTGTCCGACGTCGAAGACGACGTGCTCCGGCACGTCGGCGGCGGCGTCGACCAGGCCGGGAAGGTCCACCTCGGATCCGGCTTTGCGCCAGGCGTCGACGCACTCGTTGACCAGCCACATGCCCATCACGTTACGCAGGTAGCGGATCCGCCCGTCGACACCGCCCTCGTTGGTGAAGTTCGCCTGCCGGGACTCCTCGGACAGGATCGGCTGATCCGTCTCGACACCGATCAGTGACCAGGTGCCCGAGCAGATGTAGGCCGCGTTCCGCGACGTCATCGGCACGGCCACGACCGCGGAGGCGGTGTCGTGGGAGCCGACCGCGACGACGTCCAGGGGTCTGGTGCCCAGCTCGGCGGCGACGTCGGGGGTCAGCGTTCCGATCCGCTCGCCCGGCGCGGTGAGCTGTGGCAGCAACCCGGCCGGCAGACCCAGCCGCGACCCGAGCGGCCCGTGCCAGGTGCGCGCGGAGACATCGAGCAGGCCCGTCGTCGAGGCGTTGGTGAGCTCAGCCTGCCGGACTCCGGTGAGCCAGTAGGCGATCAGGTCCGGCACCAGTAGCAGGCTCGTCGAGGCGTCGAGCAAGCCCTCGTCCCGATCCACCGCCAGCTGGTAGAGCGTGTTGAAGGGCAGGAACTGCAAGCCGTTGGCGGCGTACAGCTCCGCCGCTTCGATGACCTGTCCGACCGCCTCGACGCCACGCGCGGTGCGCTCGTCCCGGTAGTGGAACGGCGTGCTGACCACCCGGTCTCCGCGCAGCAGGGCATAGTCGACCGCCCAGGAGTCGATGCCGATGCTGACCAAGTCCGGTTCGGCGGCTACCGCTTTGCGCAGGCCTTCCAGAACGTTGCGGTAGAGCTCAAGGATGTTCCAGTGCAACCCATCTCGGGTCCGGACCGGGACGTTCGGAAACCGGTGCACGTCCTCGATCTCGAGCCGTCCTGGGCCGACCCGGCCGAGGACGACGCGACCGCTGGTCGCGCCGAGATCCACGGCCGCGACGACCCCGCTGCTCATCGCAGGAACGCGGCTGCGACACCGGCGTCGACGGGAATGTGCAGACCCGTGGTGTGAGTCATGTCCGGCCCGCACAAGGCGAAGACGGCGTTGGCGCAGTGCTCCGGGAGCACCTCCCGCTTGAGCAGGGTGCGCTGGGCGTAGTAGGCGCCGAGCTCCTCCTCCGGAACGCCGTAGACGGCAGCCCGCTTCGCGCCCCAGCCACCGGCGAAGATGCCCGAGCCGCGGACGACCCCGTCGGGATTGACCCCGTTCACCTTGACGCCGTGCTCCCCCAGCTCGGCCGCCAGCAGGCGGACCTGGTGGGCCTGGTCGGCCTTGGTGGCGGAGTAGGCGATGTTGTTCGGGCCGGCGAAGATCGAGTTCTTGCTGGAGATGTAGACGATGTCACCGCCGAGCTTCTGCTCGATCAGCACCTTCGCCGCGGCTTTCGAGACCAGGAACGAGCCGCGGGCCATCACGTCGTGCTGCAGGTCCCAGTCCGCCACCGTGGTTTCCAGCAGCGACTTGGACAGCGACAACCCGGCGTTGTTCACCACCAGGTCGAGACCGCCGAAGGCGAGGACGGCCGCATCGACCGCGGCCTGCACGGCGGCCTCGTCGGTGACGTCGGCGACCACGCCGATCGCCACGTCGGAGTTGCCGATCTCCGCTGCCGCAGCCTCCGCTTTGGCGCCGTCGAGGTCGGCGATGACGACGCAGGCGCCCTCGGCGGCGAGCTTGACGGCAGTCGCCCGGCCGATGCCCGATGCCGCGCCGGTGATCAGAGCGATCCGGGTGGCCAGCGGCTTCGGCTTGGGCATCCGCTGCAGCTTGGCCTCCTCCAGCGCCCAGTACTCGATCCGGAACTTCTCGCTCTCGTCGATCGGGGCGTATCGGGACAGGCCCTCGGCGCCGCGCATCACGTTGATGGCGTTGACGTAGAACTCGCCAGCCACCCGCGCGGTCTGCTTGTCCTTGCCGTAGGAGAACATCCCGACCCCGGGGACGAGGATGACCAGCGGGTCCGCGCCGCGGATCGCCGGGCTCTCCGCCGTCGCGTGCCGGTCGTAATACGCCTGGTAGTCGGCGCGATAGGACTCGTGCAGCTCCCAGAGCCGAGCGATCGACTCCTCGACGGTCGCGGTCGCGGGCAGGTCGAGGACCAGCGGCTTGACCTTGGTGCGCAGGAAGTGGTCGGGGCAGCTGGTGCCGAGCGCGGCCAGCCGGGGGTGCTCGGCGGCGGCCAGGAAGTCCAGGACGACGTCGGAATCGGTGAAGTGCCCAACCATCCGCCGGTCCCGGGAAGCGATCGCCCGCAGCGTCGGGGCCAGGGCTGCGGCCTTCGCGCGTCGCTCGGCCACCGGCAGGGCGGCGTACCCGTCGAGAGCCGGCCCGAACGGCTCGGCCTTGGCGTTCGCGGCGATGTAGGCCGACGCGGTTTCGATGATCCGCAAGGAGTTGGCCTCGGCCGCCTCGGACGTGTCGGCCCAGGCGGTGATGCCGTGGCCACCGAGGATGCACCCGATCGCCTGCGGGTTGGCCGCCTTGATCGCGGCGATGTCGAGGCCGAGCTGGAACCCGGGCCGGCGCCATGGCACCCAGACCACGGTGTCGCCGAAGATCTGCTTGGTGAGCGCCTCGCCGTCGGCGGCGGTGGCGATCGCGATGCCGGAGTCCGGGTGCAGGTGATCGACGTGCGCCGCATCCACCAGCCCGTGCATCGCGGTGTCGATGGAGGGGGCGGCCCCACCCTTGCCGTGCAGGCAGTAGTCGAACGCGGCGACCATCTCGTCCTCGCGCTCCACACCCGGGTACACGTCGACCAGCGCGCGCATCCGGTCCAGCCGCAGCACCGCCAGGCCGCCCTCGGTGAGGGTGCCCAGGTCGCCGCCGGAGCCCTTGACCCACAGCAGGTCGACGCTCTCGCCGGTCACCGGGTCGATCTCGCTGCCCTTGGCCGAGGTGTTGCCGCCGGCGTAGTTGGTGTTCTTCGGGTCCGCGCCCAGCCGGTTGGACCGGGCGATGAGGTCGCTGACTGCAGGGTTCGTCATCAGAAGATTTCCTTGAGTTCGGTTGGTGCTGAACTAGTTTCAGATCTGCCGCGATCATGCACAATTACCCGCGAGCACGCCGGCGCTGACGCGCCTCCCAAGTGCATGATCACGGCCAAATCGGGTCAGGCACCCCAGCCGGCCTGGTGCCCACCGACGCGGTCGGCGGCGATCCGGGCCTGGTAGCCGGAGTTGAGGAAGGCTGCCATCGGGTCTGCGGGCAGGCCCTTGCTCTCCCGCCAGGCCGCCAGGTGAGGACGGACGTCGGTGTAGAAAGCGTCCATCACGATGCCGTTGGCGGCCAGCACGTCGTTGGCTGCCTGGGCCTTGCCGAGGGCCTCGCGGTCCACCAGGAGGGCGCGGGCGGTCATCTCCTGGACGTTGAGCACCGAGCGGATCTGGCCGGGGATCTTGTCCTCGATGTTGTGGCACTGATCCAGCATCAGCGCGACACCGGCCGCCGGGTCCAGCGCGCCACCCCGGACCACCTCGACCATGATCCGGAACAGCTGGAACGGGTCCGCCGCGCCGACGATCAGGTCATCGTCGGCGTAGAAGCGGGAGTTGAAGTCGAAGGCACCGAGCTTTCCCAGCCGCAGCAACTGGGCGACGATGAACTCGATGTTGGTGCCCGGTGCGTGATGCCCGGTGTCCAGGCACACCTTTGCTCGCTCGCCCAGGGCGGCGACGTGGACATAGGACGTGCCCCAGTCCGGCACGTCGGTGGCGTAGAACGCCGGCTCGAAGAACTTGTACTCGAGAATGAGTCGCTGGTCCGCGCTCAGCTGCGCGTAGATCACCGCGAGTGACTCGGCCAGGGTGTCCTGGCGCTGGCGCAGGTCGTTCTGGCCCGGATAGTTGGAGCCATCCGCCAGCCAGATCTTGAGGTCCCGCGAGCCGGTCGCGGTCATCACCTCGATGCAGGCCAGGTGGTGGTCGATGGCCTGCTGGCGGACGCTGGAATCGGCGGCGGTGAGCGAGCCGTACTTGTACGCGTCGTCCTGGAAGGTGTTGGAGTTGACGGTGCCCAGCTGCAATCCCTGGTCCTCGGCGTACCGGCGGAGCGCTGCGTAGTCGTCGACGGCATCCCACGGGATGTGCAGGGCGATCTTCGGCGCGAGCCCGGTGTGGCGGTGGACCTGCGCGGCGTCGTCGATCTTTTCCTGGACCGTGCGGGGCGTGCCGGGCGTGGAGAACACCTTGAACCGGGTACCACTGTTGCCGTACGCCCAGGAGGGCACCTCGATGGCCAGCCCCTCCAGCTGCGGGGTGATCTGCTCGAACGTGGTCACGGGGTGTTCTCCTTGGTTTGCGGGGAGGCCGACTCAAACAAGTCGTGCTGGGCGAGCTGGTCCTCCAAATGAAAAACCTCCTCCAGTTCGACCCAGCCGGTGTCCGGGCGGGCGCCGCCGAGGTCGACGAAGAACTCCGCCATCTCGGCCTGCCAGCGGGCATTGACCTCGGTGGCGGCCATCCCGGCCTGGGCCTGCTCGAGCGAGTCGGTCTCGAAGTAGCCGATCAGCAGGCCGTCCGGGCGCAAGAACAGCGAGTAGTTGCGCCAGCCGGTGGTCGCGAGCGCCCGAAGCATCTCGGGCCAGACCGATCGGTGCCGGTCCCGATACTCCTCAAGACGTTCCGGGCGGACCTGAAGTTGGAAGCAGACTCGTCTCATCACAAGCTTTTTCGTCGGTGGAGGGTGGGACCCGGCCGGGGCCCGTACGGGGACGGGCCCCGGCCGGAGGTGACTCAGATCGACTCAGATTGGCTCAGGTCGACCAGTACGACTCAGAAGTGGAAGTCGTCGATGTTGTCAGCGTTGAAGCCGGTCGGGTCGCCCAGGAGGACGACGCCGTCCGCGCCGACGGTGAACGAGCCGAGGTCGCCGGCCGTGAAGGTGTCGCCTTCCTTGCCGGTGATGTCACCCTTGACCAGGGCGGCGGCCGCGTAGGCGGCCAGGGTGCCGAGGTCGCCCGGGCTCCAGAGGTAGAACTCCTTGACCGTCCCGTCCTTGACGTACTTGCGCATCTGGTCCGGGGTGCCGAGGCCGGTCAGGGCCACCTTCCCCTTCTTGTCCGAGGTCGAGAGGTAGCGGGCGGCCGCGGCGATGCCGACCGTGGTCGGGCTGATGATGCCCTTGAGCTTGGGGTGCTTCTGCAGCAG
>DATINJ010000117.1:0-3046 GCA_035474375.1 Kineosporiaceae bacterium | reverse complement strand
CGACCTGCTGAAGACGCAATTGCCGGAGCTGGCCGAGCTGTCCGGCGCAGGGCCCGAGGGAACGTATCTAGCCTGGCTGGACGCACGCGAAACGCGCCTCGCCGACCCGGCTGCCGAGGCGCTGCGCCGGGCGAAGATCATGGTCAACCAGGGATCGACGTTCGCCCCCAAGGGCTTTCAGCGCTATGACGGTTTCGTGCGGCTGAACTTCGGGACGTCGGCAGAACGACTGGAGCGGATCGTCAAGGCACTGTCGAGCGCCTGGAGCTAGCTGTCCACTTCACGAGTTCGTCGGCCGGCCCGCAACCCGGCTCGGGGTAAGTCCCGCCGCAAATGGTTACCTGATGCCGCTCGAGGGTTACTCCGAGCGGGGTTGCGGGCCGGACGGTAGCGCCCGGGTTCGGGTCCGGTTTGCGACCGTTCAGCTCGCACGAGATTCCTGTTCGCCTGATCGTGGCCCCGATTTGCGTCGTGCGAGCAGCCCTGCCCAACGTCTGCGGTGATCATGCACGGTTGCCCGCTTTGAGGCGGGCAACCCTGCATGATCACGGGCCAGACGCGGGCAACCGTGCATGATCACGGAATGGGGTTAGGGCTATTCTCGAACGATCGGCGATGACCCGGCGGGCCACTACTTCCGAGAGCCAAAAGACTCAGTTCGACAGGGCTTCCAGGCCTCGGGCGATCCGAATCTGATCAACGATCTTCGCCATCATCTCGGTCAGCCCGTAGTCCTTCGGGGTGAACACCGCGGCGACGCCGAGCGAAAGCAGCTTGCGTTCATCGGCTTCCGGGATGATCCCACCGACGATCACCGGGACGTCGTCGACCCCGGCCGCCCGCAGCCCTTCCAGCACCTCGGGCACCAGTTCCAGATGCGAGCCGGACAGCACCGAGAGCCCGACACACTGCACGTCCTCGGCCACCGCTGCGGCCACGATCTGCGCCGGCGTCAGCCGGATGCCCTGGTAGATCACTTCAAAGCCGACGTCCCGGGCGCGCACCGCGACCTGCTCGGCGCCATTGGAATGACCGTCCAGACCGGGCTTTCCGACCAGCAGCCGGAGCCGCCCGCCAAGGTCCTCGCCGGTCCGCCGCACCGCCTCGCGAACTTCCTGGAGCACCGTCTCGGTCGCCGCCGACCCCGCCGAACCAACCACCCCGCCGACCCCGGTCGGGGCCCGGTACTCGCCAAAGACCTCGCGCAAGGTGTCCGCCCACTCCCCCGTGGTCACCCCGGCCCGGGCACAGTCCAGGCTGGCGGACATCAGATTCGCGCTCGTCCGCGCGTCGTCCCGCAGCCGACGCAGCGCCACAGCAGCCGCCTCGCGGCGCCCCGGATCACCGTCCCGCTCGGCTCGCCACTTCTGAACAGCTTGCACCGCAGCGCTTTCCACGGCCGGATCGACGGACTGGATGGCCTGTTCGAGGTCTGCGGTAAGCGGGTTCGGTTCGGTGGTGACGAACTTGTTGACGCCGACCACGACGTCCTGACCGGTCTCGATCCGGCCGCGGCGGGCGGCGTGCGCGGCGACCAGCGCCGACTTCATGTAGCCGGTCTCGACGGCGGCGACCGCACCGCCCATCTGCTGAATCCGTTCGATCTCCGCTCGCGCACCGACCAGGATCTCGCCGACCTTGGCCTCGATCACCGGACTTCCGTCGAAGATGTCGCCGTACTCCAGCAGGTCGGATTCGTAGGCGAGGACTTGCTGCAGCCGCAGTGACCACTGCTGATCCCACGGCCGGGGCAGGCCCAAAGCCTCGTTCCAGGCCGGCAACTGGACGGCTCGGGCGCGGGCATTCTTCGACAGCGTGACGGCCAGCATCTCCAGCACGATCCGCTGGACGTTGTTCTCCGGCTGCGCCTCGGTCAGGCCCAACGAATTCACCTGGACGCCGTACCGCAACCGGCGCTGTTTGGCGTCGGTAATCCCGTAGCGCTCGCGGGTGATCTCGTCCCAGAGTTCGACGAAGGCGCGCATCTTGCACATCTCCTCGACGAACCGGACACCCGCGTTGACGAAGAACGAGATCCGCTGGACGACGTCACCGAACTTCTCCGGTGCCACCTGGCCGCTGTCTCGGACCGCGTCCAGCACCGCGATTGCCGTGCACATCGCGAACGCGACCTCCTGCACCGGCGTCGCCCCGGCCTCCTGGAGGTGATAGCTGCAGATGTTCACCGGATTCCAGCGCGGCATCTTGGCCACCGTGTAGGCGATGGTGTCGGTGGTCAGCCGCAGGCTCGGGCCGGGTGGGAAGACGTAGGTACCGCGGGAGAGGTACTCCTTGATGATGTCGTTCTGGGTGGTTCCGGACAGCTGCTCCAGCACGCTCTCCGGCGACTGCCCAACTTCGTTCGGCTCGGCTTCGTTCGGCTCGGCTTCGTTCGGCTCGGCTCGGTTCGACGTGGCGGCAGCCTGTTCGAGGGCGGCTTCCTGGTAGAGCGCCAGCAGCCACATCGCCGGTGCGTTGATCGTCATCGACGTGTTCATCCGGGTCAGCGGGATGCCGTCGAACAGCGCCTTGAGGTCACCCAGATGCTGGATCGGGACCCCGACCTTGCCCACTTCGCCCCGGGACAGCGCGTGATCGGCGTCGTACCCGGTCTGGGTGGGCAGATCGAAGGCCACCGACAGGCCGGTCTGGCCCTTGTCGAGGTTGCGTCGGTACAGCGCATTCGACTCGACCGGGCTGGAGTGACCGGCGTAGGTCCGCATCACCCACGGCCGGTCTCGCTCCGGGCGAGACACCATGGTCGCCGAGAAGTCCTCCGCCTGGAGGTCGGGATCGGACCCCGTGGCCTGCGGTCCGGCGTCGTCGCTGAGCATCTCGGTCCTCCCGAATCGTTGCTGCTGATCGACAGTAGCCCGACCCCTGACCCCCTCGAAGGCCCTCACACGTGAGCGACCTCACCCCACCCCACCCCTCCCCGCGATCATGCACGGTTCCCCGCCCCGTACCCGTACCCGTACCCGTACACCCTCCCCGCGATCATGCACGGCTACCCGCCCCCACACCCCGTACCCGTACACCCCCTTCC
>DATINJ010000116.1:0-27820 GCA_035474375.1 Kineosporiaceae bacterium | reverse complement strand
GGATCAGGCGGACAGCACGGATCAGTCGGGCCTTGACCGGGACGGCGATACCGGTGCTGACATCCTGGCCGACCCGGTCGCTGGTGTGATCGTCGATCCGGTCCTGCTGGCCGCGATGGTCACCACCGCACCGACCGTCGTGACGCCGGCCACCGCGCCCGCACCGGCAGCCGGGATGCCTTCGGTCGCCGCCGTCGACGGTGGTACCGCAATCATCGTCACCGCAGCTGTCTCGGCCCCGGGCCTCACCGCTGCCCCTCCCACAACCGGCGCAGGGCCCGGCGCCACCGCCATGACCGGAGAAGTCGCGGCGGGAAGCGGCCTTGCCGGAGCGCCAGTCACATCGAATTCTTCGGCCGAGACGGCCGGTTTCGGCGCCGGCAACACCGCTGCGGGAAGCCTCTCTACAAGCCCGATGACCATCAACGTGGACGGCGATCCAGCCCTGCCGGGGACGACTTCCGCCGGCCCAACCGCCGACCAGGCGGGCACCGATCCGCCGGCATCCGGAACGGCCGGGCACACCGGAGACGGCGTTCCTGTCGCCGGCAGCCAGGGCTCTGCGACCAGCGCCGCTGTTGCCGGAAATGCCACCATCGTCGGCAGTTCCGGCACCGCAGCCAGCCCTGCAGCGACCGGACGCTCTTTGGTCCAAGGAGTTTCGGGTTCTCCAAGCGCCTCGCCCCGTACCGGCAGCTCCGGTGCATCGGTGATCGCCGATGCCGCTGCGTTGGCGGCCACCCTGGCGTCGATCTCCGCGTCCGGCACCGCAGCCCCAATCCTGGTCACCGCGACCGGCACCGGAACGGAACCCACGGCAGCCCTTGACCCGGCAATCCCCGGCGCTGCAGCCGCGAGCGCGACAACTGCGAGCGCTACAGCCGTAGGCACCGCATCCGCCAACCTCGGACCTGCGAACACCGCAACGGCGAGCACTGCAACCGTGACCCCTGACAACACCACACCCGCTCTGCCAGTGGCATCACCCTCGACGGTTTCCCAGGCGAACCCCATGGCAGGCGGCACCAGTGGTACAGACGCCGTCGCTGCGGCGGCGCCGGTGGTCGATGCGGTGGCGGTTGCTCTGACCGGTGCGTACGGCGTCGAACGAGCCGGTTCCATGGCTGACCGGCTGTCCGGCCTACCCTCGAGCCCAGCCGCACCCGGGATCGGCGCAGCGGCCTCGATCAATGCCGGCGCCCAAATCGGGGTGGCCAACGAATCGAACGGCCAGGACGCCGGAAAGAACCCGACATCGGGTGGTTCAGGCGGTCAACTCGCGGCCTCCCCGACCGACATCTCGACCTTCGGTGCCAGCTCCGTTGCCTCGGCCGCCGGGCTGCCGGGCACCCTGGGCGCGGGAACCGCTGGCCTTGCCGGAACCCCGGTTCCGGAGCTGCCGATAGCCGGCGTCAACGGGGTGGTCGCGGCGAACGGAGCGATAGTCACGACCGGCGCACCGATCGATCGCGGTTCAGATTCCACGGCCGCCGCGTCGCCGATCTCCGACCAGGTGGCAGCACAGATCGGACGCCAGCTTCAGGGTGCTCGGATGTTCCGCGACGGCACTCATCACACCGTGCTGCGACTGTCACCCGAGCATCTCGGCGAGGTGACCATCACCCTGGATGTGCGGGCCGGCGGTATCCGCCTGGACCTTGCGGCAGCTCCGCAGGCCTTGGCGGCGCTGCAGGCCGACCTCGGCCAACTGCGGGACGATCTGGCGAACTCCGGCCTGGACCTGGGTGATGTGACGCTCAGCGCTCAAAATCCCGGCCCGGGCACGAATGGCCAGGGCGCGGCGCGTGAGCGCTGGCAGGAATCGGCGCCGGCCGAGCGCGGTCCGGCAGGCAAGGCGCCGGCCGACTCGGCCACCACCGCACCGGCCCTCCGCACCGGCTCCGACCGCCTCCGAAACGGAGGTCTCGACGTCCTGGCTTGATCCGGCCGGACCGGGCTGTCGCCCGATGACCGATCGAGCACCCGAACTTCCCGAAATGCAATGAAAGGAGCCAGACCATGGTCACCCCCGTGGGAAAGGTCAGCCCTCCACCGATCGGCACCATCGGCACGGACTACGGCTTCAGCGTTGGTCAGTCATCGTCCAAAGGCGGTGGTGTGGATAACAAGTCGGACAAGGACATGTTTCTGAAATTGCTGGTCGCCCAGATGAAGTATCAGGATCCCACGAAACCCACCGATGCTAGCCAGTTCCTGGCTCAGACTGCCCAGTTCACCCTGGTCGAAAAGCTGGACGCCTTGGAAGACTCGCAGGCCGAGATGGTCGCGACAAACCACATCCAGGCCGCCACGGCTCTGGTCGGCACCACGGTTTCCTGGAACGACCCGAAAGCGCTGGACGCCGAAGGCAAGGCCGTGGTGAACACCGGCGTGGTCGACGGGGTAACGATCAGCAACGGCGTTCCAACGTTACTGGTCGGCAAGTTTGAGATCGCGCTCAGCGACGTCACCAAGGTCACGAAGACCCCCGCCGCCACACCGTAATTCTGTTTCACCCAGTTGCCGCAACCGGTCCGCTCAGGACCGGTGGTCGCCGTCCGACAGTACTTCCGGGGAGCTGGATGCTCCCCGTTCAATCCCGGCATGGATGCCGCCCTTCACGAACCTCAGGAGGTTCGGCATGCTTCGCTCCCTGTTCTCCGGTATCAGCGGTCTGCGTTCACACCAGACGATGATGGATGTCGTCGCCAACAACATCGCGAACGTCAACACCACTGGCTTCAAGTCCTCCAACGTCATTTTTGAGGACACGCTGAGTCAGATCATCCGAGCCGCCGGGGCACCCGGCGCGGGCATCGGTGGCACCAACCCGGCCCAGATCGGGCTCGGTGTGCAGGTCGGCACGATTCAGACGAATTTCCTGCAGGGGTCGGCACAGACCACGAACAAGCCCACCGACCTGTTGATCCAGGGTGACGGGTTCTTCGTGCTGAAGGACGGCAACGAGCAGGTCTATAGCCGGGCCGGGGCATTCACCTTCGACACCGATGGCTATCTGGTGAACAGCGACGGGAACTACGTCCAGGGCTTCCCCGCCGTGGCCGGCGTGGTCGACCCCTACGGGACGCCGACCGAAATCCGACTGCAGGTCGGCGCAACCATCGCCTCGACTCCGACCACGTCCATCACCATTGGTGGAAACATCACGGCGGACAATACGAATCCGATCACGCTGAGCCCGACCGCCTATGACATCCGCGGTGCCGCACACCCGCTCACCACGGAGTTGGTTATCAACGCCGCCGGCGACGGGTACGACGTGACGATCACCGACACCACGGACGGCACCACGGGCGCCGGAACAGTCACCTTCCTGCCGTCCGGTTCCTCGGACCCCGCCGACCCTTCGACCCCGCCCAACTCGGCCACCATCACCCTCGCCGACGGCAGCGTGGTGGTCATGGACCTGTCCACGCTGACCAACTACAACGGCCAGGCGTCGATCTCGGTCAAGGACACCGACGGCTTCCCGGCCGGTTCGCTGAGCCAGTTCCAGATCGCCCCGAACGGAACCGTGATCGGGATCTACAGCAACGGCGTCAAGTCGAACGTCGGGCAGATCGCGTTGGCGAACTTCAACAACCCCGGCGGCCTGGAGCGGATGGGCGACACCACCTTCCGCTCCAGCCCGAACTCCGGTCTGGCCCAGATCGGGGTCGCCGGCACCGGCGGCCGGGGCGTCATGCAGAGCGGCATCCTGGAGATGAGCAACGTCGACCTGGGCATGGAATTCACCAACCTGATCATTGCCCAGCGTGGCTTCCAGGCCAATTCACGGGTCATTACCAGTAGCGACGAAATGCTCCAGGAACTGGTCAACATCAAGCGGTGATTTGATCGGGAGAGTAAGCCATCCGTCCGGCGCAGGCACCGGCCGGATGACTTAATCTCCCGGCTCAAATGCCGATCGAAGTCCTTGAGGCCAAGGACCGGCTTCGTTAACCTCCAAGGACGGACATTGTGATCATCTTGACCCGCCTGGGTAACGGCCTGCAAATTGCCGTCAATCCGGATCTGATCGAGCGCGCCGAACATACGCCCGACACCGTCATCACCCTTATCGACGGCCATAAACTGGTCGTCGAGGAACCGGTGGACGAGGTCATCCGGCTGATTCGGAATTGGCGCGCTTCGATTGCCTCCGAAGCGGTCACCCTGGTCCGGATGGCTGCCGACGAAACCCGGCACACCAGTCGGTTGCCCGGCCCTCGTGGCGACACCGTGGCCGAGGTGGAAGCCACCACAGTGGCCGATCAGGGCACCCGAGGATCGGCCTTTGGTCAGGTTCTTCGCCTACCGTCACGGGAGGTGTGACCCATGGATCCGGCATCCATCGTCGGCCTGGTATTGGCCATGGGCGCCATCTTCGGAGCCATGATCATGGAGGGCGGCAACCCGGCGGCGATCTTCCTGCCGGCTCCGCTGGTGCTGGTGTTCATCGGCACGCTCGGCGCCGCCCTGGCCGGCGGCACGGTGCCAACCATGATTTCGTCCTTCAAGTGGTTGATCTACTCGTTTACGGCGAAGAAGCCGGACCACGCATCGGTCGTCGAACCGCTCGTCAAGATGGCCGAGAAAGCCCGCAGGGAGGGCCTTCTCGCTCTCGAATCGGAACTGGACACGGTGGACGACGCGTTTATGCGGCGCGGCCTGCAGATGGCCGTCGACGGTACCGATCCGGACGACCTGTACGACATCCTGACCGCGGAAGTGAAAGCCAAGAAGGCGTCGGCAGCCGTCGGTACCGCTTTCTGGACGGACTGCGGTGGATATTCGCCGACCATCGGCATCATCGGAACCGTGATCGGCCTGATCCACGTGCTGGAGAACCTCTCCGAACCGGCCAAGCTGGGCGAGTTGATCGCCAGCGCGTTCGTCGCCACCCTCTGGGGTGTGCTCTCGGCCAACGTCATGTTTCTGCCTTGGGGAAAGCGGATCAAATATCTGGCCACGCAGGAAGGCGGCCGGATGGAACTGATCATTGACGGCGTCCTGGCGATCCAGGCCGGAGCCAACCCGCGAGTGGTTGCCACCAAGCTGAAGGCCAAGATGACGCCGCCCGGACCGGGCGAGGCCAAGGAAGAGAAGGCAGCGTGAGCGGGGGCGGCGGGCACAAACGCCGCGGCGGGCACGAAGAGGAACATGAGGAACACGAGAACCACGAGCGCTGGCTGGTCAGCTACGCCGACATGATGACCCTGCTGATGGTGCTCTTCATCGTGCTGTTCGCGATCAGCCAGGTCGACCAGAAGAAGTTCGCCGCGTTGAAAACCGGTCTGTCTGCTGGCTTCGGGGCGCCGATCGAGATTCTTCCCGGTGCGACGTCGCTGCTCGACCCGGGCGGCGCGGTGGCGCCGGACAGCGTCAATATCCACGGTTCGAACGGCGCCAAGAAGCCGACCGCCAACATCGATCCGCAGGTCGCGACCATCACCCCGGAAGTCGTTGCCAAGCTCGCCCAGGCCACCTCCAAGGCGCAGGTGAAGAAGGAGGTGAAGAATCTGGAGAAGGCCCGCAAGCAGCTGAAGAAAGCATTGGTCAAGGCGGGCATTCCGAAGGGTGCCACCTTCCGGTTCGACGAGCGTGGACTGGTGGCCAGCATCGCCACCGACAATGTGCTCTTCATCAGCGGCAGCGCCCAGTTGCAGGATCAGGGTCGGATAATCCTCGATGCCCTGGGCCCGACGTTGCTCAGCCTGCCCAACCGGCTGAGCATTGACGGCCACACCGATGCGGTTCCGATCAGCACCGCTCAGTTTCCGTCCAACTGGGAGCTGTCCAGCGGCCGGGCCAACGGCGTGCTGCGCTACCTGCACAGCCAGGAGAAGATACCGTACCGCCGGATGTCCTCGGCTGGATTCGCCGACACGAAACCCCGTGATCGGGCCGGCACCCCGCAGGCATTCGCGGTGAATCGCCGGGTAGAGATTGTGGTCCTGGCTCGGGTGGACAACTCCCTGGGCCGAGCGGTTGAGGAACTCGGAAACGACGCCGAGGAATAAGACCTGACGCAGTACCTGTAGTTGACTCGGGCACGCGTCGATCATCACTGCAGGGCCATTGAAGCCGGCACCAGCAACACGTCCAGACTTTCGGCGCGCCCGAAGGTGCCAGTCCGCCAACACATTACGCAGCCGATCAGACGGAGGACACGATGGCCAAGGACAAGGAGGAGGGGAAGGACGACGCGGAAGAAAAGGGCGGCAGCAAGAAAACGCTTATCATCATTCTAGTTCCGGTAGTGCTCCTGCTGGCAGCGGCCGGATGGTTCTTCTTTCTCAAGCCCGATAAGAGCGGCGCTCCCGAGCCGCTGCCGCACCCGACGCCCGGCGCTGCGGTGACTCTCGACCCGATCACGGTCAATCTGGCCGGCGCGCATTTCTTGAAATTCGGGATGGCCATCCAGCCGATCGCCGGTGCACATGAGGTCGATGGCGCCCGAGCTCTGGATCTGGCGATCAATCAGTTCAGCCAGATGACGATCGAAGAGCTCTCGACAGCTAAGGGCCGGAGCGAGGCCAAGAAGGAATTAGTCGCCCGGATCAAACTTACCTATCTTCCGCACGGGACCGTGCTTTCCGACGTGACGTCTACCAAGGACTCCGGCTCGGACTCCGAAAAGGAAAGCGAGTCGGAACACAAGGAAGAATCTGAGACCGAGGCAGAAGGGGAACACCACGAGATCGACATCGAGGAACTCCCCGCCGCCGAGGCAATCGAACTAGCCGACTCCCTCACCGTGCAGCCCGAGGTCTACGACGTGTACTTCACCGAATTCGTCATGCAGTAACCGCCAACCCCTTCCGTGATCATGCACGCCTGCCCCCTTGGGAACAGGCGTGCATTTTCATGCCGCCAGGGCTGCGAACGGGCGGCTCAGTCGCGGGCTGCCGAGCGACGACGGCGACGCTTGGTCTGGTAGTTGACCGGACCGGGCAGGTCAACAGACTGCTGCCCGGAGCGGGTGTTGTACGACCAGCCGAAGAAGTGCCAGGTCCAGGAGTGCCCGGTTTTGGACAGGTTGAGCCGCAGGAACGGCAGGACCGGTACGCGCTTGCGGAACGTGAAGGGCATAACCACGATCATCTCGGTCCCGACCTGATCGCGCGACTTGTAGTCGCCGCCACGCCCGCGCCTGCCAACCGCCGGATCCGGGGTCGATAGTGTCCACGTGTGGCCACCCGAATCACGCTGATCTGCCACGGATCGACGATTGCCACCCGAAAGACCGCCTTTCCGCTGGACGAGCCGCTGGAGGCGGTGGCCGCGTCGGCCGCCGCCGCGCTCGGTGAGCGCCTGCCTCGACCGGCTAACGGGCAGGCGCTGACCAGTCCTGCCCTGCGCTGCCGTCAGACCGCCGAGTTGCTGGAGCTGTCGGCGGCGGTGGATACCGGGCTGGCCGACTGGGACCTCGGCGCCTGGGCGGGACAGACCCTGACTGAGCTGTCCGCCGAAGCACCGGCCGACGTCCAGGCCTGGATCACCGATCCGGCGGCCAAGCCGCATGGTGGCGAGGCTCTGACCAGCCTGATCGAGCGGGTGGGCAGGTGGCTGGACGCGGCCGACGATCGGCGGCCCCGAGTGCTCGCCGTCACCCATCCGGCCGTCATTCGGTCTGCGATCGTGCACACCTTGCAGGCGCCGGCCGATTCTTTCTGGCGAATCGACGTCTCACCACTTGGCGTTGTTGAGGTCCGCGGGCGCCCGGGCCGCTGGTCGCTGCACACCTGACCTGCGGCAGAGGCACAGCGCGCGGCTAAAGCTCCGGCTCGGAAACTCCGAGAGCATCTCGTGGGCTACTCCAATCAGGCGACCGGTGAAGGCACCCGACGCCCACGCCCAGAAGCCAGAAGTTACGACTTCCGCAGGCCGGTTCGGATGGCTCGCGAGGATGCGCACCTTCTGAAGGTCGCCATGTCGACCTTCGGCCGCCAGGCCACCACCGTTCTGACCACGGGCTTGCGGGCGCTCAGCGTGCTCAGCCTGATTCAGGTCGACGAGATGAGCTACGACGAGTACCTCACCGGCCTGGCGGAAGCCAGCGTCAGCGCCGTCCTCTCGATGGAACCGCTGCAGGGCAAAGCGTTGCTCAGCATCAACCTGGACACCCTGTTGGTGATGGTTGACCATCTGCTCGGCGGCAACGGTTCCGAGAAGCAACCGGAACGCCCGCTCACCGACATCGAGCAGATGCTGGTCCGGCACATCTTCGGCCGGGTGCTGCGCGAGCTGGCCTACGCGTTCGAGGTGATCGCGGTCACTAAGCCGAACCTGCTCACGCTGGAGAGCAACGCCCAGTTCGTCCAGGCCGCCGCCCCCACCGACCCCGTCGTCGTCGCCCGAATGCAGCTCGCCGTCGGCGATCGGACCAGCAGCGCCGATCTTTGTTTGCCGTACGCGATGCTCGCTCCGGCGCTGGAGGCGGTCAACCAGAGCGCCGACCATGGCGAGAAGCTCCGGCAGCGGTCGGTGGCCGCAGCCCGGACCACCCAGCGATTGAACGACGTCGAGGTGGACGTCGCGATTCGATTCGACCCGATCCAGCTTCCCTCGGCTCAGATCGGCCGGCTCACGGTCGGCGACGTGCTGAACCTGGGGCACCGCACGTCCAAACCGCTCTCGATCACCTCCGCCGCCTCCACTTTCGCGATCGCCGTGCCCGGAGCCTCGGGCAAGCAACTCGCCGCCCTGATCGTGGAGCCCTAGTGACGACCTCGATGGTGCCGGCCCTCCGGCGATCAATTGACCTTCCGCTGACCCAAGGACTCACCTGATGTCGTTCTCCGCCTCACCCCTGATTCCCGATCAGCGCACCGGCGGCGCCACCGACTGGGCTGCCGTGGCGGACGCCGTAGCGGCCGCCGTTACCGAAGCGCTGCCGCAGATCCCGACGGCCGCACCACTCACCGTCGGCCCCCCGGTTGCCGAGCAGGCCGAGGCCACGCTGCCGGATCCGGCCGGCGGGGCCATCACTGCCTTCCTGACCGGCGGCATCCAGGGCGTGATCCTGGCGGTGGTCGGCCAGGAGTTGGTCGACGCGCTGGCGGGTACCCCGTTCGGGGCACTGGAGCCGGCCAAGGCGTTGCGGCCCGCGCTGGATGCCATCGCCGCTGCGCTCGGCGGTCAATTGGACGCCGAACCGACGGCGACACCGACCGAGGGCGCCCTCGGTGTCCTCACCGGCGGCACCTGCGTGATCGTGCCGTTGATCAGCGACGGTGTCGTCACCGCCCTGATCGGCCTCTCGCTTACTCAGCTGCCGACGATGCCCGCCCGCGGTGCGAATGCTGCCGTCGCCGCGCGCAGCTGGGGCATCGAGATGCTTCGGGACGTCGAGATGGAGGTCACCTGCGAACTCGGCCGGACCAGGATGACCGTGCGCCAACTGCTCGCCTTGGCTCCCGGTGACGTCGTGGAGTTGGACCGGCTGGCCGGTTCCCCGGCCGACCTGCTGGTCAACGGCACGTTGCTGGCCCGTGGCGAGGTGGTCGTGGTGGATGAGAGCTTCGGGCTGCGGATCACCGAGATCGTGACTCGGGACGCGACATGAATGACGCCGGCAATCTGGCCATGCTCGGCCGGGTGATCGGCGGTTTGGTCGTGGTGCTGGTGCTGATCGGTCTGGCAGCACGGGTTGCGCGCCGGGCCCGCGGTCAGAGCGGCAGCACTGGCCTGCGGGTGATCGACCGGATCGGGCTCACCCGGGAAGCCAACCTGACGGTTATCGAGGTCGCCAATCGAGTGTTGCTGCTAGGCGTCACTGCGCAGGGGGTGACGATGCTGGCCGACCTGGACGCCGAGCCCGGTACCGCTGCGGGCACCGCCCTGGACGACTTCGACCCCGACGGGTCGGCAAGCGCGCCCGAACCGCAGGCGTCGCCGGAACCGAACGATCTCGATCAGGAACACGCCCAGCGCGCGGTACAAGCGGCCAGGGCACAGACCCTGGCCAACGCCGAACGCGGAAGCGTCAAGGACCGCGGCTTCGCAGAGGCCGATCGCGTCGTACCGGAAACCCACCAGTTCGCACCGGAGGCGGATCGCGTCGTACCGGAGGCCGAGTTACGGTCGCAGCGCCGACCGGTGCCGACCGGGGTGGCCCTGGAGGAGTACCCCGACCTGGCCTCGGCACTGCGCGCGGCCGGTCGAACGTCCGGATCGGCTTATTCCGCAACGACTTCCGGACGCATGGCGGCAACTGCCACGGAGCCCAACAGAGTGGCTCCGGAGACCTCCGGGCCGGGCCCGACCGCTCCTCGCACCCGGGCCGAGGCGCGGGCGGAGGCGCGTGCTCGATCGGCGGCCGCAGCCCAGCTCTCCGCTCAGACGCCTGACCAGCTCTTCACCCAGCCACCGGCCCAGACCGCGGCTCCGATCCCGACTCATACCTCCGCCCAGGCCGCGGCTCCGGCCTCCGCCCAAGCTGCCGCTCAGACCTCCGCCCAAGCTGCCGCTGAGGCTGTCGCTCAGGCCTCCGCCCAGGATTGGGCGCGTGATTCGGCCTGGGATTCAGCCCAGGCGGCGGCCGTGGCAGCTCTGATCAGGCCGGCTCAGACCAGCCCGAGCCCGCTTCTGCCCGCCGGCCCGCGTTCGTCGACCAGCACCGAGCTCGATCGGATTCCCGCGCAACGAC
Source organism: Kineosporiaceae bacterium (assembly GCA_035474375.1). Classification (GTDB taxonomy): domain Bacteria; phylum Actinomycetota; class Actinomycetes; order Actinomycetales; family Kineosporiaceae; genus JANNPJ01. Next base: position 17,166 of record DATINJ010000116.1, on the reverse strand, counting down.
AGGCCGGTGGCAAGAAGCGAGTCGTACCCCAGCCGACCGAACAGGCCTCCGGTTCGGTGCTGTCGCCGCGCACCTGGCGTCAGGGCATCGAGGCATTGCGCGACCTCACGGTCCGGCGCGGCTGATGGCCAGCCTTCCGGTTGGGCCACCGGTACCGGGTTCAGGCCGGCTTCGGTACCGGTTGGCCTTCGCCCTGCTGCTCGGCACCGCCGCCCTATTCGGCCTACCGCTCACAGCCGAGGCCGCCGCCCCCCTCACCGCGCCTGCCGCCCTCACCGCGCCCCTCACCGCGCCCGTCCCCGCCGCCCTCACTGCGCCCTTCGCGGCAGGTGTGCCGGTCGGGTCCGTCACCCCGAAGGGGCCGGCCTCGCCGACCGCTCCCAGGAACCCCAGCGACCCCAGCGTCACGGTCAGCGTCCCGGGGCAGCAAAGCCAAGTACTGCAGATCATCTTGCTGGTCACGGTGCTCGGCGTAGCTCCGGCGATCCTCTTGCTCTGCACCTCATTCACCAAGATCGTCGTGGTGTTGTCGCTGACCCGGAGCGCGCTCGGAACGCCATCCATCCCACCGAACCAGGTACTGATCGGGCTCGCGCTGTTCCTGTCGTTGTTCATCATGGGACCAACCGTCGATCAGATGCAGAAAGACGCCATTCAGCCGTATTCGACCGGAAAGCTCAACGCCACCCAGGCTTACCAGGCGGCAACCGTCCCGCTGCGAGAGTTCATGCTCAAGCACACCCGGGACGAGGAGTTGGCCCTGATGACCAAGGCCGCCGAACTGCCGTTGCCGCAGACCCGCGCGAACGTCGACCTGCGAACCCTGATCCCTGCCTTTGTGCTGAGCGAACTCCGCGGCGCGTTCATCATCGGATTCGTCATCTTCGTCCCGTTCCTCGTCGTCGATATCGTGGTCAGCGCGATCCTGATGTCGCTGGGCATGGTCATGCTGCCGCCGTCACTCGTCTCATTGCCGTTCAAGCTGCTGTTGTTCGTTCTGGTGGACGGCTGGTCGCTGATCGTCACCACACTGATCGGCAGCTATCGCTGACCCAGCTCGCCGGCTCCCGCCTGAGGATCTGCCGACCCATTCGAGCCTGCCCACCCTTTCTGCGGTGATCATGCACTTGGGAGGCGCGTCAGCGCCGGCGTACCCGCTTTGAGCGTGGGCAACCGTGCATGATCGCGGGGCCCTAAACGGGCAACCGTGCATGATCACCGCACATAGGTCGGCAACCGTGCATGATCGCGGGGCCTAAACGGGCAACCGTGCATGATCACCACACATAGGTGGGCAACCGTGCATGATCGCGGGGCCCTAAACGGGCAACCGTGCATGATCGCGGGTGAGCAATCTCAAGAAGCGCCCGGTAGCTGTCGATTCATCACCACGGCCACGGATGGCTGCTCTCGCGATGGACCGCTCCCCCGCTCGCGCTGCCGAGCACGCTCAAGACGGGCTCCATGGAAGACAACGTCATCCAGATCATCGCGTCCGCATTGTTGACCGCGACGAAGGTTGCCGGACCGGTGCTCTTCGCCACCCTGGCCATCGGTCTGGTGCTGTCGATCGTCCAGTCTGCGACCCAGATCCAGGAGCAGACCCTGACTTTCGTGCCCAAGCTGATCGTGGCCGCCGTCGTCCTGGTCCTGACCGGAGGCTGGTGTTTGCGCGTGCTCGAAGGTTTCACCCGCGAGCTGTTCACCATGATCCCCGCCCTGCTGGCGTCCTAGGCAAGCGGCAGATGGATCTCACGATCGCCGGAACCATGTTGTCCGGATACCTGCTGGCGCTCGCCCGGACCGCTGGCTTCATCCTGATGGCACCGCCGTTCAACACCCGTGCGTTCCCGGCCCAGGCCCGAGGCGGCCTGGCGCTGGCGTTGGCGATTCCGCTGGCCACCTGGACCACGCCGACGGCACCGGCGCTCGGCTCCAACCCCATGATCGGCCAGATGCTGCTGCAGATCCTGATGGGGGTGACGCTGGGCTTCTTCGTGCAGTTGGCAGTGGCGGCGATTCAGACCGTCGGCGACTTGATCGACGTCGCGGGTGGTTTCTCGATCAGCATCGGCAACGACCCGCTGCTGCTGGTGCAGAGCTCGGTGATGGGCCGATTGCACCAGCTGACCGCCGTCACCCTGCTGTTCGTCGGCGAGGGCCACCTGATCATCTTGCAAGGGCTTTCCCGGAGTCTGCAGCTGATGCCCACTCCGGCGTTGAACCTGCAGACCATCGCGGGAGCCGTCACCAACGGCGTCGCCGAGATGTTCGTTTCCGCCGTGCAGATCACCGCGCCGATCCTGGCCGCACTGCTGATCGCGGACATCGCACTCGGCCTGCTGACCCGGGCGGCGCCGGCGTTGAACGCCTTCGCCCTCGCCTTCCCGTTGAAGATCATGCTCAGCCTGTTGCTGATCGGGCTGATCCTGACCCAGCTCCCAGGCTCGCTCAGCCGCCTGATCGCCGAGGCGGCGAGCACCATGCTCAGGCTGTCCGGGGGGTGAGGTTCGGTGTCTGGTGAAAAGGATGGCAAGACCGAAAAGCCGACCCCGAAAAAGGTCCGCGACTCGCGCAAAGAGGGCCAGTTCCCACGGACGCCGGACGCCGCCACCTGGATCGGGATCGCGGCCGGAGCAGCCCTGGCACCCAAGAGCGTGTCCCTGACCGCCAGCGAAATTCGCAAGATCCTGGCCATGCTGCCCTCCGTCGCCGAGGACCCGACCCCGGCCAGGGCGCTTGATGTGCTCAGCAAGTTGCCCCAAGCGGTGCTGATCGGGTCAGCACCGGTCTGTCTGGCCGCCCTTCTCGGAGCTCTGCTGGCCACCGTCGCTCAGGGCGTGTATCCGAGCGGGAAGGTGCTGAAGCCGAAGTTCTCCCGGTTGAACCCGAAGGAGGGGATCAAGCGGATGTTCGGCACCAAAGCCGTCTGGGAAGCCGTGAAAGCGCTGCTCAAGGTTGTGGTGATCGCGGTCGTGGTGATCCTCGTCGGCCGGCATCTGATCCCCGAACTCGCTGCCGCCGGGACCCTGCCGCTGGCCACCACGGTTTCCCGGGCCAGCAGCGGCCTGGAGACCTTGATCTGGGCGGCGGCGATCGCCGGGCTGGCCCTGGCCTTCGCCGACTACGCCTACCAGCGGCGCACCGTCACGAAGCAGTTGATGATGAGCCCGAAGGACATCCGGGACGAGAACAAGCAGTCCGAGGGCGATCCGATGATGAAAGGCGCCATTCGGCAGAAGCAGATGCAGATCAGCCGGAACCGGATGCTGGCGCAGGTTGCCGAGGCGGACGTCGTCCTGGTCAATCCGACGCACTTGGCGATCGCCCTGCGGTACCAGCCCGGCAAGGGGGCACCGCGAGTAGTCGCCAAGGGAGCCGGCGCGGTGGCGCTGAAGATCCGCGAGATCGCTCGGGAGAACCGCATCCCGGTCGTCGAGGACAAGCCACTCGCGAGGGCCATTTACCGGGTCTGCGAGTTGGAGGAGGAGATCCCCGCGGAGCTGTACATGGCGGTGGCGCAGATTTTGGCGTTCGTGATGGCGGCCGGACAACCCGGACGCCGGGCCGGGGCGCGCAAGCCTTCGCACCGCACGGACGTGCCGCAGCTACCGACTCGCTCGGTGCTGCGAGCCCGCCGGGCCCGCGAGAATCGGGGTGCTACGCGACATTGAAACTAATTTATTCAGAAGGCGTTTCGCCTACGGCTGGCGGATCAGCAGGAATTCGGTCGACGATCGGCGTGGCAGCGGAGATGGCGTTCTCCGCTTTGGATAGTCCGACGAGCAACAGCGTAAAGATCGGGAAAACCGCGATCGCGGCTAGAGCTGACATTTAGCACCTCCCCAGGAGGTCAGAGCAATGACTACGTCGAGGAAACGGGCTTTTCGGGCGCCGCGCACGTTGATCTGTCGCACTGGGCGCGCCACCAAATCCACCGCTTCCGGGGTTTTGTCCGGTACTGACACATCGCGCTAGCCTCGAGCATCGTTACCGCCGTCCGGGCCGATCCAGGCTGATGTCTCAGATTCTTTATGGCCAAGGCATTTTCGGAGATCTCGGCGATCCTCCGCGCGGGTGATTGGTGGCCGGCCGGAGGCGACGTACTCAAGTTCCGGTCCGCCCCGGCCGATGGAGCATCGAGCCACGGACGGCTCTCAGTGCGGGCATGGAGCGATTCCGAGGCCCCCGCCCTCGCACGACGATCGGGAGGTCGGATGCCGTCCAACCGGCTGGTGCGTCTCGCCGTGCCCGTGGGCGTAGTGGTCGTCGTCCTGATGATGGTGGTCCCGCTACCGGCGGTTCTGCTCGACGTCCTGATCGCCTTGAACATCGCGGTCAGCCTGATCGTGCTCCTGGTCGCCCTGCAGGTGACCCGCCCGCTGGATTTCGCGGTCTTCCCCACGGTCATTCTGGTCGCGACCCTTTTCCGGTTGGCGCTGAACGTCAGCGCCACCCGACTGGTGCTGCGCGACGGCTATGCCGGGAATGTGATCGAAGCCTTCGGTCACATCGTGATCGGCGCGAACCTGGTGATCGGCCTGGTGGTGTTCGCGATCTTGATCATCATCCAGCTGACCGTGGTGACCAACGGTGCCGCCCGGGTCGCCGAGGTAGGCGCCCGATTCACCCTGGACGCGATGCCCGGCAAGCAGATGGCGATCGATGCCGACCTGAACTCCGGGCTGATCGACGAAGACACCGCCCGCAAGCGACGCAAGGACGTCGCGGCAGAAGCCGACTTCTACGGTGCGATGGACGGTGGTACCAAGTTCGTCAAAGGCGATGCCATGGCCGCCGTGATCATCACGTTCGTCAACCTGATCGGCGGGTTCGCGATCGGGATGCTGCAACGCGGGATGGAGGCCGGCGAGGCGATCAGCACCTACAGCCTGCTGACCGTCGGCGATGGCCTGGTCTCCCAGATCCCGGCGCTGCTGATGTCGGTGGCGACCGGCGTCATCGTCACCCGCTCGACCAGCGAAGGGGACGTCGGTAGCGATCTGATCGGTCAGCTCGGCCGGCACCGCGAAGCCCTGCGGATCGGTGGCGCCGCCCTGCTCGCACTGTGTCTCATCCCAGGAATGCCCAAGCTGCCGTTCTTGATCGTCGGCGGCCTCGTGCTGCTGATCTCGACCCGATCGACGGACGGCCCCGGCGAAGCCGCAGCGGCCACCCTGGCCGGGTCTGCGCTCGCGATCCCGTCTGGTCAGGGCCAACTCCCGGCCGAGGCGGAACACGATCCGGTGACCGAGTCGCTTCGGGTGGACCCGTTGGAACTGCTGCTCGCGCCGGACACCGTCGACCTGGTGGATCCCGCCCGCGGTGGCGACCTCCTGGACCGGGTCCGGGCGCTGCGGCGCAAGACCGCCCTCGACCTCGGCCTGGTTCTGCCTCCGGTCCGGACCCGGGACGGCGCGATGCTGCCGCCGGGTACCTACGAGATCCGGATCGGCGGGATCAGCGTCGCCAACGGCGAGGCACCGCCCGGAAACCTGCTCGCGATCGGCGATGCGATGGACGGTCTGCCGGGCCGGCACACCACCGAGCCGGTGTTCGGGCTGCCCGCGGTCTGGGTGCCGGTCGAGTACCGGGCCGCCGCGGAACTGGCCGGTGCGACCATCGTGGAGCGGGCTGCCGTCGTGACCACGCATCTTGCCGAAATGGTTCGCCAGCACGCCTCCCGGCTGCTCAGCCTGGACGACGTACGAGAGCTGCTGGAAGTACTCAAGTCTGACCGGCCGGCTGCCGTCGAGGAACTCGTGCCGGGCTTACTCTCCCTTTCCGCCGTGCAGCGGGTGCTGCAAGGGCTGCTGGACGAGCAGGTGTCGATCCGGGACCTGGGTCGGGTGCTGGAGGGCGTGGGCCAGCGGGCCCGAGCGACCACCGACCCGGACGCGCTGCTGGAGTCGGCGCGGACCGCCCTCGGACCGGCCCTGACCGCGCCCTACGTCCGCGACGGCGTGTTGCGAGCCATCACTCTCGAACCGGGAGTCGAATCCCAGCTCGGTGAAGCCCTGCGAGCCAGCGAGCAGGGCGTGGTCATCGCCCTCGACCCGGTGACGGCTCAGCGTCTGGTAGCCGATGTAGCCACCCTGATGAGCAACTCCGAACAGCGCGGCGAACTGCCGGTGCTGCTGATCTCCGGTCCGCTGCGGCTGCCACTGCGGCGGCTACTGCGTGGATCGCTCCCCCAGCTTCCGGTGATCGGCTTCGGCGAGGCCTCCGGGCTCCATCAGATCGAGACAGTGGGGCAGGTGAGCAGTAGTGAATTTGCTGCTTGAGGGTGACGACCTGGAGGCGCTGTTGCTGCGCGCCCACCAGGAGGGCGGCGCTACCGCCCGAATCGTCCGCGCCCAGAAGGTACGTCGAGGGGGGATCCTCGGATTCTTTGCCAAGGAAGGGTTCGAAGTGGCAGTCGAAATTCCGCGCGAAGGGGAGTCCGAACCGCAGGTAGTCGAGCCCCTTCAACGTTCGGTGGTCGAAGCGATCGCCTCCACTTTTCCGGCCATGCCGCAGCTCACCGCCGCGCCGCCGGTCGCCGCCATCGAGGCCGGCAGCCTGCTGGACCTGGTCGACCGGGCCAGCGCCGCCGAGTTGATGGCAACCATGGCCGTCACGCGACCGCCCGCCGACGGTGACCCGGCGCTCGCGCTCGGATCGAGTCCGGCTGAGCGGCTGGCCGCCAAGCTGATGCCCGACCCTGTTGTGACGACCGGCCGGTTCGAGGTGGAAGACGTCGATTTCCCTTTCGCCGAGATCGTGGAGATCGCTCATGAGGCGCTGGACGAGGCGCCCCACCGCGCGGACTCGGCGAGAACACCGGGCGTGGTCTCCGCTGTTTCGTTCACCGCCATCGAGTTTCCACAGGTGAAATTCCCGGCGGATCGGCCGTGGCCCGCGCTGGTCGGCCTCGGCCCGCCAGCCGCAGCTTCTACCTCACCCGCGCAACCCGACCCGCCAGCGCAACCCGAGCAGCCCGAGCCACCCGCGCAGCCGGGAGCGCCTGAAATAGCGGCCGCTATCGAGCCCAGTTCGCTCAACGAAGCCCGCCCACGAACCGATCTATTCCAGGTGATCCATCCATCTGTTGCCGGCGATGAGCCCGGCGCCGACCTCGAGCCGGTGCCGGATTCTCGGCTGTGGTTCGACACACCTGCGGCGGCCCCCCGAGCGCCCGTCCTGACCGTGATCACCAGCGTGCCGGCGTCGACCAGTGCTGCGAACCACCCTGAGACGGAAGCCGCTTTCGCAATCGAGACACCGGCCGAACCGGAAAGCGACCCGGTGACTGCGGTCCAGCCGCCAGCCGAACCGCGCCGGTTCGACCAGGATCTGCCGCCGATCGCACCGAGCCTGGAGCCGAGCATGAGCGGAGGGCTGCCCTTGAAGGGGACCAGACATACGCCCGAGCGGCCTGTGATCATGAAGGGGGTACCGACCAACGGCAGGGCAACCACGGTCGTGCCGAACCCGAAGCCTCGCCGCGGTGGGCACCGGGCCCTCCCGGTCCCGCGGCCTGCGGTTGGCCCCGAACCCATCGTCCCGCCCCTGCCGGACCCGGTTGAGCAGGAGCTTCCGGCCCCGGCCCACCGACCCGTGGGCCTGCACGATGACCGACGACCGCCCGAGCCGACCGCCCCGGAGCCCGGCTCCCGGGCCGCGGAGTCTGCCCGGCACGCGTCCGAGCTCCGGCACGACCCGGACGATGTCCGCACCGACACCCCGATCAACGCCGAATCGTCGTGGAAGCTGCTTCGTCGATGGCGGCCTGGGCTGCGGAAACAGCCCGCCCAGGACGACGTGGAGCACGTCGACGCGCCGACCGAAGTTGGACCGGACGAGGTCGGCACCCCCTTCGCCGATGCTGCCACCCGCGCAGATGTGCCGGCCGGCCCGGATCTGATCGACGGCTTCGATCAGCTGACCGCCGATCGGGAGGCGTTGCGTGCCCTCGGAGTGCCGGCTGCCTGGACCGAGCAGTTGCACGCCGGTGACCGTTTCGGATCGATCGTCGCCATGCTCGGCCAGTTGCCCGAGCCGAGGATCCGGGAGGACGCCGCAGTGATCGCCGTGGTCGGCCCCGCCGACGTGGTGGAACTGGAGGCCCATCGAACCGCCCTGGAGTTGCCGACCAGCGGCCGTCCCCGGGCGGTCACCCTGGTACCGGGGGCGGTCGGCGTCGACCGGCGAGCCGCGATCGCCCGGAGCAAGCGGATCCGGCCAGTGGTGATCTCGGTTCCGATCGACGGATACGACGATCCAGCCGGCACCCGCACGATCCTGGACAACATCAAGGCCGAAGCCGTGATCGTGGTGGTTGATGCTTCCCGGCCGTTGGCCGAGATCACCGCCTGGGTCCAGGCCCTGGAGCAGGTGGATGCGATCGCCCTGGACGGCGCCCTGGACCTGCACAGCCCGGCCGCGGTGTTGGGCCTCGACGTCCCGGTGATTCGGGTGGACGGGATCACCGTCGACCGGATCGGCTGGGCCGCCCTGCTCTGCGCCCAACTGGCCGCTCTGGATGCCTCTCGATGAATGCCCTGCTGGTCGGTGCCACGGTTGCGGTGGTGATGGCCGGCCCGCCGCTCTACCACCTGGTCCAGACCGGACAGCTGGACGGCACGACTGCCATCGGCCGGGGCCTGCTGGTCGCGGGCGCTTGCGCGGGCGGCGTGGCCTTTCTCTTCAGCATCATTCGCGACTACGAGAAAGAGGCCGAGCGCAAGGAAAAGCGCCAGGCGCTGATGGACGCTCTGGCGGAAGCGGAGGAGGCCGCCAAGCGACACGCCGACGCGGAGGCCGCAGCGGCAGCGGCGAAGGAGAAGGCACAGCACAAGCTTTCTTGAGTTTTCTGATCGACAATGTCAAGCTACTGCTTGCACCTGTCGCACTCGACGTAAGGATGGTCCGATGTCGCCTCGCATCCGCGCCGCTCTGGCGTGCGTCGGTGGCCTCGAGGACATCTGGTCGGGGCGACGGGTGCACCACTTCGACCAGTGGTGTCGGCCGAACCGCCCCGTTCCCGCCGACTCCACCGATCGGAGACCCGATGTCCCAGTTCGCCATCCCCACGCTCGTCCGCACTGATACCGACCTACGCAACAACGCGCTGACCGCCCCAGCCGATCCGCGGTTGAACCCGTCGACCGGTCGGCCACAGAGCCCGAAGGCGCTCGCCCGGATCGCCAAGCATCTCGCTGGTCAGGTGGAGATTTGGCGGCCGCTCCTGCACGTCGACCCCGAGCGGCGCTGGTACACCCGGCTGACCACGGGTGACGGCTGGGAGGCTTGGCTACTCACCTGGCTGCCCGGACAGGGCACAGACCTGCACGACCACGGTGGTTCATCCGGTGCTTTCACCGTGCTGTGTGGCGAACTGCAGGAACTCACCCCGGCTCCGACCAGGGCCGAGCCGGCCCGGATGAGCTCGCGAGTGCTACCCGCGCCGCTGGTGCGTGGGTTCGGGCCCCGCCACATCCATCAGGTGATCGGCGTCGGCGACACCGCAGCCGCCAGCCTGCACGTCTATGGTCCGGCATTGACCGTGATGAACAGGTACACCCTGGACGCCGAACGCGGCCCGGTCATCGCTGTCACCGAACGCGCCGGCCAGGATTGGTAACTGACTCAGACCGGCACGATCAGGGAGTTTTCGAGCGTTTCTCGGGCGCCCTCGTAGCGCAGTCGCAGCCGAGCCCGATCGTCCTCATCCGTCAGTGCATCCACGCTCGACAGGTTGTGCCAATTGTCGGCCAGCTTCACCAGCCGGCCTAGCGGATCAGCACAGGCCCGGGTGATCAGGTCCGGGTAGGACTCGCCGTCCTGTCGAGTCACCGACCGGACCGCCTCGACGACTGGCGCCGGAAAGCCGAGCTGGGCCAGCTGCGAGCAGGTGACCGAGGTGTCTTCGACGACGTCGTGCAGCAGACCTGCCACGTAGGCATGGCTGCCGAACGGTCGGAGCAAGTCGGCGACCGGCTGCAGGTGGAACTGGAAGTAGTCGCGGCCCTGCTTGTCGACCTGGCCCGCATGGGCTTGCATCGCCAGCGTCAGCGCCCGGGTCTCCATGATCGGATCAACCATTGCCGCACCCCGTCCGCTCTTCCTGCCGTCGTATTTCCCCGCAGCCTACGGCCCCGGCCACCAGTCCCCCGGGATTACGGATGCCTAAAGGCGTGCCATATTTTAAGCTCGTTTGGTGCGCATTCTGATCAGCACGTGGCCGGCGCACGGCCATCTGCTGCCGTTGTTACCGCTGGTTCGCGCCGCCGAGAAGCAGGGCCATGAGGTGGTCGTGGCTTCCGGCGCAGAGGGAGCCGCCGAGGCGCGCCGCCGAGGCCTTTCCACCTGGGACGTCGGCCCGAGCCGTGCCGAAGCCGACGCAGCCTTCCAGCAGAGCGTTCCCGACCTGAGCACCATCCCGCCGGATCAACGCGTCCCCACAGTGATCTCGGGGATGTTCGGCGCGGCTGCCACCAGGCGCGCCGCCGAGTTGGTCCCCCGAGCTCGGCAGTGGCAACCGGACCTGGTCATCCATCCGATCACGGAGCTGGCCGGGTCGATCGCGGCGGCTGTGATCGGCGCCAAAGACGTGGTGCACGGTCTCGGCCCGCTGCCCGCTCCGGCCTGGGACTGGTTCGGAGCCCGATTCGGCGCCCTCTGCCAGGAGTGGGGCGTACCCGAGCTCAACGATCGCGTCCTCCTCGCTCCATACCTGGACAACTGCCCACCGCTGTTGCAGGACGACGCCGTCGCCGCCTTCCGGAACCGGGTACCGCTGCGGCCCAGCGCCGGTGAGGCCATCTCTGGCGAGCGCTTGCCCTGGGATGACGAGACGATTGCCGCGCTGCCCTACCCGAAAACGGTGCACCTCACGCTCGGCACCCTCTTCCACGGCGCAACCGGCGTGTTCGAGACCGCGCTCGACGGTCTCCGCGAGTTACCGGTCAACGTCCTGGTCACCGTTGGTCCAGGGAGCGACCCGGGCCGGCTCGGGCGACAGCCGCCGCAGATTCTGGTTGCCGACTTCGCGCCGCATTCCCTGCTCTTGCCACTCTGCTCGGCATTGATCACCCAAGGTGGCGCCGGGACCATTCTTGCCGCCCTCTGCCATGGGCTACCGCACCTGATCTTGCCGCAAGGAGCCGATCAGTTCCTCAACGGAGCCACCGCCGAGCGGGCCGGAGTCGCGATTACACTTCCCCCTCAACGGGTTTCGCCAGAATCCATCCGCACCGCGGTAGAACGCATGCTCACTCAGACAGACCTTTCCCAGAATGCTCGGAAGATCCAGGCCGAGATCGAAGCCATGCCGAGCGCAGAAGAGGTCCTCGACTCCCTGCTCACCCACACAACTCGCCAGTGACCCACTTCCGCGCGGCCTGGCCGCGCCGTCAGTTGAAGGTCAGGTAGTCCTCCGACCTTGCGCCGGTGAGCGTGAATCCGGTCGGATCCGGCTGCCTGCCCGCACAGAGCCGGAACAGGTTGGCCGGATCCGTCCGCAGAGTCGCTACTGCGTCAACCGCTTTCGGGCCGAGCCGCAGCAGTCGAGGGTCCGGCCCGGTCAACGTGACATCGGTCGGCGGCACCGACTTCGCCCGGCTTCGGTCGGCCAGCAACACGAGGGCGTCGGCTACGCCGTCGGACGCATAGGCCGCGGCCAGGCCGAGGGCGTCACGGATGTCACCGCCATGGATCCACTCCCCGAGAGCCAAGGCGTCCAGGCGCGGGGCCACCGCATCGATGACCGCCGCACCGCTCTGGTAGCCGGCGGTGAGCTCGTCGAGCAGTTCTTCGATGCTCCAGCCCCGGCGATGTGCCACATCCTTCTCGTTCGAGGCTGGGCTGAAGTCATGCAGTTGGCCGGTCGTGACGCCTTTGAAGGCAGCCGAGCAGTGCGCCAGCACATCGCGCACCGACCAACCGGGGAGCAACGTCGGAGTGTCGAACGCCGAGGGCGGCAGCGCCCGCAGCACGGGAAGGATGGCGGCGGCTTCGGCCCGCAACAGACGGCCGCCGCGTTGCGGGTCGAACTCAACCGATTCTGGCGACGGATTCCCGGGAGGTTGGCTCACGGCCGACATTGTCGTCGGTCCCGAAGTCAGAAGCAATGAACACAACCCCGCCGGACGGCCGCACGTCGGGTGGTGGAGACGTCGGCCAACGCGGCGGATCGGCAAGCCCGCCGATCCCGTTGGTCTTCGCTCCTGGAGGCCAGATGTCAAGCAAGGCAGTGTTCTCGACAGCGGTAGCGGCAATCCTCGGAGCCACCATGCTGATCACCGGACCGTCGTTTGCGGCCTCAACCCCCGCACCGGCGCCGGCAACGACGAAACCCGCTGCGGCGGACCGCCCAGTGGCGAAAGCACCGGCCGAGACCAGGGCTCCCCGAGCCGTGCCGATCCGCACCAAACCGCGCTTCACCGGCTGAATCTCAATCCGTCGTGATCATGCCCGGGCTACGTCTGCTTCGGCGATCAGAAGGGTATTTCGTGCATGATCACGGGAGGGCGGTGGGACTGTTCTGTACCGCGTTGACGATCGCACTGCTCGGCAGCGGGTGCGGCAGTTCCGCCGCCGACCAACCTGAATCCCGATTAGGGACGCAGCCGACGGCGCAGTTGCAGATCTCATCGACAGCCGACCCGGGCCGCAGCCGACCCGCCGCGAGCCGGATCGCTACCGCACAGGTTGCCCAGGTCAACATCCACCGCACACCCGGCGGTGAGGTGCGAAGCAGCCTGCCGAACCCCACCGCGATCGGTGCCCCACTGACCTTTCTGGTGCTGGAGAGCCGGCCGGGTTGGCTGAGAGTTCAGTTACCCGCGCGTCCCAACGGGTCCTCGGGGTGGATCGCGGGCAGTGACGTGCGCCTCTCCACGACTCAGTATCGGCTGGTCATCTCGATGTCCCGGCACCAGTTGGACGTCATGTACGAGGGTCGACGGATCGCCCGGCACAAGGTCGGCGTCGGCAAGGTCGCCACCCCTACCCCGAAGGGGACGTATTACCTGACCGAACTGATTCAGCCACCCGATCCGGACGGCGCCTACGGACCCTACGCTTTCGGGCTATCCGCCTTCTCCACCAGCTTGAAAAGCTTCGCTGGAGGCCCTGGCCAGCTGGGACTGCACGGGACTGATGCACCGCACGGGCTCGGACACGACGTCAGCCATGGTTGCCTGCGGGTGGCCAACACCGTCATCACGCACCTCGCCGACCGCCTGCCGCTGGGCACCCCCGTCGAGATCCAATAATCGCCCGTTGGCCGAGGGGCACTTGCGGCGCAGCAGCGTCCTGGTGACGACGGCCAGGCCGGACTCGTAAACGGCAGCCCCGAGATTGGTTCCACCGAGAAAGATGATCGCCTCGTTGGCCGAGATCGAGTCGCCCAGCATCGACGTCCCGAAAGCAGCGACGTAATAGGGTGCCTCCTTGGCTACCTCGGTACCGAGATAGCCGGTGGACGACGCGAACCGGCGGGCGCGCCGGTTCGCCGTCCGCCGCGCGGTCAGGTCGTGCGCCAATTTGGACAGCAGATTGGTGCTGGTCCCGGTGGCACAGAGCAGGCTCCAGTTCGCGGCCAGGGAGGCGCGCAACCCCAGCGCCCAGATCAGATAGCTGCCGGCGGCGAAGATCAGTACGGCGGTTCGATCCAGACCGGCCAGCAGGCCACTGGCGACCAGGAGCACCCCGGCAGCCGTGGCGAGCCCGTCCAAGGCGTAGGTGGACAGCATCGTTGCGAGCGCGGTGATGCCCCACCGGGCAGTATCTCGTGGCCGCATCGGCCCGCCCCCTTGGTGCCGCGCGTGCGCTGACTGTGGAAAGCACGCAGGTAGGAGAGATCAGGTCGAGCAATTCAGATACTCACCGCCGTGCATAGTGGCGGAATACCATGGGGTAGCCAAATATCTGCCATCAAACGGCAGACAAAGCCGCAGTTCGGCCTAGACTGGCTGCGCCGTGAGAGACCCGAGACAGCACACCCCCGCCAACGAGATGTCGCTGCGGGACCAGACCAGCGACACCTCGCTACCTTCGCGCAAGTCATTGTCGGCGGCCGGCTTGGATGCATTCTGGCCGATCCTTGCGGCGATCTTAGTGACGGCAGTGATTTTTGTGGCCTCGGTGGCGCATTCCTCGATGGACGACGTCGGCATCCCGGTATTGCAGAACAATCTGCAGACGCCGAAGCCAACCACCAAGGCCGGACCGATCTTGATCGTGCAGATTTCCAGCCATCCCACCCGATCGGTTGCGCTCGCCGAGGCCAAAGATCTGAAAGACCGTGGAATCGCGGCTCGGGTGCTCAAATCGGATAACTACCGCCCGCTCAAGCGCGGGTACTTCGTCGTCTTCACCGGCCCGTACCCGACGGCTGCGGCCGGGCGGAGCGAGGCCAAGAAGGTTAAGGCCCAGCTTGCCGGGGCACTGCTGCGCGAGATCCAGCGCCGGGAGGACAACCTCTGAGCCGACCGACGGGCAGTAGCCAGGTTGGCCCGAATCAGGCCGATCAGGGGTGGGCCGCGTGCTCGTGGTCGAGGTGAGATGCCGGCTCGAACTGGAACGTGGAATGTTCGACGTCGAAATGTCCAGCCAGGCAGCCCTGCATCTGGTCCAACATCGAGGTCAGGTGCCCGTCGTGGAAGCACTCGTCGTCGACCACCACGTGCACCGTGAGCACCGGTAGCCCGCTGGCCACGGTGGAGGCATGAAGGTCGTGCAGGGCCTGGACGTGCGGGACGGCGAGGATGTGCGCCCGGACCTCGGCCAGGTCCACTCCCCGGGGGGTGCTCTCCAGCAGGACGTCGACGGTCTCGCGGAGCAGGCCCCAGGTCCGGGGAATGATCAGGACACCGATCACCAGGGAGGCGAGGGCGTCCGCCCGGGTCCAGCCGGTGCTGGCGATGATCACAGCGGCGACCAGGACGGCGACCGAGCCGAGCGCGTCGTTGACCACCTCCAGGAGGGCGGCGCGCATGTTGAGGTTGTCCGAGCCGGCCCGGCTGAGCACGCCGATCGCGATCGAGTTGCCGATCAGACCGACCACCCCGAAGACGATCATCAGGCCGGACGTCACCTCGGGCGGCTCGATCAGCCGCTGCACGCCCTCGATCAGGATGAACGCGCCGACGGCGAGCAAGACCGCTGCTTGGGCGGCCGCCGCCAGTACCTCGGCTCGGCGGTATCCCCAGGTCAACTGATCGGTGGGTGGGCGCTGAACCAGGACCGCCGCGATCAGAGCGAGCGTCAACCCGGCCACGTCGGTCAGCATGTGACCGGCGTCCGCGAGCAGGGCGAGGCTTCCGGACCAGATCGCGCCGACGATCTCTACGAGCAACACGACGCAGGTGATGGCCAGCACGATCGCCAGCACTCGGCGCGAACCGGGATCGTGCTGCGAACCGTGGCCGTGGCCGTGGGTCATCGCCACGCGCCGATGATAACAGTGCGCCTACCGAGCGACTTTTCGGTATTCCTGCAGCGCACGGGCCAGCACGTCATGATCCTCTGCGGTCCATCCGGCTTCACCGCTCAGGTAGTCCTGCAGTTCCTGCCGGGTCCGGGTGCCGCCGAGGGCAAGGTAGCGCAGCCATAGGTCCTTGACGGTCAGATCACTTCCAATGACCGCATTTACCAGTTCTGCCTCCGCGTATCGGACTTCCATTGCCCTCTCCTCCGGTCCGAGTCGCCACCACGGAGAATGCGCCGGAGTGGCGACGTGGAGGTCATGTAATCGAAACTAGCTTCGTCGCCGCCTGCCCACGACTTGAGACCGACATTCCACTAGCACCACACCAGGCACAGCAGTATCTGCAGAAGTATCCGTATCCGCTATATCGGGCATCTGATCACCGTGAACGGTGGCAGTATGGAACGCGTAGTTGAGCGCACCTGAATTGCGATCAACCGACCCGCTGCCGCGAGCTACCCGCAGCCTTGCGGCTATCCTCTATCCCCGCTGCCGCGAGCTACCCGCAGCCTTGCGGCCTATCCTCTATCCCCGCGGCCGTAAGCTATCCGCAGCCTTGCGGCTTTCCTCTAGACCCGAGGAGCGCCAAAGATGACCTCTCCGTTCCGGACCGGATCACCGGACAGCAATACGTCGATATCAAGCGACACCGAACACGGCTTGGCCGTGATGCGCAAGTACGCAGCTCTCGAAGCCCCGCAGGACGGTGCCTTCGACCGCATCGCTCGGATCGCGGCGACGACGTTTGCCACCCCGATCGGAACCGTCACGATCGTGGATGAAGATCGCGTGTGGTTTGCGGCCACGCAGGGCCTGGACGGCGTGCGAAACGTCGGTACGGAGCCCGGCCTGTGCGCCTCGGTCGTCCAACAGACCGGCCCGTACGTGGTGAACGACGCGGCCACCGACCCACGCACTCAAGATCATCCGCTGGTGCGCGGCGAACTAGGGCTCCGGTTCTACGCCGCCTCGCCGATCGTCACCTCCAGCGGGCACGCATTGGGCACGGTGAACGTCATCGATCAGGTGCCGCGTGACGCCACCGCGGTGGGCGGTAGCCAGATCGCTGTTCTGACTGATCTGGCGGGCACTGTGGCCGACCAGCTGGAGATCAAACTCGCCGCCCTGGACGCTGTTCGCAGCGAGCGCTTGATGCGAGCCCGGGAGGCAACCCGGCTGAACGCCGCGGATCTGCTGGCCGCGCAGGTCAGCGACGCCGCCAAAGCCCTGCACAGCCGGCAACGGCCCGACAGCTGCCAACTCGGTGGTCCGCAGGGTTGCTCCGAACCGGCCGCGGTCAAGGTGGCCGATTCCTGGGGTGATTCCGCCTGGGGTTGCGCAGTCCACAGCGAGGAAGTGCTGACCAACGTCCCCTCGGTCTTCCTGGCAGCGGAGAGCACGACCGGCCTGAGCGCCTACCTGCGGCGCCATCCACCCGCGTAGCCCCAAAACCTGCCGTGATCATCAATGCCAGTGAGTTAAGCGCTGGAGTGACTGGGGTGAGGTTGCCTGAGGTCGCATCTGCGTCGCTTCGACCCGTGATCATGCACTTGGCAGGCGCGTCAGCGCCGGCGTGCCCTGGCCTGAAGAGCAAGCGTGCATGATCACGGCTATTGGTCAGGGGTCCCGTGGCGACTTAACTCACCGGCATTGCCGTGATCATGCACGGTTGCCCGCTTTGACGTTGGGCA